>JAKQQT010000660.1 GCA_029564025.1 Armatimonadota bacterium | reverse complement strand
AGGAAACATCCGGCACCTGCGGCGGGAACGTCGGCGCATACTCGCAGGCCACGTTCGAGCCGCCCGGCATGACCAAACCAAGATATTCGCCATCGCCGCTGAGCTTGAAGTTCGTGTGCAATTCGGCGCCGGCCTTGCGCCGGTTTTTATCGGAGGCGAAGACCAGCATGTATGTGCCGGCCGGACAGTTCGTCGCCGGGAATGTCCACTTGCGCGGATCGGCCGCGTTGTCGGTCAAGTACCAGCCATCGAGATTGACGGTGTTCGTGCCCCAATTGAAAATTTCGATCCAGTCGGAATACTGCCCGTCTTCATCCCTGAGAACCGTGTTGTTCAACGCCATAAATTCCGTGATGAGCATGGCGGCAGACAGCGCGGACGAGATCGTCACAACAAACAAGCCGATTGCACCGGCACGACAGATGATTCCGCGGAGCATGGTCATAGAATCCCTACATGTTACAAATTGAATTGTAGCAGAACAATGACAACGTCGCACGCAACGTTGTCCGGACAATCACCGCACCGGCACGCAGGGCGGTTCGTCAGAAATGACGCCTCATCCCTCGGAGCACGGTGAGCACACCCGGCAGGAGCCACGCCAGAATTACAGGTTCGGGTACGATGTACGTTCCGGGCGAGCCAAACGGCGTTTCGCCGACGCGCCAGGCATTCGAATTGTCCCATTCGGCCACCGGAGCGTACGGGTCTACGATTTCCAGCGACGGCCCGCCGCCATCGGTTACCGGATACCAGGTGTCGGTATAACTGAATGAGAGGACGGGACCGAACAGAGTATCCATCAACGTGATGCGTTCGCCGCTGTTGGCGAGCGAACCGACGTAGGGACCGGCGATGAGCATGTCATTGGTGTCGTAGCGCGAGGCAAACGCCGTTGGGTTTTTGACCAGCACGACGCAGCGGTCCGGCGGGCAGACAACCGTCTGGTTGCTGAAACTGAAGCCGACCCCCGCCGTGAAATCCAATCGCGACAACGTCACCGGCACGTTCGAGATATTGAAAAGCTCGATGAACTCGAATTC
>JAKQQT010000655.1 GCA_029564025.1 Armatimonadota bacterium | reverse complement strand
GGCAGGGGAGCCTGTTCGGCTAGCGCAAGCGCCGGCAGGACACACAACATCGCCGTAAAATCCGTTGTCGACAAATCCTCTGTAGGTATACCCGACCTTTTGGTGTACAATAAGGTATATACACCAAGCCAAACCTTTGGTTAATCCTTCCGAGGCATATTCCACGCGCGGAATACAGCCCACGGAAGTCCGGCCGGCAATCCGCACCAAATGATTGGCCTTTGGCTGTTGATTTCCACCAGATGGAACACAAAGCGCCGGAACCTAAGCGAACCACCCTGCGGAATGTCGCCGCGGAGGCCGGCGTTCACGTGGCCACCGCCGCCGTCATTCTGAACGGAGCACGAAGCAGTACCGTCGTCAGCCCGGGAACCCGCCAGCGCGTCCTCGATGTCGCCGCCCGCCTCGGTTACCGGGCCAACCGCGCCGCCCAAACCCTCCGCCGCCAGCGCAGTATGACCATCGGCCTGGCCGCCGGTCCCGTTCAGAACCCCTTCTTCGCGGAGATGGCCACCCTGTGCGAGAGTTTTCTCCTGGACTCCGGTTATGAACTTGTGATGGCCATGGACGCCGGACGCTACCTGGACGACAAGGCCCTTCTGGAAACCCTGCGGGCGCGAGGCGTTGACGGCATCATCATGTGGAGCGAGCGCGAAACGGAAGGCCGGCGCCTCGCCGAAAAGGGCTTTGACTGCCCCGTGGTTTTCTTCGGATACCCCAGCGAGTCCGTCGATTCCGTAACGGCGGACTTCGGCCTGGGCGCCCAGATGGCCGCCGAGCACCTTGTTGATATCGGCCGACGCCGCGTTGGTTACTTCTGCCCCAGCGAATCGCTGGCGCTGTGGTCCGGCAATCTGCGCCTCCAGAGATTCTGCGACACAATCCGCGCGCACGGCATCCACCCGGCGGTTTTCCCGTATGAGGGACGGCTCGGTGATGTCAGCCGGGCACGGGAGGCGGCGGAGACGCTCGCCCGCACTTCCGACACGTTTGACGGCCTGCTCTGTTTCAATGACCTCGTTGCCATCGGCGCCATGATGGGTCTTCGACGGGCCGGCCTTCGGGTGCCGGACGACGTCGCCGTCATCGGTTTTGACGATGTCCCGATGGCTTCCCAGCTCGACACGCCTTTGACCACAGTGGATCTTCCGCTGGTGGAGATATGTCAAACAGCTGTGTCGCTTCTGTTGCGCCGGCTGGAACCGAATTACTTCGATCCGCCCCATATCGTTCGCACGGCCCCGAGTATCATCGCCCGTGCATCGACCCTCGAAAACCCGTCCCACCCGGAATCATTCACCGTCCAAACGCCCTCCCGGATCAGCGAAAGGAATACCTGAATTGAGACGAAAAGCCTTTACCTTGATTGA
>JAKQQT010000653.1 GCA_029564025.1 Armatimonadota bacterium | reverse complement strand
GGCAGGGGTCTGTAAAGACCCCTGCCGTTTACATACCATTCCTCTTCGCTTCGGCTACCCTCGCTGAAGTGATCGTAACGAAGCCACGATGCGAGGGAGAATCCCCAGCACCCTGTCGACGTCCTCCACGGTCGAATCCTTCCCGAGTGTGAGGCGCAATGCGCCCTTGATGGTGTCTGCAGGTATCCCCATAGCCGACAGGACGTGACTGGGAGTCGACGCTCCGGAAGAACAGGCGCTTCCACTGCTGGCGGCTATTCCGGAAAAGTCCAGGTTGATTAAAACCGGTTCGCCCTCAACGCCCCGGAAGCAGAAACTGGCGTGACCCGGCAAGCGCAGGTCGCGATGACCTGTCAGCATCGTATCGGGAATGGCCGACATCACGCCTTCGATCAACCGGTCGCGCAAGGCCGATAACTTTCCCGCATAGTTTTCCGAGATACGAGCGTTCGCCAGTTCACATGCCTTTCCGAGTCCCACGATGGCGGGCACGTTCTCGGTGCCGCTTCGCACGCGCCGTTCCTGGCCGCCTCCCGTCATCTGGGCAAACAGATGCACACCGCTACGCACCCACAGGGCGCCGGAGCCTTTCGGACCGTAGATTTTATGCCCGCTGAGGCTCAGAAGGTCGCAACCCAATTCTGCAGGGTGAACGGGCACAGAGCCCACCGCCTGCACCGCGTCCGTGTGAAACAGCGCTCCGGCCTCGTGCGCCACATTCGCAAGTTCCGCCACGGGTTGAATGGTGCCGACTTCGTTGTTGGCCGTCATCACCGAGACCAGCGCCGTATCGGTTCCGATCATCTTACGCAAGACATCCGGCTGAACCGTACCGTCCCCATCGACAGGAAGTACTGTAACCGGTATCCCGTGTCGTTCCAGAAAATGCGCCGTGTCGAGAACTGCCTCGTGCTCGACCGAAGAGACGATCAGGCGGCGGCGGTCCGGCCGGACTTCGCAGAGAACACCCCGCAGGGCCAGGTTGTCGGCCTCGGTGCCGCCAGAGGTAAATGTGATTTCGCGAGAAGGCACGTTCAGGAGGTCCGCCACCCGGTCGCGCGCGGTATCGACGGCGGAGCGGGCCGCCTGGCCCAGTGAATACAGGGTGCTGGGATTGCCGTACAACTCGCCGAAGAACGGTAACATCTCCTCCAGGACTGAGGGGTCCAGAGGTGTTGTCGCCGCGTGGTCCAGGTAGATCATGGGAGTGTATTTATGCCTTCTGCCAGGTATCGGGCGATTCCGATTCCCCTCATCATCAAGGAGAGGCCAGGGGTGGTTGCCCTGTTTTATACTGAAACAACCACCCCCTGTCCCTCTTTATGAATGAAAGGAGCATCGGTGGGATTGCGTCCATTCGTCGTTCCGCCTCTGAGTCCCACCCGGCTTCATCATCGATCCCCAATGGATGCTGTCTCGGCGGCCGAATGCCGGTCAGTAACCGGTTTTCGGCCGAGCAGTCGGCGAATCCTGTTGCGGCTCCCAACCACGATGTCGTCCATCAAGGTGTACGTCACCGGCACCACCAACAGCGTCAGGAACGTGCTGAGGATCAAGCCGAAGATAACCGCGATGGCCATCGGTTGCCGCATCTCCGAGCCTTCATTCAACGCTATGGCTGTCGGGATCATCGCGAACACCATCGCGAACGTCGTCATCAGCACGGGCCGCAACCGGGTCGGACCCGCTTCCAGCACAGCCTCTTCACGCTTCTTTCCACGGGATCTCAGCGTGTTGGTGTAGTCCAGCATCAGGATGGCGTTTTTGGCCACCAGGCCGACCAGCATAATCATACCGACCATGCTGACGATGCTGAACGTGCGGTTTGTCATCATCAATCCCAGAAGGGCGCCGATGAGCGCCTGCGGAATCGACAACCAGATAACGAACGGTGTCGTCAAACTCTCGAACAGTGCCGCCATCAGCATATAGACAAGAAGAACCGCCAGGATCAGGGCTGAGAATATGTGACCGAAGGATTCCGCCTGCATGTTTCCCGTGCCGCCGACCGCAATGCGGGAACTGCCGGTGTTCATTTCACGGGCAACCTTGCTGACCTCACTTTGCACGTCGCCCTGCGCATATCCCTGCGCCACGTTGGCGTCAACCGTCACCAGGCGCTGGCGATCCTTTCGGCGGATCTCGGTCGGAGCGTTCTTGATCTCCACCGTGGCGATATCCCGGAGCATAACGGGCTTCCCGTTCATCGCGCCGATCGTCAGGCGTTCCATAGCCCCCGCGTCCGTCCGGTCCGGCTTGTCATACTGCACACGGATGTTATACTGGTCTCCACCAACACGGAACTTGGTGTCACCGGCGGAATCCCCCGTTCCCTGGAGGGCCGACCGAACAATGGAACCGACCTGTGCCGCCGTCATACCCTTGTCCGCGGCTTTCTGCTCGTCGATGTTGATCTGCAGTTCAGGCTTGCCTTCCTTCCAGGACAAGCCGCTTTCGATCACGCCCGGAACCTTGTCCATTCTTGCCTGAAGTTCCTTCGCAATCCGAAGGTTCTGATCCATATCCGAACCGGTTACCTCCATCTCGATCGGTTTTCCGCCCATTCCCAAACTCTCTTGGGCGGTCTCAATTTTGGCGTTCGGAATACTCGCCGTGCGCTCCGTCACGATGCGCATGACGTCACGAACACTCACCGATCGCTCGTGCTTCTTGACGAGCTTCACAGAAACCGAGCCGTACTGGGATCCGGCGCTACCCATACCCATCCGGGCACCGGTGCTGGTCGCGCCGGTCGTTGTTGTCACATATTCCACGAGCGGTATACCGGACTCGGGGTCCTTGAGGCCGCTGATGACCTTCGCGACACCCATCACAGACCGGTCCGTGACCGCCATGGACTGCCCGGATTCCCCCTCGACGGTCACGGAGAACTCGCCGCGGTCGGTATTGGGCATAAACTCCACGGGAAGGTTGAAACGCACCAGCAAGGTCAAGGCGACGAGCGTGGCGGTGATGTACAGACCCGGCACCCTGTCCCGGCTGAACAACAATCCCATACCCATGACAACAAGGACGATGATCAGGAAGGGCAGTTTGTTCGCGGAAGCCATGCCGACCACCGTAAACAGCGTCGCCCAACCTGTCCAGATTGTCAATGCCCGGTTGTGAAGTGTCCACTGAAGCACATTGCGATAGCCGTTGGCGAGGCGATCGTAATTCCTGTCGAACGAGTTGAACAGCCACGCGAAAAACCCGCGGCGCTCCCTCTTCTGCTCCTCCGAACCGTGCCCCTTCTCGAAGAACCTCGACGCCAGCATCGGCGTGAGGGTGAACGACATGAAAAGCGAAAGGAGCGTGGAGATGGCGACCGCCCAGCCGAACGGCCGGAAAATCTCGCCCACGATTCCGCCCATATTGGCGATTGGCAGGAAGACCACCACGTCGACCAGTGTTATCGTGATGGCCGCCAAACCAATCTCCATCCGTCCGTTCAGCGCCGCTTCCTTTGGTTCCTCGCCAAGTCGCAGGTGCCGCTCAATATTCTCCAGAACCACGATGCTGTCGTCCACAAGGATACCGATGGCAAGTGACAGGCCGAGAAGCGTCATGAAGTTGACGGTCAAGCCCATTGCGTGCAGAGGAAGGTAAGTAACGAACATCGACGTCGGGATGGACAGCGCCACAATCAACGTGGCCCTGGCCGAGTGGAGGAAGACGAAGATGATCAGAACGACCAGAATGATACCCTCGACGAGAGTCTTGTTCACGTCGTTCAACGAGTCGCGGACATAGGTGGATTCATCAGTTGTGATGACGAGTCCAACGTCGGCAGGCAGTATCCCTTTTGCGGCCGGCCCCTTGTCTATCGCAGGATCGTGATCGCGCAGTTCGCCTGTCTTTTCGTCGAATATCTGTCCCGTCAGCCGGGCGATTTCCTTCTTGACGCCGTTGGCCGTTTCCAACGTGTTGCCGCCGGACTGCTTCTGCACTGCAATAACAATGGCGTCTGTAGGTACGTCGTCCTTTACACCAAGGCGCGTGATTCGGTCCGCTTCCTGGATCGTGTCGTTGACCTGCGCCACGTCGCCCAGGCGGATGGAGTGCGGTTTCGCGTTGGGGGCGTTCGCCGGCACCAGGATGCGAACATCGCGAATCTGGTCCACGTCCCTGAACTCGCCGACCATACGGACCGCGTATTCCCGGCCGGTCTCCTTGATAGTTCCGCCCGGAATGTTCAAGTTGCGCTGGTTGATGGCCGACACCAGTTGGCCCATCGACATCCCGTAAGCCTGCAGTCGGGCTTTGTCCACCACCACCTGGATTTCGCGCTGGTCGCCACCCTCCACGCTGACAGCCGATACGCCGCCGACCTTGGAAAAGGCATCCTTGACGGTTGTGTCGCCGAGGTTCCTGAGTTCGCGGGAAGGCATCTTGCCCGTCATCGCCATCGTCAGAATCGGCATGCTGTTGATGTTGATGCGGGTGATGGAGGGTTCTCCGACATCGTCCGGCAGGGCTCCCCGAATAGAGCTCACTTTGTCCCGAACGTCCGCCGCCGCCGCGTCCAGATCGGTGCCCATCTCAAACTCGATACCGATGAGCGCCAGGTTCTCTCGGGATTGACTGGTTACGTGGCGCACGTTGTTCACACCGGCCACTGCGTCTTCAATGACCTCCGTGACCAGTGTTTCCACTTCCTGCGGACCCGCTCCCGGATACGTCGCGAAGACGGCCACATACGGCAGGTTGATGTCCGGCATGGACTCCTTGGGCATGGCCTCACGCGAACGCAACCCCAGTATGACCAGCGCCAGAACAAGCATGCTGATCAGTACGGGCCGTCGAATACTGGCTAATGTCAAACTCATGTGTGTTTACTCCCGCGCACTCCGTCACGACTGCTCGATACCGTCGCCCAGACGACCGAAGTCATTCCGGCTTCACTTTGGCGCCGTCGGTGATCCTGTCCTGCCCGGCCGGCACGATGCGGTCGCCGGGTTTGAGGCTCTCCGATTCCACGACGATATCGTCACCGGTCACCAATCCCAATCGAACGTCCACAAACTCGGCCTTGTCGTCCACCACGCGCACAACCTCTGTCCCGCCGTTGCGGTTCACGAGTGCGGACTTGGGGACCAGCATAGCCGTGGCAATCCGTCGAACGGCGATATCGGCGCGGGCGAACATGTTGGGACGCAGTGTCGCTTCCGGATTGTCGATCCGGATGCGGGCGGTGAACGACCGGTTGCCCGGATCAGCGCTCGCAATAAGCGACTCGACTCGACCGGCGAACACCCGGTTTCCCAAGGCATCGACACGGACGGCGGCATACAGGCCTGCGCGAACCTTCGCCATATCCGTCTCGGAGATATCTGCCTTCATCACGATTGTGCCGAGATCCACGAGAGAAACGACCGGAGTTCCGGGTCCGATGTACTGACCGGTTTCGACGAAACGCTGTGTAATCCAACCCGACCTGGGAGCGGTGATCGTATGGTTGCGCACGTTTTGCTCCGCCGTAGCCAATGCCGCGCGTGCGGCGGAAAGTGACGCATAGGCGCTGGCTACGCCCGCCTTCGCCGCCAGCACATCCTCGGCGCGAACTTCGTTGGTTTTCGAAGCCGCCCGGGCAGATCGCACGGCTTCACGCGCGTTTCGGACAGCCGCTTCGGCCTGCCGCACCTGCTCATTGCGGGCGCCCTCTTCCACCAAACTCCGGGCCTGAACAGCGCTGTTGTAGTTGGCCTGGGCAATCTTGAGGCCGGTTTCATACGCTTCCAGTGTTGCCGCGGAAACAGCGCCCTGCTCGAAAAGCGCCTTGTACCGGCGGAAATCCGAGAGTGCCTTGTCCTGGTTGGTCTTGGCGATGGCGACGGCGTTGTCTGCCTGCTGGCGTTCCTGCTTGCGGGCGCCGGTGGTCACCATTTCGAGGTTCGCTTCCGCCGACTTCAGACCTGCTTCCGCTTGGGCAATCTGCGAGAAACTCGTCACATCGCCCACTTCACGCCCGGTCTGCGCCTGGGCAAGCCTCGCCTCGGCCACCTTTACGCCGGACTTGGCCTGCTCCACACCAGCCCTCGCCTGTTGCATCTGACGGGCGGCATCGTCGGAATCCAGTCGAACCACCGGAGCGCCTTTCGCAACATACGATCCCTCTTCCACCAGTATCTGCGACACCTTGCCGGCAACCTTCGGTGAAAGATTCACCTGATAATCCGCGGCCAATTGGCCTGTCACCGACAGCGACTCGTCCGCGGAACCGATTCGCACATCAACCAACTCGACTGGTATGCCGGTTTCGGCTTGTATCGTTGCCTGGGTCAGCGGCGGCTCCGGCCTTGGTCGCTTTGCTGACAGTGCCGTGAAGCCGGCAACGATCAACAAGAGCGCTACCGGTACCATCCATTTCGATCGCATGACTCTTACCCCTTGATTGCCTGCTGGCAGGCGGATTGTTTCATCACGAAAATCAGCCGCTCAAACGTCCCATCAAAGCCCGGTCGAAATCGGCGCGAGCCTGCAGGTAGTCGTATCGCGAATTGTTGAGGTTGAACTGCGCCGCCGTCAACGCGGCCTCGGCGTCGATAACTTCCAGCTGGGTGGAGACGCCGTTCTGGTATCGGGCACGGGCAAGCCGAAGGGCTTCCTCCGCCTGGTCCAGCACTTTCAACGCCACATCATAGCGGTCGGCGGCCGTTTGAACCTGGAGACCGGCGTTGCGGACCTCAAGAGCGACACCGCGCCGCGCCTGTTCAACCTGCAGTTCGGAAGCGCGCGCGTCTGCCTTGGCCCCATCCACCTTGGCCCTGGTCGAACCGCTATCCCACAGAGGCCACGACACCCCGATACCCGTGTTCCAGTTGCCCTTTTCGGTGGAGAAGCCGGAAGCAGTGAAGTTGTATGAGTACGCTCCCGTCAGCGCCACCGTCGGCTTGTTGCCGAGTTTCTGGAGACCGACGTTCACCCTCCCGGCCTTCACGCCGAGACCGGCCTGAAGAATCTCCGGCCGCGACTCCAGCGCCTTCTCCGTCTGGCCGGCGATGTCGACCTCGCGGGAAACGGCGTCGTCGAGGGGCGTAATCGTTACGGGCGTATCCACCGGTCGAGCCAGCGCGTTGTTGAAAGCCGCGCCGGCAAGTTGCAGAGTGTTCAAGGCAGAAATCAAACTCTGCTGTTTGTCGGCCAGCGCCACCTCTGCGCGGGTCTGGTCGAACTTGGGTGATGCGCCTTCACCCACAAAAGCCCTGGCAAGGCGCAACTGCTCCTCCGCCTCGCGCACGGCCGCGGTTGCGACTTCCACCGCCCCGTTAGCCCGGAGAACGTTGTAATAGGCCGCGCGGGTCTGGAAAATGACCTCGGAACGGCTTCGGGCCAGGTTCAGCGCCTGGATCTGCTCGCCGATTGAAGCCATCTGTTTCGCCTTGCGCACCAGGCCGAAGATGTCCAGAATCTGGTTCACAGACGCCTGGGCCACGCGGCTGTACTTCGGTGAGATCGTCACCTCTTGCACGGTGTCACCCATCGGCAGGCTGAACGAGACTTCCTTCTGCCGCAACACCTGGCCTGCCACAGTCACCGTAGGAAGACCTGAAGCCGTGACCTCTCGAACCTTGGCGTGGGCGGAAACAAGCCCTTCCCGGTTGATCGCCACCGTCTCGCTGTTCTTCAGGGCAATCTCCACAGCCTGGTCCAAGGTCATCATTCCTTCCGCGTCCGGCGACACGATTACCGTTGCTTCCGGCGCCGCGATGGCTGAACCGGCCAGCAGTATCGTCCCGACCATCAAACTTACGAATAAACGCATATCACTGATCCTCCTCTGATTCCGAGGTCTCAAGTCGGTCTGCTTTCGCGACGAGGGCTTCCAGAGATTCCCTCAGCGCTTCCGTCATCTCGCGGACGGTTGCCAACCGGGACAGCATTAATCCGAAGTTTCGCGGGTGCCGGAACACCAGCAGGCGGTCGCCCGCGTTGATGTCCAGCAGTTTCCTCACTTCGGCGGGGATCACGATCTGCCCCCTGTCGCCGACCGTCACCGATCCGCAGAAGCATTCATCCAATTTCACGTCCATCATAGGACCCGTGTCTTTATCCACGATAATCATTTCCTTCACCAGGCCGCCTCTTCCCTCTTTGACTCACATTATTGCGAGGACCTGGCAATTTCATACATTTCACACTTTGACAACAGTTTTGCAAAATGTCAAGTTACCGAAATGCTATACTTGTCATGTGAAACCAATCGTTATAGGCACGGTTCC
>JAKQQT010000638.1 GCA_029564025.1 Armatimonadota bacterium | reverse complement strand
TGAACCCGCCGCCGTGCAACCAAACCAGTACCGGACGTTTCACACCGTCCTCGAGGCCCGGGGTCCATACATTCAAAACAAGGCAGTCTTCGCCCTCCGCGGGCGAAATCTCGCCCGGTATGGCGAGCGCTTTGTAGATGGAGGGTCCCTCGTCGTCGGCAACGGCAACGGGACAGGGATCGGTTTGCGGACAGCTGAAACCGTACTCAAGGGCATCGCGCACACCGGCCCAGGGCTCGGGATCGACCGGCGGCATGAACCGGTTGGTTCCTTCCGTGCTCGCGGCATACGGAATGCCCTTGAACACCTTGATCCCCCGGTGTTCGATTCCCCGAACCCGTCCGAATTCCGTTTCTGCTGTCAATGCTTGCCGTTACCTTTCGTGTGTCTCTGATGCGATGATGTACCGTGCCGGCCGGCCTGCCGCCTCAGTAGCGCCTGTTTCGAATGGAGACCACATTCTTGGCGGCACTGTCCTTCGACCTTGCATCAATTCCATCAGTAATGCGTCGCACGTTGGAGCTCGCCTTCCTTTCCATCATATGGATCTTCCCCGGCATCACATCCAACACGCTGGTGTAACGACAATATATCCCGGCATTATTTGACTTCACGTATATTATCAGGATATAATACAGTGTCATTACCAATCGGGAGGAGATCAATGGATACCACACAACACACCCAATGCACCGCGTTTGAAGGATACCGTCGCATTGCCTCCGGCACGCTCGCCGACGTTGCCGCCCAGGCAAAGACAGCGATGGACGAAGGCCCTTCCGCCCCTGTCCTGATCTTCGACGATGAGACCGGTGAGTTCGTCGAGGTTGACTACCGGGGTACGGTCGAGGACGTCCGCGCCAGGCTGATGCCCGCCGAAGGCACGTTGTCAGGCGGGTCCGGTGAATCCGAAACGGACGGTCCGCGCGGTCCCGGAAGACCGAAACTGGGTGTGGTGGCCCACGAAGTCACCCTGCTTCCCCGGCACTGGGACTGGCTGTACAGCCAACCAGGCGGCGCCTCTGTCGCTTTGCGCAAACTGGTGGAGCAGGCCCGTAAGGACAACGAGGAAAAGGACCGTCTGAGGATCGCTCAGGAAGCGGCTTACCGGTTTATGTCGGCCCTCGCCGGCAACCTTCCGAACTTCGAGGAAGCCCTGCGGGCGTTCTACAACGGCAACGGCGAGCGGTTCGAGGAACTGATATCAGTGTGGCCAGTCGACGTGCGGGATTACACGTTACGGCTGACTTCGAAGGTGTTCGAAATCGGCGAGGCGTGACGCTCAACCGGTCAACCATCACGCCGCTCTGCGCGTGACGATCCTTTGCACCAGCACGAACATCAGCAACAGAAGGCCGATGGCGATGCGGCCCCACCACGAGTTGAGGTTCTCGAAGAGGACAAGCGTCTGGATCACACCGAATATCAGCACGCCGACAAGCGTGCCCGGCACGGCGCCGACGCCGCCCGACAGCAGTGTCCCGCCGACGACGGTCGCGGCGATGGCGTCCATTTCCAGTCCCGCGCCGGCGTGGGCGTAGCCGCTACTGCCCTTCAGCGCGAAGATAACGCCGGCGAGGGCACTGCAGAAGGCGCTGAAGGCGTAAACCCGTATCTTCGTCGCGCCGACCGGCAGGCCCATCAGGACCGCGGAGTCCTCCGATCCGCCGATGGCGTACACGTTCCGCCCGAACCGCGTGTACCGGCCCAGCCACGCGCCGAGCGCAACCACCGCGAGAAAAACAAGCGACACCGACGGAATACGCAGTGAACCGATCGACGCTTCCCACGCGCCGAAAGCCGTGAACCGTTCATCGGTGATGGACAGCGACTTCAGGCTGACCACCAGGCCCATGCCCCGCGCGAAGAACATTCCTGCCAGGGTGACCAGAAACGGCGGCAACGCGAACGTCCGGATGATCCACCCCATTCCGGTGCCTAAAGCCGTCCCGATGCACAACACAATCAATACAGCCAGCATAGGATGGACGTGGCTCTGTTCGATCAGCACCGCCAGCACGACACTGGTGAATCCGATCATCGCGCCGACCGAGAGGTCGATCCCTCCCGAGATGATGACCAGTGTGATACCAACCGCCGCGATACCGAGAGCCGCGTGGTCGCTGAAGAGGTTCAGGAACACATTGGGACGGGTGAACGCCGGATATCGGATCGCCGAAACAGCGTACAACAGGACGAACACGCCCAGCGTCGCCACAACCGGTGACCGCAAAAGAAGGCGCCGTATCATGCCGCGCCTCCCTTTGTCGCCAGCCGTCTGATCGACGCCTGCATTGCGTCGGACTGAAGAAGGCACACGGCCAGAACCACCACCGACTTGACGACCAGTGTGTAATGAGGCGGCACATCGCTGGACAGGATGGTGGTCGTGAGGGTTTGTATGATCAGCGCGCCCACAATACTGCCGACCAGGAAAAACCGACCGCCGTTCAGGGAGGTTCCGCCGATGACGGTCGCGAGAATCCCGTCGAGTTCGGCGTTCAGGCCGGCGTTGTTGCTGTCCGCTCCGCTGATATTCGACACGGCGATCAAGCCGGCGATCCCGGCGCATATCCCGCTGAATGTGTACACGAACACCTTGACGACGGTCGTGTTCACACCAGCCAGGCGCGCGGCAGGCTCGTTGGCGCCGACTGACTCAATGAACAATCCCAGTGCCGTCCAGCGCATCAGCACGGCCGTTAATGCCAGCGTTACAACGACGATAGTAACCGAGAACGGCAGGTAGAACAGGCTCCCTCCGGCGATGAAGTTGATCACCGGGTCGCGAAACGTCAGAATCTGCCCCTGTGTGATCAACTGCGCGATGCCGCGTCCCGCCACCATAAGGATCAGCGTCGCCACAATCGGCTGGATATCCAGAAACGCGACCAGAGCGCCGTTCCATATACCACACAAGGCGGCGCCAAGAAGCGTGAGCAGAATGACCAGCGCGGGCGGCGTGTCGTGCGCCACGATCAGCCAGGCCGCAATGGCGCCCGAGATGGCGATGACGGCGCCGACCGACAGGTCCACGCCGCGCGTGGAGATCACCAGCGTCATACCGATGGCGACCAGCATGATCGGCGCGCCCCGGTTCAGGATGTCCACCAGCGAGCCGTACAACTGGCCGTTTCTGATGGTGAGCGTCAGGAAATCCTGGGTAAACACCGCGTTGTACAGCAACAGCAGGGCCAGCGCCGCCAACGGCCAAAACAGCGGGATCCCACCGCGTTGTTTCTGCTTTGTTTCAGGCTGTCGGCTCATCACCGCTCCCATGCCCCGAGGCGATTGTCTGCATGATCTCCTGTTCCGACACTTCACCGCCGTCCAGTTCCGCGATCATCTTCCTGTCGCGCAACACGGCCACGCGGGTACTGCAACGTGAAATCTCCTCGAGTTCCGACGAGATCAAAAGGACTGCCTTCCCCGCTTCAGCCAGTTCCATCGCCAGCCTCTGGATCTCCGCTTTCGAGCCGACATCGATACCGCGCGTCGGTTCGTCCAGAATCAACAACCGGGGGTCGGAAGCCAGCCACCGCGCCACAATCACTTTCTGCTGGTTGCCGCCGGATAGATTGTTCACCGCCTGTTCCGCGTCGGGTGTGGCAATCTGCAGGGAACGGATAAAGCGGTCCGCCAGTTCGTTCTGGTGCTTGCGGGACAACCGCCGGTACCATCCGCGCGCCGCCTGCAAAGCGAGAACGATGTTCTCGCGGACAGACAGTTGCGGAATCAGACCCTCGGTTTTCCGGTCTTCCGGACAAAACGCGAACCGCGCGCGGATTGCGTCTCGCGGGGATGCCAGTTTCAGGGGCCGCCCATCCACTTCACAGGTTCCGGAATCTGCCCGGTCCGCGCCGAACAGCAGTCGTGCCACCTCTGTCCGCCCGGATCCAAGCAAACCGGCGAGTCCCATCACTTCGCCTTCGCGCACTTCCAGGTCGAAAGGCTCAACGGCGCCTCTGCGCCCCAGTCCGGCCGCGCGGAAGAAGGGCTTGCGGCGTTCCTCGATCGGTCTTTGCGTTTTCTGTTTATGCTCCGGCATTTGGGAGGCGTCCAAACCCAGCATCTGCTCAACCAGGCGCATCGGCGGCAG
>JAKQQT010000318.1 GCA_029564025.1 Armatimonadota bacterium | reverse complement strand
CCGATTCCCCCGCACAAGTAAAATCCGGCAGTAGAGCACCGCCGGTATTCAGGTTAACGTTTGCGCGCGGCATTTGTCATCACTTTTTAACAGGAGTGGATTTCCGAAACCGGCGGACGAAGGCGACACCGAAAGGATCAGAAGTACTCGGTGTGGACTTCCTTCCGGTGTTCGGTCAGGAATTCCCTCAGTTCGCTGATGAGGTGTTTGCGGATGCTGATGGATTTGGGCAGGAGAGGATTCTGGTAGTACTCGTTGATGGTCTGGCCCACGAGGAAGTCGATATGGTCGGCCATCAGCAACTGGGTAGCAAGGAGGGTGGCCGCGTTGCGGTCCGAGGGCAGGCGGTCCGGCCTTCCGTCGGCCTCGCGCATGTACTCCAGAGCCTTGGTCATCGTCAGGATGCCTTCGGTGACAAGGTCCACGCCGGGAAGTGAGCCGAAGGGCGGTACGTCGCTTCTCAAGGATTCCAGATCGGCCTTCAGCACCTGTCCCAACTGCTCCGCGACGATATTGGCGGTGGTTCCCCCGCACACGATCTTGACGCCGGGCGCCGCCAGCAAGCGTTCGGTGATACGGGCGTCGTCCGCCTTGTCGAGCGGCGGGCCGGTGAAGATGGTGAGATACTTCACCGGTCGGACGAACACACCGACGAACGTCGCATCGTCTCCAGCGGAGTCGCCGTAAAGAGACCGGGTTTTCCCGATGACGTCCTGTACCACGTTGCGGGCGCACCAGTAGTGGGTACGCCAGCGTTCCTCGATGTACCCGGCGATGTTGTTCCAACCCCAGCCGTAATTCATCGTGACGCCCATACCCGCGTAGGTGACGCCGTCGGACATCGCACCCAGGAAGTCGCCGAGCTTCAACTGACCTTCGAACATACGGATCTTCTTGCCGAGGATTTCATACTCCTTGCGTTCCGTGGGCAGTATCTTTCCGCGCCGGAAGTGCATCGTCGGCGGATTGTCGAAGTTGATGACCTTGAAGGAGTGGTCTGAATGGCTTATCTGAATCACTGTGAACGTGGCGTAGGCGATGTTGCGGATTTTGCAGGTGGGAAGCGTTCCGATGACGGTGCTGATGACGTCTTCAATGCCGACGTCGGCCGCCAGCATCGTCATGATGATTTCGGAGGTCAGAGTGGCGAGGATGTTTGCCTTGACGCCACTGCCCAGGCCGTCGGACAGCACAATAATCGTCCGGTCTTCGCCGCGGTGAACCTTGACCTTGTCTCCGCACAGCGTTTCATCGTGCTTGTTCAATCCCGCCTCAAAGATGTCGAGGAAGTGTTCCATGCTAAACGGTCTCTTCGTTCAGCAGATCAATGACCTTTCGCAGACTGGCGGAGGTTTCGGCGGTGGTTTCGCCCAGAAGACCGGCGATTTCCTGAGCCACGCTCATTTGTTTGTCCACCACCCGGGTCACGTTCTCAAGCATCTGCAGTTTCATGGCCTGCAACTCATTGCGTTCCTGGCGCTCGTGCGTCAGATCAACCATAATGCATGCAACGATTCCTTCATCCTCGATGGGGAACATCACCTGCCGGACGAACAGACCGAACTTCGGGTATTCCCTCTCGGTGGCGGCCATCGGTCTCTTTTTTCGCCAGACACGCTGGAAATCCGACAGGTCTTCGATGTAGTCGCCGGCGTGGCGCCCTATGAGGTCGCTGGAGTCAGTTTTCAGCATGGCGCATAGAGCCGGGTTGACGGTGCGGATCACCATGCCGGCGTCCACGACCAGCAGGCCGTTGGGGTCGTAATCCCAAAGCAGTTCCCAGAGGGTTTTGTTCATGGCGGTTGGCGAGGGCCTCTACTTCAGCACGGGCAGTATTTTGGTGCGGAACTGGTGTTCCACGTTAGCCGGGCTCAGTCGGGTGAACACGTGGTCCTCGAACGTCAGCACGATGCCTTTGGTGCACGGACCAAGGCAGAAGGCGCCTTTCAGTTCGATCGTGTCGTCCAGGCCGTTTTCGGCGAGGAGTTTCTGCAGTTTCGGAAGGACGTCGTAGACTCCGGCCTGATGGCAGGCGGAGCCCATGCACAGGAACATATCGCGTTTTTCAGATGGCATAGGTGGTATTTCCAGCGGGTGGCGTCTCCATGAACCCGCGTTATGCATGGTAGCATCACGTGATTCAACCTGAGTTGGGTGGTTCGGTGTGCAATACTGAATGAAGACACCGCAACCGGTGACGCTTACCCATGCTCAAACGCCTCGAACTTTTCGGATTCAAGACTTTCGCCGACCGCACCGTGCTGGACTTTCCCGGCGGCATCTCCGCCGTGGTGGGTCCCAACGGTAGCGGCAAGAGCAACGTCGCCGACGCCATCCTCTGGGCGCTGGGCGAATCCAACGTCCGCCACCTGCGGGGAGAGCGTGTTCAGGACGTCATTTTCGCCGGCGCAGGCAACCGCCGTTCGCTGGGCATGGCCGAAGTTTCCCTCACCTTCGACAACTCCTCGGGCCGCCTGCCGATTGATGAACCGGAAGTAACGGTTACACGGCGCCTTTACCGGTCCGGCGACATGGAGTGCTTCATCAACCGCACGCCCTGCCGTCTGAAAGATATTTACACGCTATTCCTGGATACGGGTATCGGCCGCGATGCGTATAACATGCTCAGCCAGTCGGACATCGACGCCGTGTTGTCCGCGCGCTCAGAAGACCGGCGCCTGTTGTTTGAGGAAGCGGCGGGGATTAAGAAGTACCGCGTTCGCAAGAACGAGGCGGAACGCCGCCTGGAGAGCACGCGAGCGAACCTCGATAGGGTGAACGACATCCTGTCGGATATAGAAGAACGGATCGGTCCACTGGAGCGGTCTGCGAAAAGCGCGATCGCTTTCCGGGAGATGGACAAACGCCGGGCGGAGTTGGAGCGTCTTGTCTTGGCGTTCGACGTGCGCCGACTGAAAGGCGAACTGCTGGAACTGACGAACCGAATGTCGGTGACGCGCGACGAACTTGCCGCGGCGCAGGCGAACCGGTCGGCGGCCGAAGCGCGCGAATCGGCGGCCAGACTGCGCATCACCGAAATCGAACGCGCCTGGGATTCGGCACGCCAGAAGGTGGACGAACTGGCGGGTCAGCGCGCTCGGGCGCAAGCCGAACGCGACCTTTTGATTCAACGCGCGCAGGACAACCGGCGTCAGTTGGAGGAGCACCAAGACCAGTTGACGGCGTTGAATCAGCGGCTTGAGGATGCCGGAATCCGGGAGAAGACGGCACGGAACCAGGTGGCTGAATTGGAAGCCGCGATGGCTTCGCTCGAAAGTCGACTGGAATCTGCGCGAACGGCCGCCGGCATCGAACGCG
>JAKQQT010000597.1 GCA_029564025.1 Armatimonadota bacterium | reverse complement strand
AGCACGAGGATCATCTGTTGCCCGACAACCTGGATTATGCCCACGCGCCCTTCGCCCACGAACGAGCAGGCGACCTGACGGTGTACGGCAATGACAACTCGATGGAGCGTATCCGCCGCGCCTACAGCCCTTCTCCCGCCGAGATCAACCTCCGTCCGGTTCGGCCAATGGAACGCTTCCGCGCCGGCGAGGCGGAAGTCGCGGCGATTCACAGCAACCATCGGCCGGGTGAACTCACACTGAATTACGTCATCTCTCGAGGCGGCCGCTCCCTGCTCTACGCTTGCGATACCGGTTGGTACGCAGAGGAGACCTGGCGCTTCCTGAAGAACTTCACCATCAACACCGTTGTGATGGAATGTACCTACGGACTGCGGTCCTGCGGCCAGTACAACGGACACTTGGGCTTCCCGGAACTGGTTGCAATGAAGCAGAGGCTGGAGTCGGAAGGCATCCTGGCCCCGGACGCGCAATACATCATGACCCACTACTCGCACAACGGTGTCGGCACGCACGAGGAGATGCAGGCCGTGGCTTCGGAACACGGGATCATCGTGGGTCACGACGGATTGTCGTTCGACATCTGATCGGCATCGCGCCCGGGCCAACGGTCCGGGCACCATAGCAGGAAGTCGCAGTCCTCGCACAGGTCCTTATCGCACACGCCTTCCCAGTCGGTTTCGGCGGCGATGGCGTGCGCGGTATCATCGATGAAGGTCAGCACTTCCGCGAACTCGCCGTCTGTACGGGCAATTGTGGCCCTCTGGTTCGGCCTGAGCGCGTGGATGCTGACGGTTACCCTGGAATCGGGATACAAGCGGCGGATCATCGCTTCGTAAACCATCAGGCCGATGTCGGCACGCGTCTGCGATTCGGTGACTCGGCTTCGGCCGCTTTTGTAGTCGATGATTTCCAGCGTGCCGTCGGGGTGGCGGTCCACACGGTCCACCCGCCCCATCAACACGTATTCGCCGCAGTCGACGCGTAGCATCTTCTCGCGGAGCAGTATTTCCGGGGCGGCTTCCGGCGGCGGCGCTTCCTGGTGATACTTCTCGAGGATGCCCTGTGCCGCTTCCAGCGCCCTTTGTGCCTCCTCCGGGGTCTTGAATCCGGCAGTGGTCCACCCTTCCCGGAACTGCGCCTGCAAGGTTTCCACCGTGGGGCGCTCCGTTGCGCCGTGGAACGCGTCCAGACTGCGGTGAAGGGCCGCTCCGAACGTGAATTCCGCGCGCGGACGCGTCTGGTATTTCTGGATATACCGGAACCAGTAGAAGCGCCGGCACCGCAGGAACGCCGAGATCTTGGTGGGGCTGAGCGTTAATTTTGTTGATTTGGCCATCACATCATGATACGCATTTCACCGATACTTTGACGGCATACATACGCGTCACATAGTATGGAGTGGGTGATAACTCGTGCGGCTTTTTCTCCGATTTTGCCATTTTCTGCGCCCCTACCGGTACCTTCTGGTACTCGCCTTTGTTCTGAGCCTGGCTTACGCCGCGCTCGGGTTCGGAGCCGCTCGCATCCTCGGCCACCTGACCGAGGAGTTCTCCGTCTGGTTGCAGTTCACCGCCACACAGCACCCGGAAGCGGAACTGTCACAGCACGCGCAAGGCGTGCTGAAAGACACCTTCCTGTGGGGCGGCGCGGTTATCTTTGTGGTCATACTGCGTTCCATGGTCGGAGCCTGGCGGGCCGTGACCTCCGGCGCCGTCGCCCAGCGCGTGGTTTTCGATATCCGCAACCGTTTGCTTGAACACCTGACCACGCTGTCCCTGAGATTCTACGAACGCACACCGACCGGTCAAATCGTCAGTCGCGTGACCAGCGACGTCGATTCCATGCAACTGCTGGTCACTTCTGCAACGGTGGACCTCCTGCAGGACATCGTCCAGGTCGTCGCATTGGGCGCGGTGCTCATCTGGATAAGTCCGACGCTTGCCTTGGTTACGGTTATCGTGGGGCCGGGCCTGTTCCTTCCCACGGCGTGGTTCGGCAGGAAGATGCGGGTCGCCAGTCGGTCCCTGCAGGCGCAACTGGCGGTTGTTTCCGAGCATTTGCTGGAAACCATATCGGGAATACGGGTGGTGCTCGGTTTTAACGCGGAAGAGCGCCAGCGCAAACAGTTTGTCGAAGCCAACACGGAAGCGCTGAGGCTCGGTATCTGGCGCCTGAGACTGCAGAACATCTGGTCAGCGGCTTCGGAATCGGGCCTAATCATCGCCGTGGTGGCGCTGGCAGTGTTCGGCATGCGCGAACTCATTGCGGAGCGCATCACCATCGGACGCGTTACCACCTTTACGGGCGTTCTGCTTCTCCTCCCGATGAGCGTGCGGCGGCTTGCGATGTTCAATGACACTTTGCAGAGAGGACTAGCCTCCGCCGAACGCGTTTTCGAGATACTGGACACACCGGCGGAGATTCAAGATATGCCGAACGCTCACGTTGTTGAGCGTGTCCGCGGGGCCGTCTCGTTCCAGAATGTCAGTTTCGCCTATAATGGCGACCAGACGGTTCTACGGGAGATATCTCTTGAGATTGCACCGGGTGAAACGGTTGCCATTGTGGGCCCGTCCGGCGCCGGCAAATCGACGCTCGCGAACCTCGTCGTCCGTTTCTACGATCCGACCGAGGGCATGGTGATATGCGACGGCGTGGATATACGGAAGTTTACCATTAACTCGTGGCGCCGGCAGATTGGGCTGGTTCTGCAGGACACCTTCCTGTTCAGCGGAACAGCGTGGGACAATATCCTGATTGGACGGCCGGACGCTCCCGATGAAGAAGTCACCGCCGCCGCACAAGCCGCGCATGCCGACGAATTTCTCGGAGCCATGCCGGACGGTTACGCGACTCAGGTCGGCGAACGCGGGGTCAAGCTTTCCGGCGGTCAACGACAGAGGATAGCGATTGCGCGCGCCGTATTGCGCAATCCGCCAATTCTGGTGCTTGACGAGGCAACATCCTCGCTGGACGCCGCTTCCGAACGCCTGATTCAGGATGCCTTGGAGCATCTGCTGGAAGGCCGCACTGCCATCGTGATCGCGCACCGGCTCAGCACCGTCCAAAGGGCGGACCGCATCATCGTCCTGAATGAGGGGCGTATCGTCGAACAGGGAACCCACGAGGACCTGCTGTCAGCCAATGGCCTGTACGCGCATCTGTATCACCGCCAACTGGAACACGGGCCGGAACGGCGCGAATACAAAGAGCCCAAGGTGCAAGACCTTGGGCCCGATGTCTCAGAGGCGTAAGCCGGATCACTTCTCCGGTGGCGGATAATCCTTCGGCAGGCGGAATGTCGTCAGGTCCTGCATTTTGTAGTCCGGCAGGTCCTCATCGGTGTTGGCGATGTACACCCACCAGTTGTTGTAACCGTACTTTGTGTACCCCGGGAACTTCGGTAACGCCGAAAGCCACCAGCGCTGATATCCGTCCTGGTTGTAACACCACTCCTCGCTCCGAACTTCCCGGGCTTCTCCCCGAATGTCGGGATAACGGGCCCAGTTGTCGGACCACGACGGCACGGTTCGCTTGTTGTTGTAATCGTACCCGCCCTGCCCGTTCGGGGGCACGTGGCAGTTGCCGACCATACTGGGCTTGCCCGGGTGGTCCAGTTCCAGCCACGAAAACACATTCCACGGGTCGCGTTTGCCCTTCGTGTCCCAGATGCCTTCGGCCATCGCCAGCGCGGCCATGCTCTCCACGCGGTGCGAGTACGAGTGGATCATATTGTCACTGCCAACCTCGTAGTTGAAGCCCATCACCCAGAATGTGTGCCCGATCTCCTCGGGGATGTCGTACGGCCGATAGAACCACGGATTGTCGGTCGGCGCAAAGCGGGCGTAGCGGTTCGGCATGTAGAAGGCAAACTCGTCCCAGTGCATGCCGGAAGCGCCCCACAGCCACACTTCTGTGATGTGTTCCTTCTTGATGCGCTCCATCAGCCCGTTCTCTTCCAGCACGGCGCGGTAGGACGTGGTGGAAGGTTGCCACTGCTGTTTCGCGCGCGCATCAAGGAACGTCTCCTCGGTGTAGCGGAAACCATCTACTTTTTTCGTGAAGCCGTCCACCTCGATGATATCCACGATGTTGTAGTTGATGTATCCCCACGAAGCGTCGCGGATGACATTCACGAGAATGCGCGAGTACTCTCGCGGGTCATTCGCCTTGAGGTATTCGACGAGCGTTTTTCCGCCTTGCGATTTCAGGACGGGGTTGTAAATGACCACAACCACGCGCGCTTCCTTTCGCCCGGTGGCGGCTTTTTCGTTGTATACGAACTTTGGAGGCGTCCACTTGGCGTTCTTGCGATCCTCAACAACGTAGGATCCTGTCATTTCCTTGACACCGGTCGGTTGAACGACTGGCAGGCTCTTCCAGGCAGGTGCCTTGGCCTTGGGCGCGCCGAAGGCGCCCGGTGTCAGAAGGCACAACCCGGCAACGATCCAGATGCGATTTCTCATGATCTTCCCTTCATAGTCCGGCGGCGCATAATGACGCCATCAACATGGTATCAATACTTGAGGAAACTGACGCATTCCCTGAAACAACAAGGCTGTGTGACGCGTCCTATTCAATAAGAAGTCCTCAAGACGCATTGGCCTGTCCGGTCGCGGATGTCGGACGCCGGCCCAAAACCGCTTGCCATCCGCCCCGTCTGTCGCTCTCGCGAGTGTTTATTGCTCACGAGGCCGGATTCCTCCTTCGCCGTGTAAGGCGAACACGCTCAAACATCCTTCGGTCGG
>JAKQQT010000588.1 GCA_029564025.1 Armatimonadota bacterium | reverse complement strand
TGCAGGCACCAGGCATTCCGGTACGGCAGAAACGTGCTCGCCCTTCAGTTCCATCTGGAGACCACCCCCGCCAGCGCCGATGCGATCATCGCGCGCTGCCGGGACGAACTGCAGGCCGGGGGCGCGTATGTTCAGTCGGAGGACACCCTGCGCAACGCGCCGCCGCACGCTTACGCGGCGGTCAACGCCCGGATGTCCGCCGTTCTCGACGCCCTCGTATCGGCCCCATAAAGTCGCCCCAATCAACACGGTCATTGACGCCAACACGGCTTCTGCATATTCTAAAGACTTATTGTATGAAAACGGTGTTGCGGCGGGTCGCAGGTCAGTTCCGTGATCCTTAGGGCCTGTCACGAATTAACTGTATCGTTTTTGGCATGAGGATGAATCGCATAATTCCATTTGCCGTGAAAGGGGTCTCGAACGATGTTGACTGTCGCGAGTTCGTCTTCTGAGACTTTGATTCCCGGCGCGTAAGCATTCGTGTCCAACGCACAACGCACCTTGAGTCCACTCGTGTTGGTCGTGGCCGCAATCAGACTGACGATCACCTCATGACCGACCAACGGTTTGCCGCGCCAGTTCTGTGTGATGAACGAGAACAGGCGGTGCTCGATCTTGTTCCACTTGCTGGTGCCGGGCGGAAGGTGGCGGACCTCCATGATCATGCCCAGTTCGTCCGCCAACTTCTGCAACTCCACTTTCCACAACCTTACCCTTGAGCCGTTGCTCCCGCCGCCGTCTGCGACGATCAGCAGGCGCGAGGCCCCGGGATACAGCGGACACCCCGTCACGTTCCACCACCGGCGGATGGACTCAACCGCAAAAGCCGCCGTGTCGTGATCGATGCCCACACTGGCCCAGCCCGTATCGTGCGCGAGATCGTAAACCCCATACGGATTGGCCCGTCCCAGATCGGGTATCACAAAATCGTTGAAACGGGTGTTTGCGACGATACAGAAAGAAGGGACAATCGCCGTAAACGTCGGAGTTCTGGGACTGGTCAGCACATCCGTCAAACTTTATCAAAGATATGTACAAAATAATGAATGTGGTTGAACGCCTGTTCATGCCGATTTTAGTGCTAACGCTCTCTAATTCTAACCCCTTTGCGTCAAATAAAAACGACACCCATTTTTTTTCATTTTTTTTCTTGCAGAAAAGTTCGAAAAATGTTTACACTGGGTAGCAATCATGTGAAAGGATAGTATGCAAATCATGCGGATCGTTTGGCGGGATTGTGCCGTTTCTTTAATGGATTCATATCGCGCGGGCTTTCACTCATTTATTGCCGCTTGCCGCAGAGGGAGAGCAATCCTTAGCCTGCTGTTTGCCGTGGCGGGAGTTTGGGCGGTAAGCGGTCAGGACGTGAGAGTTGAGGTCACCTACGCATTTGATGTGCCGCAAATCGCGACGGTGAAAGACGAGTATACGCGGCTGTCGGTCAAGGGCTGTGCAGCTTTTCAAAAAATCGGCCAACCGGAAGTCCCTTTCCGTACGGGAAAGATTCTTCTTCCGCTTGGTGCCCAGGTGAAACAAGTTGATGTGGAACTGTTGCAGGCAGTGCAGACACTTTCTGTGACCAAGCCTCTGACGTTCGGGCGGACGCCAGTCCCCATTGGCGTGAAAGATCATCCTGCCGTTGCGCGTGCTGCAAGAGACGCCCCTGATCATAACACATATGCGGCCGATGCGCCGTATCCCGCAAGCCGTGTACAGCTTGTGTCGGTTCAAAAAATGAACGGCTACAGCGTTGCGATTGTCCGGATATTTCCCATTCAATATCAACCGGCCAGCGGAAAACTGCTCTTTTGTCCGCAGATGCGTGTGAGCGTCACATTGGCTGAAGCTAAAACGGCGGTCAATGATGTGTCGCTGCTTCGCAGGCAGGATCCGCAATTGTCGAAGATCATAACATTCGCAGATAATCCTGACGCTGCGGAAGCCTATCATGCGCAAGTGCTCCGAAGCGTGAAACCGCTCATGGTTTTTGACTACTTGCTAGTAACAACCGCAGCCTTGACGAATTCTTTCCAGCCGCTCGTGGAGCAAAAAATTGCGGACGGGCTTTCTGTTAAGGTCGAGACGGTTGAGAATATTCTCGCCGGATATTCCGGAGTCGATGATGCAGCGAAGTTGCGTACGTTCATCACGTATGCGTACACCAACTGGAATACGACTTACGTTCTGCTGGGGGGCGATATCTCGACGGTGCCCTACCGTCAGGCGTATGCCAATGTGGGCGGTGACGTCGATGCGACGATGCCGTGCGATTTGTACTTCGCTTGTCTTGACGGCTCGTGGAATTCCGACGGAGACAATAACTGGGGCGAGCCGACTGATGGGGAGGGCGGCGGCGATGTTGACTTGTTGGCTGAAGTGTACGTGGGTCGCGCGCCCGTCGATAACGCCGCGGAAGTTGCTTATTTCATTGGCAAAACGTTATCCTATGAACAAAACAAACATGCGAACGCCGCCAGCGCTCGTTTTTTGGCTGAATATTTGGGCAATTACGGGGGCACGCATGCGCAAGGCGGCGACAGTCTTGACACCCTGATGCCGTCTTTTTCCGCTTACGAGGTGGACTGGTTAGATGACCGTCCGACGAATGGTGAAACATGGAGCGCTTCGGATTGTGTTGATGCGCTCAACCTGTCGCCGCATTTGGTCGCGCATGACGGGCACGCCAATGAAACCTATGCGCTGCGGATGGATAATTCGGACATCGATGCGTTGTCAAATGCCGAACCTTTCCTCCTGAACAGCTTGGGATGTTACTGCGGCGCGTTCGATTATTCTGACTGTTTTGCCGAGGAGCTCGTCAAGCGCAATGCGACTGGCGCTTTCGCCGTGTTGATGAATAGCCGGTACGGCTGGTTCAACTCTAATAACGAATGGATGTTCAGCGGCGAGTTCATGCGTTGTTTTTTTGATGAGTTGCTGGTTCAGGGCAACACTAACATCGGTGTGGCAAACCAGTTGGGTAAACACGACATGATCGGTTCGGTCGAGACGTCGGGAAGCAGTATGGTTTACCGCTGGTGTTATTTCGAAATCACGCTGTTCGGAGATCCGCACACGCCGCTGGTGGGTGGCGATGATCTGAGCGTGCTTCCCGCGACTGATTTCACCGCAACCGGCCCTGAGGGCGGGCCGTTCACGCCTCTTTCTCAGACCTACGCGGTGACCAACACGGGAGTAGAAACATTAACATGGTCCGCGCGGACCACGTCGGGCTTGGTCAACCTGTCTATCATGAACGGCACGTTGACGCCGGGCGCGGGCGCGTCCGTCACGGCCACACTGCCGTCCGAAGCCACCGCCTTCCCCATCGGGGTCTATACGGATGAAATCGTGTTTTCAAACGGTGTGAGCGGTGTTTCCAGACGGCGCGACGTGATGCTGAAAGTCGGCCAAATCGACTTTTTCACCGAGTTATTCACCGACTCAAAGGAGAATGACATGGCGTATCAGTCGTTCACCTTCTGTCCGGACGGATCCCCGCATTTCTATCGCGTGACGCGTGAACCGGTTACCGCTTTTCTCACGGACCCGTCCGGCGGCGCTTATTTGAGTCTGGGGGACGACGGCTACGCAGAATGTCCGTTGGCGAACGGGGCTGCGGCGTCGCTCTATGGCGAGAGCTACGATACGATTTATGTCGGGGGTAATGGTTATATCACCTTCGGCGACGGGGATTATTCCTACGCAGAATCTTTGAGCCAACATTTCAGCCTGCCTCGCGTCTCGGCGCTGTTTGACGATCTGTATCCGGAATCGAATACGGTCTCGTGGCGGCAACTGCCGGACCGGATCGCGGTGACGTATGCCGATGTGCCGGATTTAAGTACGGACGCACTCAACAACTTCCAGATCGAACTGTTTTTCGATGGCCGGATCAGGCTCACGTATCTCGACATCGGCACGACGGACGGGCTGGCCGGTTTGTCAGCCGGCAACGGCATCCCGCTCGGGTTTGCGGAAAGCGATTTCAGCGCGTACGGGCCTGAGGATGATATGGTGGTGACTCCCGCGGATGGCTTCGCCGCCTCTGGCTATGCGGGGGGGCCGTTCGCGCCTCAGGGATCGATTTATTCGGTCAGTAACTGGGGAACGAATGCGCTGGCGTGGACGCTCGCCCATTCTGCGGATTGGATCTCTGTGTCCCCCGCCGGCGGTGCTCTTGGCGCCGGGCTGACTAATCTGGTCTCACTGACACTTAATGCGAATGCGAACGCTTTGACGCCGGGACGTTACACGGATACGCTGGTTTTCTCCAACACGGTCAGCGGTTATACGCGGAGCCGGTCTGTGGCGCTGACGGTGCGGGGAGATATCGCCTTCACGGCGGACGCCTATACGGTCACGGAGGCTGGCGGCGTACAGGCGTTGATCAGAGTGTTCCGTGGAGGGAACACGAATCTGGCCGTGACGGTCGATTTTGCAACGTCGGACGGCACGGCTACGGCGGGCAGCGACTATGTGGCTACAAACGGCACGTTGTCTTTCGCGGCGGGGGAGATGCGAAAGAGTTTTCCCGTCACGATTCTGGATGATGCGGTGACGGAGGGTGCCAAATCGGTGGTTCTCACGCTCAGCAACTCGACAGGCGGAGGGACGGTGGGCGAGCCGGGCACAGCTTTACTGACGATCAATGATGACGATATGCCAATGACGGATGAACTTACGACCACTTTTGCGGGAGGCATTGCTGAATCTGGCAACATGTTCGACATCGTGCCACAGCGTAATCTCGGGCTTGCAGCGCTTGATGTGAACTGCTCTTCATCAGCGGGGCAAACGACGAGGGTAACCGTTTTCTATCGCGAAGGAAGCAGTTTCGGTCATGAGAGCGTTAGCAATGACTGGAGCTTGTTGGGCATCCGTACTGTAACGGCCGCTGGGCCAAACATGCCGACGCCTGTTGATCTCAGCGGATGCGGTGTGACGTTCATTCAAGGGCACACGTATGGCCTTTACGTGCACTGTGACGCGGGTATGATTTATTCGAGCGGCTCGAACACGTATGAAAATGCTGCCTTGCGACTGATTACAAACTGCGGAAATCGCGCGCCACCCTTCGTTGGCGGCACCTTTTCTCCGCGTATTTGGAACGGTTCGCTCTACTACACATTTGAGAATCCGGATGATCTGATTGTCTTCTCGGAAAATGGCTTGAACGCTTCAGGTTATCAGGGAGGGCCGTTCAGTCCGTACTATAAAGTATATACGCTGACCAATGAGGGCAGTGGCAGCGTCACTTGGACGGCAACGGCCAGCCAGAACTGGGTCACGACGTTGCCGTCTAGCGGCACGCTGCCAGCAGGTGCCTCTGTCACCGTGACGGTCTCAATTGATAGCGACGCCAACGCGCTGGAGCCGGGTCATTACACGAACACGCTGGTCTTCGCCAACACGGTCAGCGGTTACACGCACAATCGAGAGGTCTCCTTGACGGTTCTAGCGATCCCAGGCGAGATTGGCGTGACGGACTCCATCGCGCCCGCCGCGGACCTGACAATGCCTTTCGGCCCGGTGATCGTCGGAGCGTCACGCACCGAACATATCACGGTCTCGAACTCCGATCCGACATACGACCTAGTGCTCTCCAACATACGGGTCGGAACGTCGGTAGTGGGCGGTGGGGCGTATCTCGCAGAGCCGCTGGATAGCGGTGTGACGCAGATTGTCGCGAATGCTGTGAAAAACCTGCTGGTGAAGACCGCGGAAACATCGCGCCCGCCCGCAGCCCTGCGGTGGACAACACAAGACTCGGCCTCCACTCAAACCGTGCTGGTCTATGCGGACGACCCGCAACACCCGAGCCCGGACACGTTCGTGGATCAGGCCTTACAGGCTTTGGGCTTGAACTACACAGCCTATTATGATGGCGACTTTAGCGGATTCGTGTCCGCACTCGAGAATGACGGTCCTTGGGATCTGGTGATCTTTGCGAATGACAACTTTGGCGCGCAATCAACCACTTTAGATGCCCTGGAAGCCTACGTGGCGACTGGTGGGCGGTTAATCGCACATTCTTGGGTTGTCTCCTCCGGCCATGGGTTGTGGACGGCGATGGGGGTAGACAGTAGTTCCGTGGTGGACGATAACGATCCCCCTGATCCGGTCTACTGGTGGCAGGAGTCGCATCCGATCTTTGCGGGTGTCCCTGAGTTCACGGTGCTGGATGGCGGCATGTTCGGTACGTACGGCCAGATGGTCGAGCCCTTGGAAGGGGCTGAAGCGTTGGCGGGCTATACGGAGGTGTCAGAGACTGGCCAAGCGGCGCTGATTGTTGGCAACGAGGGTCGAACAATCTTCCGTGGCTTCCTTGATGGTCAGAACAGTGCCGATCAAGACTCGGATGACGTGCCGGATGGAGCCGAGTTGTGGGAAAACCTTGTTAAGTATGTGCTGTTTGGCAGCGGCTTCAAATTGGCCAACGTTCCAGAATTGCCTTTCTCGCTTCCGCCCGGCGGCACTCTGACCTTTGACGTGACCTATGCGCCGACGGCGGTCGGGACAAACTCAGCCGCGGTGGTGATCGAGAGCAACGACAAGGACGAGCCAACGGTGGCTGTCGCGCTCTCGGGCAATGGGATTCCCGAATACCTGACGATCCTTCCGGAGACGGGCTTGAGCGGCAGCGGCCATCCGGGAGGGCCGTTCAGTCCGGCCGATCAGATCTATGTGGTCAGCAACAACAGTGCCGTGGGCATCAGTTGGGCCGCCGTCAGCAGGCCCTCTTGGGTGACCGTTACGCCCTTCTCAGGGAGTCTGGCTGCGGGGGCTTCCGCGACCGTCACGGTCGCGTTCAGTCCCGATGCGGCGCTGTTGCCGGAAGGCTTCTATAACGACGACGTCGTGTTCAGCAATCTCACGACGACGGTGACACAAGTCCGTCCGGTGGCGCTGGAGGTGTTCACGACGCCCGTGGTGCGGGTGGCGCCCGCAGCCATCGCGGTGACCAACCTTTTGGGACAGACGCGGCAGACGCTGTTACAGGTTGGCAACGCGGCGTGGGCTGATGCGGTGCTTGACTTTTCGCTGAGCGCATCGGAAGTGAACCGGACACCTCTGCAAGCGGCCACCGCGAAGGCTGCCGCACATGACTTTACGCAGCTTCCCGAGAATGCGGAATGCCGTGCGGGCGAACTGCTGGTCCGGTTCAACGGGGGCGCAACGGATGCGCAACGGCTTCAGGCTTTGGCGGCGGCTGGCGGCGGCACCGTCACCCGAAACTACAAACTGGTGCCGGGTTTGACGGTCGTAAAACTGCCCGATGGAACGGCATTGGCAATCGCGCTGGCTCGTTTCAATCAGACGCCGGGAATTCAGTACGCGCAGCCGATCTATCGGCAGCGGCTGCTCCGGACGCCGAATGATCCGTTCTTTGCTGATCTCTGGGGAATGGACAACGCCTCGGACACCGATGTCAACGCGCCTGAAGCGTGGGAGTTCGGTGTGGGCGGCCCGGCTGTGACGGTCGCGGTCATCGATACCGGTGTCGATTACGCCCACGAGGATCTCGCGGCGAACATGTGGTGCAATCCCGGCGAAATACCCGGCAACGGCCTCGACGACGACGGCAACGGTTACGTCGATGATGTTTATGGGTACGATTTCTATAACAGGGATGCGGATCCGATGGATGACCATGATCACGGCACGCACTGCGCAGGTACGATCGGCGGTGTGGGCGATAACGGCTTGGGCGTGGCCGGGGTCTGTTGGAATGTGAAGATCATGGCGCTGAAGTTCATCTCTAAATATGATGAGGGATATACGGATGACGCCATCAGTTGCATCGAGTACGCCGTGGCGCAGGGTGCCCGAGTTCTCAGCAACTCTTGGGGTGGCGGGCCTTATGAACAGGCGCTCAAGGACGCGATCGACGCGGCCGGCGCCGCGGATGTCCTGTTTGTCGCGGCAGCGGGCAACGATTATGGGAACGATAACGACGCGAATCCCGCCTACCCGGCCAGCTACGAGTCTGACAACCTGATCTCGGTGCTGTCGGTGGATGACGTGGGGGCGATGTCGTATTTCTCCAATTTCGGATTGGAGTCGGTTGATCTGGGTGCTCCGGGCTCGGGTATCTTGAGCTGCAAGCGGAATGGCGGCTACCAGTACATGAGCGGAACCTCGATGGCCACCCCGCATGTGTCCGGAGCCTGCGCGTTACTGTTCTCGCTCAACAGCGGTTTCTCTTGCCAGCAGGTGAAAAATGCGCTGTTGGCGACCACGGATTCCAGCTTGCCAGGTTTGTGTGTCTCCGGTGGACGCATGAATCTGGCGGAAGCTGTTACGTATACGCCCGCATGGTTGAGCGTATCCCCCGTTACGGGTGGAAACGTGACACCGGGCGCTTGGTCAAACATCACGGTCACGGCAAATGCGGGCACGCTGGCCGCAGGTATCTACGACGGGATGATCAGTGTCCGTTGTAACGACCGCGCCACACCCGTCACGAATGTGCCGGTCACGATGGTGATCCTGCAGGACAACCTTGCTGTTCAACCTTTGGATGCTTTCGTGTCTAGCGGTTACACGGGAGGCCCCTTCAGTCCTGCCGATGTGACTTATACCCTAAGCAACACGGGACCGGTCGCGCTCGCATGGACGGCGACCGGCAGCCAGCCGTGGGTGGCCGTGTCGCCGGCCGGCGGAGCGCTTGCGGCGGGACAAACGGTGCAGGTGACCGTTTCTCTGAATGCGGAAACAGGACTGTTGTCGCCGGGCGAGTATATGGACAACGTGGTTTTCTCCAATGTCTCCAGCACGGCGTCGCAGAGGCGAGGAGTGGAACTGACCGTGTTGGAGCGCGTGCTCGATCATTTTGAGTGGGCACCGATCCCCTCAACACAATACGTCGGTGAACCTTTCGGTGTGACGGTTAAGGCCGTTGACCCCTCCGGCAGTATCTATTCCAACTTCACGGGTACGGTTTCACTATATGCACCAAAGGGTATTGCTTCGCAGCAGGACGTTCTGGACGGAACGACAGACTGGGGCTTCCCCATGCACACCTTCTACGAGGATGCGCGCACGCAGGTGATTTACCTGAACAGTGAATTGGGTGCGTCCGGTCTGCTGACAAGCCTTTCCCTCTACGTAAGTGATGCTCCCGGACAAACAATGAACGCTTGGACGATCCGGCTGAAACACACGCTACTGTCCGGTTATAGCAGTGACACAAGACGGTGGGAAACGAATGATTGGATCGTTGTACTTCAGACGAACATGGCCATTCAATCAACCGGTTGGGTCAAGTTCTACTTCACAACGCCTTTCGTCTACAACGGGACGGACAATCTGCTTGTGGACTTTAGCTACAATAACAATACCTGGTCATCATCGGGAAATTGCTGGTCCACAAGCGTGTCAACAAATCGGAGCCTTTATTACCGGACCGACAGTGGGTTTGGTGATCCGCTCACATGGTCTGGAACCACGCCGTTTGGCACAATCACCAACACAGTTCCTGCCATGAGAATTGATCGAATTGACCTTGTGCCCATAGCGCCCCAAGAGACGGGGCCTTTCGTGAATGGTGTCTGGACCGGCAATCTGACGGTATCGGAATGCGGCTCGAATGTCGTGCTGATTGCCCAGAGTCCAACAGGGCATCAAGCCCAGAGCAATCCAATTGA
>JAKQQT010000520.1 GCA_029564025.1 Armatimonadota bacterium | reverse complement strand
GGAAGGACCTGCCGCTGGTATTCCTCCGGCGATCCCAGACCGTAGATGCAGGAAACCGAAGCCACCACCAGAACATCGCGGCGTTCCAGCACGGCCTGGGTGGCGGCGTGGCGTAAGCGGTCGATGTCGTCGTTGATCGCGCTGTCTTTTTCTATATAGGTATCAGTCTGGGGGATGTACGCTTCCGGCTGGTAGTAGTCGTAGTACGAGACGAAGTACTCGACGGCATTGTGCGGGAAGAACTCGCGGAACTCCGAGCACAACTGGGCGGCGAGTGTTTTGTTGTGCGCGATCACCAGCGTGGGGCGCTGGACCTCCTGCACCACGTTTGCCATCGTGAACGTCTTGCCGGATCCGGTCACGCCGATCAGCGTCTGCATGCGGTCGCCGCGCTCGATTCCGCGCACGAGGTCCGCGATCGCCTTCGGCTGGTCGCCCTCCGGCCGGTAATCCGAAACCAGTTGGAACTGCCCGTCCTTCATACCATTCAGTATAGAACAGGGGTTCGGATTTCGGCGCGTTCTGTTACAAAATGCCGACCAGCGCTGAGGCTTCGTCCACCACCCGCTCGAAAGCGCCGCGCGGTATGGGAAGCGTGCCGTAGAACACAAACGCCCCGTCGACCTCGTAGCCGCCCTCTTCGTAGGCGTATTCCGGCGCCAGATACCCGGCGTCGCCGTTGGCGTAACCGACTACGAACACATCCTTGCCGGTCAGTTCCCGGATGCCGTCGGCAATCACCGAAAACGGCTCCGCGCCGATACCGACGGCATACCGGTCACCGATACGCACCGCGTGGACCGGTATCGCCCCGTATGCCCGGTCCGGAAGTTCGCCAAGCATCGTGTCACGCCAGTCCCGCGCCGCCTGACGGCACCGTTCGGCCGTTGCCCCCGGTTGACCTTCCAGATCGCGAATCTTCCAGTCCGCTCTGCGGTTCACTTCCTCCGGGTCCAAACGCACCGCTCCCGACGGGACAATCGATTCGATCGCAGTCACGGTTTCATCAAGGCACGGTTCGGCGCCGGACAGAATGCCCGCCATCACTCCGCCCAACTCCTTCGACCAGCCGAGCATGCGCTCGAAGTCGGGACCGACCGACGGCGGGTTGATGTTACCGCAGGGACCGTTGGTGCACAAAACGACGGGGGAACCGGTAAGTATCGTTTCCAGTTCGGCGGCCAGGTGGCCGGAAATATCACCACATAGAAGGCGATTCTCGCCGCCCATCGCCACGTTGTGCATGGCGTAGTTCGTCATCACGGCGACCCACTCGCCGTTCGTCCGCCGCCAACCCCAAACAGAGACGCGCGGGTTTGTGTGCTTCTGCTCCCCTCGACGCCGGTCGATGCCGAGAACGGATGAACCTTCGCCGACCACAAACTCCGCCGGTTCCAGGACGGATAAGGCGCGGTGTGTTGCCTGAACGAGACCGTCGCGCGCCAGCCTGAGAGCCGCGGGATCGTAATCGCCGCACTGAGACAGTCTGACGATTGCCGGTCCGGAATGCGTGTGTGTTGCCGACAGGATCACCCGCTCGATCGGAACGCCTGCAACATTCGCGACAGCCTTTCGAATACTTAAGGCGTCGTCGTATTCGAAGGCAATAACGTCCGCGTGAAGCAAGACGATGCGTCCACCGTCGCCCTCGACCAAAAGCGCTCGAGCCTTCAGAGGGCAGTGAACGCCGATGGACGGTTGCTCCCGCGCCACGAAACCGCTCATATGCGTTCCAATCGGCGGTGTGATGTCCTGGATTCCGGCTCCAACATACATCACGTTGTGACCTCCCGGAGGGAACCGCGCAGTTCCCATACCTTGCGGAACGCGTCGGCGATGTCCTGCGTGTCGGTTTCCGTCCCCAGCAACAACGAGTGGAACAGCCAGGCGCCCTCGGAGGCACAGGCGCGTTCGGACACGGGACATCGGGCGGCGCAGGCTTGCACGTCCATTGCCGGGG
>JAKQQT010000500.1 GCA_029564025.1 Armatimonadota bacterium | reverse complement strand
ATCATCTATCTTCCATCTTCCATCTTCCATCGTCCATCGTCCCGATAAATCCCCACATTGCGGCCGTATGAACGCGCACCGGCACGGTCTCGCCGATCAACGCTTCGGGACCGTCGAAATGAACCGTTTTGTTCTGGCGCGACAACCCGGTCAGCTGGCCCGGTTTTTCGCCCCTGGATTCAACGAGGACCTCGAACACCTCCCCAAGCAGGGCTTCGTTGCGTCGACGGCTGATGTGGTTTTGAAAAGCCACCAACCGCTGAAGCCGGCGCGTCTTAACCTCTTTCGGCACTTCATCGCCCGAGTCGAACGCCTTCGTTCCCGGCCTTGGGCTGTAGATGAACATATACGCCCCGTCGAACTGAACCTGCTCGAACAGCGACAGCGTCTCCTCGTACTGCTGTTCCGTTTCGCCCGGGAAACCGACCATAACGTCGGTCGTGATGGCGATGTCCGGCACGGACTGCCGCAGTTGGGCGATGATCTCGAGGAAACGTTCGCGCGTGTAGCCCCGCCGCATGCGTTCCAGAACCTCGTTGGAACCGGACTGGACGGGCATGTGGATCCACTCGCACACGGTCGGCAGATCGCGCATGGCGGTTATCAGTTCCGGCGTGCAGTCTTTCGGGTGTGGGCTCGTGAAGCGGAGCCTTTGCAGACCGGGCACGGCATCCACGGCTCTCAACAGGTCGGGAAACCTCAGCATTTCCGCGCCGCGCCGGTCCGCGATGCTCAGCAGTCCGCCGGATTTTGGCGACTTCCAGGAATCGACCGTCTGCCCGAGGAGGGTTACTTCCTTCGAGCCGCCCTCGACAAGCGCCGTGACTTCGGTTACGATGTCGGGCAGGCTTCTACTGCGTTCCCGTCCGCGCGTGTAAGGAACCACGCAGAATGAGCAGAACTTGTCGCACCCGAACATGATCGGCACGAACTCGCGCAGTTGGGATTGCGCTCCGGGAACGAGTTCGCGCACGGCGGGGAAGTCGTCGTATTCCTCCAGGTCGGCGCGTTTGACCGGCAGATCCAGCGCGGTTACGGGCTCACCGGTTTCGAGGGCTTGCGTCACCAGTTTCGGCAGGCGTTCGATCTGCGCGGTGCCGACCAGCACGTCGATGCCCGCCATACGCGCGCGCATATCCTCGCCCTCGCGTTGGGCCTGGCAACCACACACACCGACGATCATGCCCGGCCGGCGCCGCTTGATACTGCGGAGGTAACCCAGTTTCTGGTAAACCTTGTTCTCCGGCTT
>JAKQQT010000499.1 GCA_029564025.1 Armatimonadota bacterium | reverse complement strand
CCACACCCCCGCGGGGGATCGGCCTTTTTGAGGCGTCGGAGAAATCGGAGAAACGCAACCCGCGGCGCGCGTGGTCACCAAGACCCTATGAAACGCGGGACCCTATGAAACTCCGTAACGGTTACGGAGTTATCGCCCCCGGCCGGATGAGCAACGGCGGCCCCCGCCGTTGCAGGGGTAGCCCCGCGCATGTGGGGGCGTGAACGCTAATTCCGTAACGGTTACGGAATTGCAGAAAGGTAGCCCCGCGCATGTGGGGGTGTGACACCCGGCGGGCCGCGGTGAACGAATCATGCGCAGATTCTGCGTTTGATCGGGGTGTGAACTGTAAACCCCCATGCTGTCAACCCTCCGAGCGTCGAGGTCGACCGACACCGTCCCGATCGGCGTCAGAATCGCGCCAGGATGCCCAACCTCAGACTTTCGGCCGTCGGTCCTAGTCCCAACACCCCCCGTTTTCGAGGTCGACCAGAACAGAACGTTACGACCACGCCGCCGGCGGGATCCCCGTCGAGGTCACCGGCAACCTGAGAAAACCTGAGGTTCAGAAAAAAACATGTCTCTTTCTGTGTTGTTATTATTGACTAGAATGGTTCTTCTAGGATACAATGAGAGAGAAAGGACACGATCATGAAACCGAACACAACCGCCGTTGCAGTCCGAGACACCGTCGACCTGGCCACACCCGTTGTGTGGCAACCCGACCAGAACCCCGCGCGGGTCTATATTGCGCGGTTGGCGTCGGGGTCGAGGCCGTCCATGTGCGGAGCGCTCGACCTGGTAGCCGACATGCTGACCGGAGGCAAGGTCGAGGCCGACCGCCTCCCGTGGCAAAACCTCCGCTACCAACACACCGCCGCGTTGCGAACCGCATTGATCGAATCGGGACGCGCGCCGGCAACGTGTAACAGAATCCTGGCCGCGGTCCGAGGCGTTCTCAAAGAGGCGTGGCGCCTCGGTCTGATGAACGCTGAGGACTACACCCGCGCGGCCGACGTGGCCGCGGTCAAGTCCGAACGTCTCCCGGCGGGACGGTCGATCAAACCGCGCGAACTGTCGGCACTGTTCGAGGCATGCGCGAAGGATACCACACCCGCGGGATCCAGAGACGCGGCACTGATCGCCGTCATGTATGCGGCCGGTCTCCGACGTGCGGAGGTCGAGGCGCTCGACGTGGCGAACTTCGACGCCGACACCGGCGCGCTGACGGTCCGAGGCGGCAAGGGTAACAAAGACCGGGTCACCTATGCCACAAACGGCGCCAGGGACGCGATCACCGACTGGTTGCGCGTTCGAGGTCTCGAACCCGGCGCCATGTTTCTCTCACTGACCAAGAGCGGCGCGATCACCGGTCGGAGACTGACGGCGCATGCCATGGGTGCCGTGGTTGGACGTCGAGCGAAAGAGGCGGGGATCGACCACGTCGGTTGTCACGACTTTCGACGGTCGTTTGTGTCGGACCTATTGGACGCCGGCGCCGACATTACCACGGTTCAGAGGTTGGCGGGACATGCGAATGTGTCGACCACGGCGAGGTATGACCGCCGAGGCGAAGACGCGAAACAAAGAGCGGCCGCCATGTTGGCGGTCCCGTACACCCGCCGGGGACGCTGAGAGGCGGGACCGGTTGACTTGCGCGAGGTGGGGGGGGTATTACTTAGTCGAACGTGTTACTTGAACGTGTTTTTTCTGTTGAAACAACCGTTCGCACACGACTAGCATGCAAATGACAACGTGGTCCGCGCGTGAACGCGGACCACGTCAAGACCCAAGTAACTTTGGCGGCTACAGGGACGTGAAACCGTTGGACGGGTTTCGTTTTACAGTGTATAGCAAAACGTTAACTTTTTCAATAATATTTTCACAACCTCACGCTTAGAGCACGCTCAAAATTTTGAGTCTACTTTGAAAGTGACCGCCAGGGTTCAAGACCCGTGGCGGTCGTTTCAGTTTTGGGACCCGCCACAAACGGAGGTAACAGCCATGGCATGGCTAACCACACTGGAGGCGGCGCAACTGGCGGGGGTCACCCCGACGTATGTCCGGTTTCTGGCGCTGACCGGTCGACTGAGGTATAGTCGATTCGGCCGGTCGTACATGATCAACCCTGATGACCTGGAGACCTGGTCGCGCAAACGTGCGGCGCGTCGAGAACGGCGCCTGATCAACCGGATCGGAGGGTCTGACCAGTGACCAGAGACAAAAACACCCTCGACGCCGGCGGGGACCGGATCGAGGGTGCAGAACAAACCAAACCTACACCCCCAATTGTAGCACAAACGGCGTCTGACGCTCAACCCCCACGCTCCAACGGATCCGAACCCCCGACCGTTGGCGGTGACGAACTCCCGAAGGCGCTCCAGGACCTGGCGCCGTTGCCGATATGGGTCTACTGGAAACGCGAGGTGCGGGACGGCAAACCGACCAAAGTCCCGTACAACCCGAACCGCGGAAGCAAGGCGTCGACAATCAACCCGCTACACTGGTCGACCTATACAAAGGCCGCGATCGCGGCGCAACGCTACAACGGAGACGGCGTCGGGATCGTCTTTCACCCCGAAACAATCGACCTGGTCGGCGTCGACGTCGACCACTGTCTGAACGAAGACGGGACGTTGTCACCCGCGGCGGTCGACGTGGTACGGTTGCTCAACACCTACACCGAACTTTCGCCGTCGGGGACCGGTCTTCACTGTCTGATGCGCGGATCCTACAACGGCACGGGACGAAAGAACACCGAGCATGGCGTCGAACTGTACCAAAAGGGACGCTACTTCACCGTGACCGGAAACCACGTCGACGGGACACCCGACGCGATCGAAGAACGGACCGCCGAACTTGCCACACTGGTTGACCGCTATTTCACACCGCCGGCGGCAACCCCAAAGGCGAAACCGACCAGGACAACCCGAACCGCCGAGGCCGGGTCACCGCCTCCGCTGACTGACGCCGAGGTAATCGACCTGGCGCGAAAGGCGAAGAACGGAGACAAGTTCACGCGGTTGTATGCCGGGGACTGGTCGGGTTACGAGACACAGTCGGACGCCGACGGCGCCCTGGCATGTCTGATCGCGTTCTACACCAGGGACCCGGCGCAAATCGAACGGATCATGCGCGGGTCAAAACTGACTCGGGATAAGTGGGACCGTGACGATTACCTCCCGAAGTTCACGATCCCGACGGCGCTCGACACCGTGACCGAGTTCTACACGGCGCCGAAGACGCGGCGCAAAAAGGACACACCCGACGGCGTCGACCCCGACACCGGAGAGGTCCGAGGTTCACGAATCCCGAAAGAGGCCACGGCGCCCGACGGGTTCACGTTGTCGGAGGCCGGCAACGCTGAGCGATTCGCCGCGCGGCATGCCGATAACGTTCTCTACACCGACGCCACGGGTTGGTTGGTGTGGGACGGGTGTCGGTATTCGCAAACGTCGGATGAAGTGATCCTGAACGTGATCCTGGAGACCAACCGCGAACTATACGACCAGGTGCGAGAGAACGAAGACCGGATGCGGTTCATTCGCCAGGTCCTGACGTTCGAGAAAACGAACAGTCGCCGCGGATCCGAGACCACGGCGCGCGGTCTTGCCGCGTTGCGTACAACCGCCGACACCCTCGACGCCGACCGCTACTTGGTGAACTTCACGAACGGGACGTTCGACGTGCGAGCCGGTGAACTTCGACCACACGACCGAGGGGACCGGATCACCCGACTGGTCCCGTGTGACTACAACCCAAAGGCGAAATGTCCCGAATGGATCGGCGCGCTACATGGGATTTTCGACCGTGATCCCGAACCCGCGGCGTCGGTTGCCGGTCTCCAACGGTTACTAGGTTACGCGATCACCGGGGACACGTGCGAGCGCGTGATCGCGTTCTTTGTCGGGACCGGCCGCAACGGAAAGTCCACAATCCTTGAAACGCTGACGGCGGTCCTTGGTCCCGATTACGTGCAAGCCGCAAAGGCCGACGTTCTCATGGCCGGCGGCGTTCGACGGGGAGGCGCCACCCCCGACCTTGCGGCACTGAGAGGCGTTCGGTTGGTGACTTTGTCGGAGACCGAGAGCGAAGGAAAACTGAACGTCAACCTGGTTAAGGCGCTGACGGGAGGCGACACCGTCTCGGCGCGCGAACTGTACCGAAAACCGATCAACTTCAGACCGGAGTTCACGCCGATCCTGGCCACGAATCACCGACCGCGGATCGACGGACGTGAACAGGCGTTTTTCGACCGTCTCGTTTACGTCCCGTTCGACCGCCGGTTTGTCCTGGAGAGCGAAGACCCAAAGGCCGACCCCGCCAACCTGGCCGATCCCCGACTGAAAGAGAAACTGGAGAAAGAGCGCGAAGGGATCGCCGCATGGTTGGTCGAGGGTGCGGTCGCGTGGTATAGGGAGATC
>JAKQQT010000498.1 GCA_029564025.1 Armatimonadota bacterium | reverse complement strand
TTTCGATACACTCCATTGGTTATTCACCACAGAGACCCAGAGGCACAGAGAAAAGGATCCAGGAATCTGGATTCAGAATGACAAGGGAAAGGCATGAAATGGTTCTCTGCGTCTCTGTGCCTCAGTGGCTAATTCGTGATTCCCTCCAGCAGTACGTCGGCGAACAGTGCATTTCCCCGGGAAGTCAGGTGCACGCCGTCCCTTGTCAGCCACAGGTCGCGCTGACCCGTTTCCAGGCGGTGGCGCGCGATTTCGTCCAGAAAAGGATGCACCAGGTCCACGAATCGGCACCCGCAGAACTTCGCCACGTGTTCCAGCACGGCGTTGTAGTCGCGCAACAGCACGTTGCCCTTGCTGTTGGCGTCCTCCTCGATCACCGTTGTCGAGAGTACGATCGGTTGCACGCGTTCGGCCTGGGCGGCTTCGACCATCGCCTGAACGTTCTTTCGGAACTCCGGAAGGGGCACGCGTTTCGGCCCGTCGCCGTCCGGGTGGAAGGCATCGAAACCGTGCCACACATCGTTGATGCCGCATGAAATCGTCACGATATCCGGCCGATGCGCCAGCACGTCCCTCGAGAACCGCAAGCGCATGTCGCTGGACCTGTGTCCGCCGATGCCCGCCCCGATGACCTCGATGCCGTTCTGCGGATACTTCGCGTTCAGCGCCTCGCGCAACAGCGTAACATATCCGCCCGGCGCGTCACCCTCGTGCGTGATGCTGTCACCCAGGCACACAATCCGCCTCACGCTCAGCAACATATCCCTTTCACCCATCGCTTCCTCCACAGCATCCATTTAAACCGACTAGATAAAGACCACCATCCGCGCGTCCCGCCGGGGAAGTTCAACCGAAACCACTCCGTCTTCGTAAGTCCGCTCCTCCGGCGTTCCTTCCGGACCGATGATGCGCACCTTGCCCTTGGCGGACGGAGCCTTCAAACGCACTGTATGCGCCGAATCGTCCATATTCGCGACGGCGATCGCGCGGGTACCGTCCTCGGATTCCCACTCCGATGCCATCACGGAGGGCAGGTCAATCCGGTAGGTTCCGCCGAAGGAACCGGCGCCCTCGCCGGTGATGCGCGGGTAGTCCCCTTCCGGCGTTCGCATACCGAGGAAGCGGCCAAACAACAGCCATAGATGCGCGCGGCTTCGGCATTTTGCGACGGCGCGCACGAACTCTCGGTCCTCCTCCGTCTCGATGGACATCACGCGGCTCGCGTCAACCCAACCCAGTTGCGAGCCGTACAGGAAGCACCTGCCCATCTTGGTTCGGAAAGCCGGCCCGCCCTTCTCGCTACCCGGCATGTACTGGAATCCAAACGGCACACTCCATCCGGCGTACACCGCCGGGAACAGGGGTATCGTCGGCCCTTCGTTGGTCGGCGTGTTGACGATCAGCAGGCCGTCCAGCAGATCCATCCAGCACTCGGCGTTTTCCTCTGAGGTCAGCATACCGTCTTTCTTCAATTTCGAGCGGCACTTGGTCAGCAATTCGCGGTAGGACTTCCACCAGAAGTTGCCGCCGCCCGGAAGGTGCGGGTGGTTTCGGTTGAAACACAATTCACCCTTCGCCGCGGCAATCTGGTCGATATAGACTCCGTTCACACCGATTTCGTCGGTCAACCGGCCGACGAGGTTGGCTATCGTGTCCTGCCACTGCGGCGCGCTCGGGCACATCACATTCAGCGGAACTTTCGATCCGTATACCTCGGTGTACGGCTCTCCGTTCTCCTGCCGCGCGGCCCATTCCGAACCGCCCTTTTCCTTCCAGGTCGCCGACTCGGGGTCGCAGAGCCGGCCGTTGATGTACGGCATCACGGGCAGTCCCATCTCCTGCACAGCCCGCACGCCTTCCTTGAAACCGGGCTTCGCCGGGAAGTACTCCGGATACAGCGTGTCGTAGGGAATCACGTGCCAGCGGTACCAGTGCAAGGCGATCGGCACCTGGAAGAACTCCTTCGCCTTCCGGCACCAGTCCACACACTGCATCATGCTTTTGCGGGACGCCTCTTCGTCGTCCGTCCAAAGTGTCTCGCCGGGCTTCAGCCACAGGTCCGCGTCCAGCAACCACTTCGGCGTCGGCCGTTTCGATAACGGCCCGGCCTTCGTCCACGGCGTGGTCAACGCAAAGGGTCGGTACAACTGAGCCCCGTCGTAATAATCGCCCTTGTACGTGCCGATCGCGACCTCGTACGGCAGTTCGTAAACGCCGCCGGTCTTGTCGGGAATCGCCGGCCAGTGGGTGATCGATGTACACCAGTTTCCCTCTTCGCCCTTCACGTTCAAATCCTTGTGATGGGCCTCCGCGTCGTGCGCGCCGATGTACAGCCCCTCGCCGCCTTCGTAGAACACCATAAACGGCATCACCGCGCGGCAAGAGGGGTACACACCCGTGATGTCCATGCCCGGTTTCACGTCGTACTGCACACCCCAGCCGACCGTCGCCCCGTACTTCAGATTCGGCCGGTAAGCAAGGCCGGAGAGGATCGGGCCTTCCGCGCGCCTCACCACCCAACCGTCCGGCAGTTCCACCTTCAGCGACCAGTACGAAAGCGGTCCGTCGGCGCGGACCGACAGGGCCACTACGGCTGTTGATTCGCCGAGTTTCACTGTCCAGGAAAAGCCGTCCGGCGCGCCGGCATCCGTGCTTGCCAGTTCGCGGTCCTTTCCGTCGGGTCCACGGAACGTGATACGCCACACAGGACCGCCGGATTCGGCAATCCACTTGCCTGCGTCGCGAAGGAGGTTGGGTTGATCAAGAAGGTGCTTGGAATTCATGAGTTTCTGCTTTCGATTGATTTGATTGGTCTCCGTTGGTGCGGAGAGAACCGATTCCCCGGGGGAAGCAGGCGCGGAAAGCGCTCTTCCTGAAAAGAGCATCAGGCCGGTTACGACAACCACCGAGGCGGCGGGAAAGGGGCATATGCGAGTCAGACCAGGAATCGAGAACAACATGGCACTGGTTCTTACGTTGGCGATTCTGTGAATGGCGTTTCCGCGCGGTGGATACCCGGCACACGCGACAACGCACAGTCGAACGAAACCAGGCGGCCTCCGTGGTCCAGCAAGGCCTCGGCGCAACAGCACGCGTCGCCGAAGTGCGGAACAGTGCTTGCGAACAATGCGAGCGCGGTCAGATAAAGGTCCTTGTCCGGTACGTGAACACCGGTCTGCTTGAGTATCACGCTTAGTCCGTCGGCGATCTCGTTGCGCGGAACCTTGTAGTAACTGCCCAGCACCCACACGACCTCCGACAGTGTCACCGGATTGCACGTTACCTCCGCCGTCCCGGATTCCACGGCGGCAAACAGCGCCCCTGCCTTCGCCGAGAGGTCCGGGTGATCGTTCAGCACATAGCGCAGAATCACGTTGGAGTCAATGACAGCCCGTATCGGCGTTTTATCCACGCTCAATCTCCCCGGCAACCGCCTGCTCGACGCAAGTTCGCACCTTCTCCCAGTCCTCCGGTTCGTCCATGGCGTAACGCCGAAAAATCCCTTTTGCCTCACTGACGGGCCGAATCGCCCGGATCACGATCTCCGCGTTCCGAACCTCGATTTCAACGCTCGACAGCGGTTCAATGCCCAGTTTCCGCCGCGCTACCGCCGGTAAGGTGATCTGCCCCTTGTTGGAAATCCTGGCTGTTGTCATACAAATAGCCTCCTTTACTACAAGGATACCATTTGTCGGAGAAAAGTGGAATATCTCGGAAGACATTCGGGCTCGTTGGCCCCAATGGAACACCCTTTCATCTTCAGCATAGCGCGCCGAACCGGGCGTTGTCGGGCCTTCGCCTCACGCACAGCGATACCGAAATCGGGAACCCTCCAGGAACAGTCCCGGTCTTGACAATAAACCGCCGGACGTCGCCGCGAGCGTCCACGCCTCTTCCGCCGCCGTAGAAAGGACATTCACGATGACCGAACAACCAAGGCCGGTATTCGCCGTTCTCGGAGCCGGAAACGGCGGGATGGCCATGGCGGGGCACCTTGCCCTCAGGGGCTTTGAGGTCCGGCTTTTCAACCGCAGTCCCGAAAGAATCGACGCTGTCAGACAGACGGGTTCCATCCAGCTGGTCGCGGAAGATGACGACTCGCTTCCTCACGGCATCGGAGAGATCAGTCTTGCCAGCACGGACATGCAGGAAGTCCTGAAGGGCGCGGACATCATTATGGTCGTGGTTCCCGCCACCGGTCACGGATATATGGCGGAGCAGTGCGTTCCCCATCTCCGCGACGGGCAGATCGTGATTCTGCATCCCGGGCGAACCGGCGGCGCGCTGGAATTCCACAACGTGGTGCGTCAGAACGCGCCTGGTGTCGATGTAATCGTGGCGGAAGCGCAGACGCTTCTGTACGCGTGCCGGTTGATGAACCCCGGCCAGGTGCGTATGTTCGGAATGAAGCACTCCGTCCCCGTAGCCGCCCTGCCGGCATACCGGACACCGGAAGTCATCAAGGCCATCAGTCCCGCATACCGCGAATTCGTGCCGGGCGACAATGTGATGAAGACCAGTATGGATAACATCGGCGCCATCTTTCACCCGGCTGTCACCGTGCTCAATTGTTCCCGCATCGAAAGCACGCGGGGCGATTTTGAATATTACATCGACGGAATATCCAGGTCAACCTCCGTCATCCTGGAAAAGGTGGATCAGGAGCGCATCGCCGTCGGCGCGGCGATGGGATTCAATTGCATGTCGGCCCGCGAGTGGCTGTATTTCGCCTACGGTTCGGCGGGACGGACCCTGTACGATGCCGTGCGCGCCAATAACGGCTATTACGGAATCAAAGCGCCGCCCACATTGGATACCCGTTACCTCTGGGAAGACGTGCCGATGAGCCTTGTGCCTATTGCCTCGATGGGCGAGATGCTTGGCGTGCCTTGTCCGACCACACGTTCCATCATCCACCTGGCCGGCCTCCTCAACGAGTGTGATTATTGGGACACGGGACGTACGGTCGAACGAATGGGTCTCGCCGGTCTGTCGCTGAAGGAGATACGCCGACTGGTTCTCGAAGGTGTTCATAAACCGGAAGGGAGTTGATTGGACGATGACTTTCCGCAACGAAGACGTCTTCGGCCTCGTCCGCCCGTCGGTCGATGTTCATACGCTCGGAATCAGTCTGATCGCTGACCTGTTGCGCGACTGCGGATACCGCGTCGTTATCGCCGATGAAAAGGTTTGCGAAGCGTGCAATACACTCGACTTGCGGTCCAGCGTCGAAATCCTGGACCGGTGGATCAGGGAAAACCGTATCACACGAGTCGGTTTCAGTTACCGTCTGGACGCGGAGGACGGCGTCCGTGCATTTGAAATATTCCACCAGAGACTGGGGGAGCGTCTTCTTCTTGCCAACCAGGGCGGACCCCTGAGACGCTTGTTCTTCGCCGGGCTTCCGGCCGCCTGCGACACCGTTCAGGCACGCTATGGAAACGACGTGCCGGTTTTTCAAGGAGACGAAAGCCCGGCGGAAAGCCTTCGCATGCTCGGTGTGCCCGAATCCAGCATGCCCCCTGATATCGCCGGAGAACCCGTCTACGACAAGGCACGTATGGAATTCGCCCGTACCCTTGTGGCAGACGGACGCTTCAAGGATATACAGCCAGTGGACCGAAGCGGCTACCGCAACTTCGGCACGGAGCGCGACGGATTGGCTGACCGGGTTGCGCACGGAGTCCGTAACGGCCTGCCTCCGTTGATGCGCGCGCACGTGGGCCCTTACGGACCTAATCGCGAGGAAGCTGTCCGTCTTTTCACCGATTGGGCGTACCGGCTCGCTTCGTCCGGCCTGCTGGACGTCCTTTCCATAGGTACGTCCCAGTTGACACAATCCGCGTTTGGGAAGGACTGGGACGCAATGCCGAACGGCGGCGGCGTGCCGATCAACTCAGAGGACGAATACCGGGCGATATGGCGCGCCGCGAGACCGATGCTGGTGCGCACGTATGCGGGCACCGCCGATATTCCCGCGCTGGCGCGCATGCACGACGACACGATACACAATGCCTGGCATGCCCTGTCCTTCTGGTGGTTCTGCCAACTGGACGGACGCGGACCAAACGATCTGCTCACGAATCTGCGACAACACTTCGAGGTGCTGAAATACGCGGCGGAGCATAACAGGCCGGTTGAACCCAATGTTCCGCACCACTTCGGTTTTCGGGCCGCCGACGACATCACTTACGTTGTTTCCGGGTTGCTGGGCGCGGGATCCATTCGGCGCATGGGTGTCAAAACGCTTGTGCTTCAAACGATGCTGAACACGCCGAAACAGACGTGGGGCGTGCAGGACCTGGCGAAATGCCGGGC
>JAKQQT010000359.1 GCA_029564025.1 Armatimonadota bacterium | reverse complement strand
TCCGCCGAAGTTGAAGCTCCACGATGACGACATCATGGGACAGGACAACCGGATGGAGGTACGCGGGTGGGCGTGGCGGCGCTATACCTCAGCGAGCGGAAAGGAGATGGTGACGGTCACGTACTACGGGCGCGAACTCGGAAAGTCGGTAACTGAATACCTCTGTCTGCTTCACGGCGGGTATGCAGCTGAAAAAGCCGTGCGTACCTTGATGGGCATGGCGCGAAACAGCGGCGCGGTGATCGGCAACCCCTACGATCTGGACGAGGTGGTGGAAACGATGAACAAAGTCCCGGCCCCCGTTTCAATCTCCAAACTGAAGGACGGCAAATTCGACCGCGTGACGGCGAGGTTCTGGAATGACAGCAAAGCCTCCTGAGCATATTCCGACGGAGCACGAAGAGCAGCGGACGTTCGTGCAATGGTTCCGGCGCAAGTTCCCGGACGTGCGCATTATGGCGATCCCCAACGGCGGCGCACGCAGTCCGTCTGTCGCCTGCCGTCTCAAGGCCGAAGGCGTAGCGCGGGGGGTGCCTGACCTTTTTATCCCCGCATGGCGCGTGTGGATCGAGATGAAGCGGATCAACGGGGGGCGCGTGTCGCCGGAGCAGCAGTCATGGAAGAGTTATCTTGAGAAAGAGGGCTACACGGTGCTCATCTGCGCCGGGTTTGAGAACGCCCAAAGGGAGGTGGGGGCGTGGCTGATCTCACAAAAATAATCAACGGGCCGTGGATCGTCGAGCCTCCCGAGGCGACGCCGCCCGAAATCCAACTTTTGAAGGCGATGGACGAGGCCGGGCTGAATCCGCCCGACTCCATCCACATCGACGGGAGGATTCACCGGTTCAACCCGGACGGGAAGCCAGGAAACAAATCAGGCTGGTACGTGATTTACCCGGACGGGATAACCGCCGGGGCGTTCGGCGACTGGAAGACGGGACTTACACAGCATTGGTGCGCACAGGTGGGGCGCGAACTCACACTGTACGAGCGGATAGCGAGAGACAGACGATACGAAGAGGCGAAGGCCGGGCGCGACGCCGAACGCGCCCGCACCGCCGAAATAGTCTCCGAGACGGTGGCCGACATCTGGAACAACTGCGCTCCGGCGAGCGCGGAACACCCGTACTTGAAACGAAAAGGAGTTCAACCGCACATCGCCCGCGTATCCGGCGACGGACGGCTAGTATTGCCGCTCTACGACGAGAAGGGGGAGCTTTCCACCCTCCAATACATCACCGGCGACGGAGTGAAGAAATACCACACCGGCGGGCCGACGAAGGGCAAATACGCCGTGCTCGGATATCCGGGTGATACGGTGTACATCGCCGAGGGCTTCGCAACGGCGGCATCGATCCACGAAGCAACGAAGTGCGCGGTCGTCATCGCCTACACAGCCGGAAACCTCTCGAACGTGGCCGGGCTAATGCGCGAGAAGCACGGCAACAACCACAACATCGTCATCGTGGCGGACAACGACGAGAGCGGGACCGGTCAACGCGAGGCGACGCAGGCTGGAGAGCGCTGGAACATGCCGGTCATAATCCCTCCGATACCAGGCGACGCGAACGACTACGCGCAGGCCGGGCACGACCTTCTCCAACTCCTTCAACCAGATTTGGACGACTGGCTGGTGCAGGCCGACACGTTTTGTGAGATACCCGCACCCATTAAATGGCTGGTCAAGCGGTGGATTCAAGAGGACGCGTTGATTATGGTACATGGACCGAGCGGGAGCGGAAAAACCTTCGTCGTGCTCGACTGGTGCCTCAGAATCGCCGCCGGTCTGCCAAGCTGGAACGGCAACAGGGTGAAAGGGGGCTGCGTCGTCTACCTCGCGGGAGAAGGTCACTGGGGGCTGAAAGCGCGAGTTGCCGCGTGGAAACACCACCACGGGATAAAGAGGCTCACCATGTGGCTTTCACGCGACGGCTGCGACTTGAACACCATGCAGGGGTACCGGAAGGTGGTGGATCATATTCGGGCGCTTCCTCACCCTCCGCGCCTGATCGTGGTGGATACCTTGCATCGATTCCTCTGCGGCGACGAGAACAAGGCCCAGGACGCGAAGACGATGCTCGACGCGTGCGCCGCCCTTATGCGTGAATTCGGGTGCAGCGTCCTTCTGGTCCACCACACGGGAGTATCCGAAGAGGCGCAGACGCGGGCGAGAGGATCGTCGGCATGGCGCGGGGCGCTGGACGTGGAAATCAGCGTGATCGGAGGCGGCGACGGGAAGCCTCTTCAACTGGTGCAGCGGAAGCAGAAGGACGGCGAACTCGAACAGCCTGTATGGGTGGAGCTTCATGACGTGTATATTCCCGGCTGGTACGACGAGGACGGCGAGCGGGTGAAAAGCGCCGTCGTGGAACCGTGCGACGCGCCGCAGGAGGCGAAGAAGGATACGAAGCTCGCGGAGCATAAAAAAATGTTCGAGCGGGCATGGTTCGCCACCGGGAGCGAGATTGTGGACGGTCGGCCGTACATCGACAAAAAGAAGCTGCTCGACTTCTTGATTCAAGACAACGGTATCACGGAAGGGACTGCTCGGAATATGCTTAAACCATCCCACACAAACAAGCTCATAGGGTATCTAACGAACGGTGAAGTGATAAAGCAAACGGGCGACGGTTGGAGCGTTTTTGATAACACGTTTTTGAGCGTGTTGTTAACAATGAGATAACAAAAAGCGGGACTAATTAAATCTTTCACAATATACCCCCCTTGTCCCGCTTCGCGCGATTCGGGACAAATTGCGGGACAAACCTGTCCCGGTCGAAAAAGTCGGTAATTGCAAGGGTTTATAGAATTCGGGACAAAAGGCGGGACAGGTAGTGGGGGCAAGGCAAACGCTTCGGGACACGTGGGACAGGTTATATATAACCTGTCCCGTAGTCCCGGCGGCTTGCGGGTGAAAAATCCTGTAAACATTTTACGGTAAACAAGGAGGTTGAGGCATAGTACTAGAATAAATAACAGGACTTGACAAAACCGCATACTTGCCTTATCATACTGGTATGAGATACTACTCCGTCGAAAAAGCAGCGGAACTGAGCGGGTTTCATCCCAATACGATAAGGAGGTGGG
>JAKQQT010000358.1 GCA_029564025.1 Armatimonadota bacterium | reverse complement strand
CGTTCCAACAGCCGGCCTCGCCGGGACGCACACCTGCCGGTACAACCAGAACGAAGACCAGTTCCTGCTGCTCGCCGAACCGATCACCGTACCTTCGCTCCCCATCCATCACGACATCGACAACCCGAATCCGCCGCAGGGTTATACAGCCGTCATCCAAACCCTTGCCGAACGCATCGCAACCCTTGTGCCCGAACTGCTTTCGGGCATGAACTGGTTCTTCGATCCCTTTTCGATACACACGCCTTCGTTCTACCGCATCGTCCCCAGCGCCGACCGCGTCTATCTCAAGGTGGTCCTCATCGACCTCGCCTGCCGGCCGCTCGAAAGCGAAATCCTGGAGCAGGGATCAAATACACAGACGCATGCCTACCGGACGAACCGGCTCTACTTCGAAACCGACTACTACCCGCTCAAGGAATTCGAACCGGGACAAACCATACTCACGCTCGACCAGACAATCCCGTTCACCTGGAAGGGAGAGTCGGGCCAGGGCTACATGCTGCACGGCATCTGGATGGACTCCGACATCAACAAGTTCTTCAGCAAGCTCATTCTGCCGGAAGGCAAGCGGAACCATCCCTACTACCCGTTCACCTGCAAGCAGCACTGCATCAGCATGAACGCCTGGGGAATGGATACCCCCCTACTCCTCGCACACATGACAGACCTCGTTCATCCACATCTGGACGACATACTCGAAGATCTCCAGAACGCAGCCTTTTCCGAACTGCTTCCGCTCTACCGGGAAATCAAAAGCACCGTTCCGGCCGAACTCGGTTCTCGCTGGAACGCTCTGACCGTCAAACCCTACCTGAACGAACGTGAACAAAAGGAGTACACCGTTGAATTTTAACAACCCGCCCTTTGCCGCAGAAAAAGACATCGCCGGCCTCAAGGTCACCGTCATGGGCCTCGGCCTCAACGGCGGAGGACTCGCTACCGCCCGCTTCTTCGCCTCCCGGGGCGCGCTCGTCACCGTCACCGACAAAAAAACCGAACAGGAACTCGAACCCTCCCTGCGCGCCCTTGCAGACCTTCCCGGCATCCGCTACGTCCTCGGCACGCATGAACTGAGCGACTTCGAAAACGCCGACACCGTCATCAAAAACCCCGGCGTCAAACTGGAAGGCAACCCCTACCTTGAGCGCGCCCGCTCCATCGAAACCGACGTCTCCGTCTTTCTCCGGTTCAGCAAAGCCCCGATCATCGCCGTCTCCGGCAGCAAGGGAAAATCGTCCACCGTCAGCGCCATCCAGTTCGGCCTCAAAGCCCTTGGCCGCGACTCCTGGCTCGGCGGAAACATCACCGTAAGCCCCCTCACCTTCCTGGACTCGACCTCCGAACGCACGCCGGTCGTCCTCGAACTTTCAAGCTGGCAGCTTGCCGATCTCAAAGGCCGCGCCCTCCTCAAACCGCGCGTCGCCGTCCTCACCCCCGTCATGAGCGACCACCAGAACTGGTACGGCGGCATGGAACCCTACGTCGCCGACAAAAAACTCATCTACGCCGACATGCAAAGCGACTCCTGG
>JAKQQT010000435.1 GCA_029564025.1 Armatimonadota bacterium | reverse complement strand
TTAATGAATGGCTTGAAGCGAGCGACGACGCGATGGCAAAGTGCAACGCCGTTTTGATGCGGCTGCGGGATGCGGGAGTTATCGCGAAGACGGAGGAATCAGCATGACACAAATGTTCCGCGCCTGCTGGTTCATCATCGGGTTCATTCTGGCTATCCCGCTCGCGGCGGCGGTCGTGACGCTGCGCTACAGGATGGGATGCTATGACAACTACCGCGACTGAAACGATGACGTGCGCGACGTGCCGGAAGTGGATCAGACACGCGAAAACGGATTGTTACGGCACGACGTGGGGAGACTGCGACAGTCTGAAATTAGGGTTGACGTTGGAAGCGGAAGTGACCGGCGGAGTCGTTGCGGAAAACGATTCGTGCCCGTTCTGGGAGCCGAAGTAAAGAACGAAAAGCCCCGAACGGGGCGCAACCGCTCGGGGCCGGTGGTACGAAAGGAGGCGTCGGAGGATGTCTGGAATCATTATATCACCCTCATACAACGCGGCCGGTGAGATTGGAACGGCAACGAATGAGCTGGCGAAGCGCATCCATGAGGCGATCTGGGAGGACATTCTGAATCGGCTCTGCACCGGATGTCAGAGGGAAGTGGATTGCGAAGCGGGATACGAGCCGGATTCGCCGGTGTGCGCGAAACACGACGCGTACTGCGCAATCGACGAGTCTGTGCGGGTTCTCGCATACAACATCATCCATCCGGTCGTTCGGGTGGAGACGACGGAGGCGGCGTAATGGCGACGGTTGAGACGAAGATTCGCAGAAAATCGCGGACGCACCAGAAGTACAAGGCGAAGGACGGCGCAACGGTTCCCGGCGTAACTACGATTCTCGGGGTGCTCAACAAGCCGGCGCTGGTGAAGTGGGCCAACGGGCTCGGGTTGCAGGGGATCGACTCGACGACATACGTTGATGAGACGGCGCGTATCGGAACGCTCGCGCACGAAATGATACAGGAATATCTCGGCGGCCCTTTCTGGGATCGTGAGGCGTTTGATGCGCAACAGATCGACGCGGCGGAGAACGCCGTACTGTCGTTCTACGAATGGGAGCGGCAGACCGGCGCGAAGATGAAAACGCACGCTATCGAATTGCAGTTGGTATCGGAGTCGTACCGCTACGGAGGCACGGTAGACTGGCTCGGCGAGATAGACGGCGCACTGTGGCTAGTGGACATCAAGACGAGCAAAGCATTGTACCCGGAGCACGTCTATCAGGTGGCCGCATATCATCAGATGCTCATCGAAAACGGGTATCAGGTCGATGGCGTCCGGCTTCTTCGCGTTGGGAGATCCGAAGATGAGGGGTTCGACGATCACGTGATAGACACGCCGGAGCGGTGCATGGCGTGGGATGTTTTCAAGGCTGCGCTGGAACTGTACAGGAAGAAAAACGAGTACGAACGGAGGTCTGCGTGATGGGATTCAGAAAGGCCGAACGGCGCAAGGCGAAATTGCGTCTTGGTCTGGTGGGTTCAGCGGGAAGCGGGAAAACGTATTCCGCGCTTCTCGTGGCGGGCGGAATCGGAGGAAAAATCGCGCTGATCGACACGGAGAACGGATCTGGAGATCTGTACGCCGGGATGAAGGGGATACCGGAATACGACGTTTGTACGCTCGCGGCTCCGTACACTGTCCAGAAATACCTTGAGGCGATCAGGGACGCGGAAGGGTCCGGGTACGACGTTATCATCATCGACTCGCTGTCACACGCATGGGCGGGTGATGGGGGATTGCTCGACCAGCAGGGGAAGATTGCCGACAGCGGGCGCGGCAACAGTTACACGGCGTGGAGGCAAATCACGCCGATGCACAACAAGCTCGTTGAGGCGATGTTGACGAGTCCGTGTCACATTATCGCGACGATGCGGGCCAAAACCGAATACGTCCTTGAGACGAACGACAAAGGGAAGCAGACGCCGAAAAAAGTGGGCATGGCTCCGGTGCAACGCGAGGGGATGGACTATGAATTCACAGTCGTATTCGACCTCGACGCGAACCACAACGCCACACCTTCAAAGGACCGCACTGCTACGTTCGACGGGCAGATTTTCACGCCGTCCGTGAAAACGGGGCAGACGTTGAAAAAGTGGCTCGAATCCGGCGCAGACACGCCGGAACCGGAACGCGCAACGGAACCTATCCCAAAGGCGACGTCGCAACCCGCTCCGCAACCGTCGAAACAGAAGGCCACACTCTCGCCGCGTGCGTCAGCGATCTGGAAACAGTACGTTGCGCAGTACGGTAAGGATG
>JAKQQT010000357.1 GCA_029564025.1 Armatimonadota bacterium | reverse complement strand
CTTTACCTTCAAGTCCCGCATCGTTTTTACCATACGCGCCATGTCGCGCGCGGAGGGTTCCTGGCCGGGCGAGGGCTCCAGAATCACCGGCGCCTCGATGCCGTAACGTTTCAACAGATACATAACCGACGGGTGAAACAGCGCAACCTTAGCGCCGCGACAGGACTTCAAAGCGCTGGCGGACTCCTTGTCGAGTTCGTCCAGGCTCTTTATAAAGGCGGCGCCGTTGCTTTCGTAAACCTTCTTGCCGTCCAAATCGACCGAAGAAAGAAACGCCACCAGTTCGGGCACCATGTGACGCACGGTGTAGGGATCCGTCCAGAAGTGGGGATCGACATCCCCGGCGTCTTCGGAGTGTTCGCCGTGTTGGTGGGAACCGTGCAGTCGCATTTCCCCGGGCACAAAATCGATGAGAACGCGCGTCTGCTTTGCGGGCAGTTTCGAGGCCCAGCCGTCCAGATTGGGAGCCACACTGAAGAAGGCGTCCGCGCTCTGCACCGTCTTGATGTCCGACGGCCTCGGTTCGTACGTGTGCGGTGAGGCGCCGGGAGGAAGCATGTCGATCACCGTTCCGCGCGTACCGACCACCTCCGCCACAATCATCGCCGTGACCGGAGTGGTGCAAACATACGTGCGTTGAAGGCTCTGGTTTTCCGCTTTTCGGCAACCGGGCGCCAGACAACAGAGTATCAGAATACAGCCGAAGACGGCTTTGGGTGTGATCGACATGGTTTTTCCCGTAACGCGAAGAACGTTCGCGTCAATCCGTGTATAGGATAGCGTCGCGGCGCAAGGGCTCGAAGTCGGCGGACTCGGCATCCAGCCTGTCGCGGACTTCGGTGGTTGACATGTCACCGATGCCCTCGCGGATCCACGAGCACCCGGCGAGGATATCGATCGGAGGAATCTCGTACTCGTACTCGAATGGTCCCTCGCGCCAGCCGAATCCGGCGCCGTCGATGTCGGCCAGGCATTGAAGGATCGTCACGGCGGTCCATACGGGGCGGAATGCCTGGGTGTCTGTAACGTGAACAAAACACCCGCCGCACAGTTCCTGGCGGTACTTGTCGAATGTCGGCTCGAAGACCACAGGCCGCAGTCGCACACCAGGCAGGCCGATGGCGTTGAAACGCTCCGCCAGTTTCCAGCCGTCCAACCCGGGCTGTCCGAACGTTTCAAACGGGGTCGTGGTCCCGCGCCCTTCGCTGTAAACTGCGCCTTCAAAGAGCGCCATACCGGGGTATACCGTTGCGGTTTCAGGAGTCGGCAGATTTGGCGACGGCGCGACCCACGGCAATCCCGTGTCGCGGTAGCGCATCTTCCTGCTCCACCCCTCCATGCGCACAACGCCCAGTTCCAGATGGGGATAGCAGGTGTTGCGGATATGCAGGCACACCTCGCCGACCGTCAGACCGTGGCGAAGGGGCAGGGGATGCAATCCGATGAAAGACGCGAAGGCGGGATCAAGCACGGGACCTTCCGCCGCCGCGCCGCCGATCGGATTTGGCCTGTCCAGCACCACCACCGGAATTCCCTTGCGGGAACACGCTTTCAGGCAGAGGGCGGCGGTCCAGATAAACGTGTAGCAACGCGCCCCGACATCGGGAATATCAATCACGAACGTGTCGACACCGTCCAGCATTTCGTCGGTCGGTTCCCTGTGTTCGCCGTAAAGGGAATGGACGGTCAAGCCCGTGCGGGCGTCGGTTCCTCCGCGCCATTCGATCATATTGTCCTGCGTGTGCCCCCAAAGGCCGTGTTGGGGACCGAACACGGCGGCAAGATTCAGATGGCCGTTCAGGTGCAGAGGCAGAAGCGCGTCGATGGCGTGTGTCAGGTCGGCGCCGATGGAGGCGTGGTTGCACAGCAGGCCGACGGAACGGCCCTTCAGTTCCGTGAATCCGTTGTCGCGCAAGCGGTCGAGCCCGATCCGGATCCTGGCCCGGAGGTTTGTGTTACCGGCAGTAATCGGGTACACGAACCTAGGTACCCGACCGATAATACGTATCGAACGTAGGAAGCGATCCGGCGGTTACCAGTTTGCCGTCGTGAACGATGAGGCCGTGTGTTTCGCCTTCATCGTCCAGTGCCCAACAGGCGACGGCGGCCTTGCGGTCGTAGTTCATGCCGTGCTTGACGACATCCTCCTTGAACAGCGCGCCCCAGCCGACACAGGAGGTGATCTGGATGATTTTAGCCATCGATGTGTCTCCTTTCACAAGGACTTTCAGGTAGCGTGTTACCGTTAACCGATGAACAATCCGGCGTGGTCTTCCGTCATGGTTTTGGAAGCCATCATTGGTGTTAGTATGGGATGAGCAAGGACAAACGGGAAAGAGTTCCCATATGAGAGTGACCGGTATATCCAGTTTACGACTCAGAACGCTGGCTTTGGTACTGCTGGCGGTGGTTCCCGCGTTGATACTGGCGGTCTCCACCGCCAGGGAACAGCGCGAAGTGGAAAGCAGGCGTGTTCGCGAGGACATGCTTCGCATTGCGCGCCTTGTCGCCTCTGACTCCGACGGCACAGTGGACGCCGCCCGCCAGTTCCTCGCCGCCGTTGCCCAGATCCCCGAAATACGTAAGCGCGATTCCCTAAAGGCGGAGACCATCCTCACAGACCTCCGCGAGAAAAACGGATTCTACGAAGAGATTGGCGCGACTGATCTCGAGGGCCGCGTATTCGCCAACACCGGATTGCCTCCCCCCGACTCCATGCGGGACGACTGGCGCCGCGCAATCCAGACACGTCGATTCGCCGTAGGCTACACAACCGGTGGGGGCCGGGACACCGCCCTGAACTTCGGCGTTCCATTTCATGACGAGAAAGGCGCAGTGGCCGGAGTTGTGTTCGCAACGCTGAAACTGGACTGGCGTCGCGAGTTTGTCCGATGGGAATTGCCCCCCGGATCGATGATGACCGTGGTGGACCGTAGTGGCCGCGTGGTGCTTCGTTACCCCGAATCCGAGGGTTTCACGGGGCAGGCTTTGCGCAATGAACCGATTGTGCGCGAGATGTTGCGAAGACCGGAAGGCGCCGTTGAGGCTGTTGGCCTGGACAAAGTAACAAGGCTGTACGGTTTCAGTACTCTGAGGGGCGCACTGGAGAGCAACGGTCTGGTGGTCGGGGTGGGAGTCCCCCGGAAGGCGGTATTCCAGCCTCTGGAGGTGGCGTTCCGGCGCAACCTGCTTCTGCTGGCTGTCGTGGCGTTGCTCGCAATGCTGGCCGCGTGGATTGGAGGCGACTGGTTCTTCCTGCGCCAGGTGCGTGCCATGGTCACCGCTTCGGAGCGTCTTAGCGAGGGAGACCTGTCTTCCCGTACCGGGTTGCATTACGGAAACGATGAACTGAGCCAGTTGGCCCGTTCATTCGACGAAATGGGAGCCTCCCTGGAGCACCTGTCCGGCCACTACGAGTTGATACTTCGTTCGGTGGGGGACGGTATTTACGTGGTGAACCGGGAAGGATATATGTCGGTGGTTAATCCCGCGGCGGCGCGCATTCTGGGTTGCGGACCGCTGGCCCTCATCGGGGCGCATCATCACGAAATCGGAATCGGTGAACGATTCTCATACGCGGGAACCGGACCGGCTGAAGGCTGTCCCATCTGTCAGGTGTCTCAAAGCCAGGAAGGGTCACGAAGCGACGCGGATACCATCAAGCGCCGGGACGGCGCCTCCGTGCCGGTGGAATATATCGTCACCCCTGCGGTGGAGCGCGGCGAAGTCGTCGGGGCGGTCATCACGTTCCGCGATATCTCGGAGCGCCTGAACGCTCAGAAGGAGATTGACCGGGCTCACGAAGAGATCGTGTCGGTTCTGGCGGAAAAACGCCGCTTCTACCGCGACGTCATCAAATCCGTCACACGCGACCGACTGCGCCTTGTGGAGCGAGACGAGATTCCGAACGAAGGCGAGCAGGTTCTGGACCTGCCGCTGAACACCGCAGTCGATGACCGGAACCTTCGGCATAAACTGGTCGGTATGGCCGAAGAGTACGGTTTTTCCCACGATGTGGTCGGGCACCTCGTGCTTGCGGCCGGCGAAGCCTCCACCAACGCCGTGAAGCACGCGACCGACGGCAGGGGACAGGTGTTCCTGACGAAAGACCGTTTCATCGTGCGAATCTCGGACAAGGGGCACGGCATTCCCGCAGACGATCTTCCGAGGTCCCTGTTTCAACCCGGATTCTCCACCAAGGTCTCGCTTGGGATGGGATACACGTTGATGCTCGAGCTGGTCGACCGGGTTTGGCTGGCCACGGGAGTGGAAGGAACGACTGTCCAGCTTGAGAAGTGGCTCCATCCGGAGGAACACGAGGATCCGATACTCAAAGAGGCGTTTGAGCGGTTCTAGGTCCGGTTTACTTGCGCTCTTTCCGACGGCGTTCCAGTTCGTTGCGCCACTCTTCCAGCCTTGCCTTGATGCGCGCTTCGTAACCTCTGTCATTCGGGGTATAGTACGGATCGGGTCCGGTCGGCACTCCATCAGGCAGATAGCGCTGTTCCGCGATGGCGTCGGGGAAATCGTGAGGGTAGACGTAACCTTTTCCATGTCCCAGCGCCTTCGCGCCCTTGTAACCGGTACCCCGCAGGTGGATCGGCGGTGGTTCGGGCCGTGTCTTTTCCAGATCGTCCATCACACGGCCAATGGTCACGACGACGCTGTTGCTTTTTGGAGCGCACGCCACGAAGATAGCCGCTTCCAGCATCGGGATGCGGGCTTCGGGGTAACCGACCATTTCGAGCGCGTGCGCGGCGGCGGATGCCACCACAAGCGCTTGCGGATCGGCAAGCCCAACGTCCTCGGCGGCGTGAATCAGTATGCGCCGCATCAGTGTTCGGGGATCCTCTCCGCCTTCCAGCATCCTCAGCATCCAGTAGGCTGTGGCATCCGGGTCGCCACCGCGCATGCTCTTGATGAATGCGGAAATTGTGTCGTAGTGGGCGTCTCCTGCCTTGTCGGACGGCATCACGCGTCTCTGGAGTAGTTCCTCGGCATCAGCCAGTGTGATGGGAAGGTTGCCGTTCTTGTCGGGCGTTGCGAGATCGGCCAGGGCTTCCAGAGCGCTCAACGCGAGTCGGGCATCGCCGCCCGCCATATTAACGATATGTATGAGCGCGGCAGGGTCGATGACGACCTTCAACGAACCCAGGCCACGCTCGGTATCGGCTATAGCGCGCAGGACGAGGTCGCGGACCTGATCGTCGGTCAGCGCATTGAAACGCACCAGTCGGGCGCGGGAGAGCAACGGGGGATTCACCTCGAAGAACGGGTTTTCCGTGGTCGCCCCGATCAGCGTGATCGAACCGTCCTCGACATGCGGCAGTAGCGCATCCTGCTGGGCCTTGTTGAACCGGTGGATTTCGTCGATGAACACGATGGTCGGCGTGCCCATGAAACGGCGTTCCTTGGCGCGCCCGATGACGAGGCGCAGTTCCGGCACGCCGCCGGTGACCGCCGAAAACGGCTCGTAAGCGCCGTTTGTGAGGTTGGCGATCACCGCCGCCAGAGTGCTCTTGCCGGAACCGGGTGGCCCCCACAGGATCATGCTGGGCACGCGGTCCGCCTCGATGGCGCGCCTCAGCCAACCGCGTTCTCCGAGCACGGCTTCCTGACCCACAAACTCGTCCAGCGTGCGCGGACGCATACGGGCGGCCAGGGGGGCGTTCTGCTCGCTTGTGAAAAGGCTATGTCCGGGTTCGGGTATCTTCACATGGGCATTTTACACAACGATGCGCGGTTGAACGCAGACTTTGCATTGAATCGGGAACCGGACATAACATGGCAATGTCGACGGAATGGGCATCGATTCGCCAACATTCCGACTGACAATCGTTCGCGGGTCGTTCGTCTGGTCGTTGGCACAAAGCCGTGACCGAAAGGTGACTGAATGGATAAGGGAGCAAGGATTGCCGGCCTGGCGACTTTCGTTGTGGGTCTCGTATTGATGGCGCTCGTGTTCATGTCGGCGTCGCGACTGCTGAACGCCAAGGATGTTCCTCCGGTCGGGCTCACCACAATCACGGGCGAGTTGTACGTCCTGCTGACCCGCATTCTGTCGTTGTTCGTAATGGGTTTCATCGCCTCGGCGGTCGCCGGACGCGGCGTGCAGATGTACCAGGCGGCGCGTGGCAAGCCGCCGGTGGAGCGGCGCGAGGAAGCCTGAGTCGGCGGGAAGGCCTCGAAGGACGGGCGGGCGCCATGAATACCGGGCGACTGGTTTTCCTGATTCTGATCGCGGTACTGTGCCCCTCTGCTTCCGCCGACTGGTATCCCGCCGATCTTCCTTACGCCGATTACATATCGGAGCCGATTACTTCCATTTCGGCAGTGCCATCGGGCCGTATATGGACTGTCTCCGACTACTGGTATTACTTCCAGGATAAAGACCACATTCGTTGGAACAGCAACGTCTGGTTCAGCGAAAACGACGGGGCCCTGTGGGATTATCCCCTGGACGGCTACGAAGCCACGCCCCAGTTCGCGGATGTCCGCCTTTTCTCCGCCGCCTTCAGTTCCGACGAGTGCGGTTGGATATTCGGTGTCCAGCGTCCCGATTTCCTGACCACCGATCCGGACGGACCTCTTGCCTTCCTGCGGACCACCGATGGAGGAATCACGTGGTCGGTATCAAATCTCCCCAATAACGATCCCGTACCGACGGATCCGCCCAACTTTGGCATCACTGCCGCCGACGAGAATCACGCCGTGGCCGTGCGCGGACGACACGTTTTCGAGACGACAGACGGAACGAACTGGACGGAGCATTCCGGAGCGTGGCCTGAACTTTATGCGGTGGTCAGGCGCTCAGAGGAGATCCACGCGTGCGGTGTCAACACGATTGGTCGCATCACCCCGAACGGTTTCGCCTCGGACTGGACCGGTACGGCATCGCTGTACGCCCTCGACCTTCCTGACTCAGGAACGGGATATGCCGTGGGTGTTGACGGCCAGAACGGCGTAGTGTACCGAACAACGAACGGCACGGATTGGAATCTGTGCCTGTCGGTCCCGGCCGTTGTATTCCGCGCGGTTGCCGCGACAGATGCAGAACACGGCTGGGTGGTCGGCGAGATACCGGGCGATCCGCCCTCCGGCGTCGTGTATCGCACGACCGATGCAGGCGTTTCCTGGCGATTCGACACTACGATCCCGGGCGGCGCGACCAGCATCGGGTACCGCGACGCACAACATATCTGGATCGGCGGGCGCACGGGGCTCTGGGTGTACACCCCTCCGATTGGAGACTTGAACAGAAACGGATACACGTCTCTGACGGAAGCGACAGCAATAATGCGCGCATCGTGCGGCCTCAACATATCCGACGATCTGATGACATCGCGTGGCGATTGCCACGGTGACGACGGCCGATTGACACTGGCCGACGCCGTGACGGCTTTGCGGACGGCAGTGAATGAAACTCCCGATTACGTCGACATCGACGTTCCGAGCGGCGTTGTGGTCGTATACAACACCATCTCTGCGGACACGGATGCCAACGGCGTGAAAGACAGCCTCCAGGTCGCCGGGTATTATGCGGAACGGCGCGGGATACCCCAGCAGAATCTCGTACCAATCACCTGGCACAATCCAGATTACTTTTCGGACAAACCCAGGACGTCCGGACGCGGACGCGCCAACTGGACGGATGCGTATCTGACCGTGGTCAAGCCGCTAAAGGAACGGATCCAGGCCTTGGGGCGAGAAAAGGTCCACACCATCGTTTTCACGCTTGGAACGCCGTACAAGTTCCTGGTCAACGGACCCGACAACACCTGGGTCACCGAGGTTCTGGACAACGCCCTCAATGACCTGTGGGCGGTTGACGAGCGCAACTGGTCTTCGTGGCAACCGTACGGGGCGCCGATGGGAAGTCTGGACGAACGCTATTCGCGATTTCGGCTAGACGGTCCGTACCGTCCGCCCGGTCGATGGAGCCACGGGCGACAACCGTGGTATCTTGTTTCGCGCATCGACGGTCCCAGCCTTGACGTGTGCCTGTCGATGATCGACAATGCGTTGTTCGCGGAAAGGTATCTCGGTCCGGGAGGGTACACGGGTACGGCCTACATAGACACACGTGCTTCCCGTTACGGCAGACCGCCTTACGATCTGGCTGAACTTCGCGAATTTCTTCCGTCCTTCTACAACTACGGCGATATGGATAAAAGCATCGCGCGGAGTATCCTGACATTCGCCGACCGGAACCGGGCCTGGAAGGACGAAGTCACCGGCGCGGTGATCGGTGGACCGCCCGAAGGGAATGGACCGGTGTGGCGCGACGGCTCTCCGGCTTCAAACGCTCCCAGAGCCGTGATGTATACAGGTTGGTACAACTACGGAACATATTACAACGTTTGGGACTGGCTTCCCGGAAGCGTGGCGGTCGATTTCAACAGCGCGTCCGCCTATGCCTTCCGCGGTCACCCAACAGTTCCGTATTTTGCCCCCGGCGCTTTGAGCCACGGGGTCACCGCGCTGGTCGGCTCCATCACCGAACCTTACAACTACCACCCGCAACCCGATGCGTTGATGGAGTACCTGGCCCGCGGATTCTCATTTGGGGAAGCGGCCATGCTTTCAACGCCTGTTATCCGTTCGGGCAAAGCGATGTTTCTGGGAGATCCGCTTTACAGACCGTGCGCACCGAAAGACGTCATACCGGTTCCCGTACCCACTCTGAGCGGTGTGTTTTCGGCCTCCGCTGGAGCACGGGTTCTGCGCGTTGAGACCGACATACCAACACGCGCGACGGCGCTATATACGACAGACGGCACGACACCGGGTACTGGCAGTCCCCAAGCGCAGGGAACGCCGGTTTTCTTCTCGCGATTCCGGTCATTCACGCTTCCCGCCGACGGTCCACTGGCGGTTCTTGTTCGCATGGAGGATGCGACCGGCCGGATCACGGAGAGTCCGATTCTGTGACCGTAGACGTACGGAACGCTTTTCGCGCGCGTTCAGTTGTTCTAGAATGCAAGCGGAGGACGCGCCAATGGGCTGTGTAAAAAAGACAAAATGCAAGCGGTCCGGCAGTCGCATCAAGCCGTTCGTGCGTCTGGCTGTCGGCGCCGCCGCGGCGACCGGTGTGGCGGCCGGTATCAATGCGTACATTGCCTCGCGCGGGCATCGCCTTCAGTCCTATCTCCCGTTCCGTCACGACTGGTATCAGTGGGATACTGGACGCGTTGCCTATTTTCATGCGGGATCCGGCCATCCCGTCGTTCTCATCCACTCGCACAACGCCGCGGCGTCTGCCTACGAGTACCGGCAGATCATCGCGGAACTCGCCGAAGGGTATCGCGTTTTTGTACCGGATCTGCCCGGCTTCGGGATGAGCGACCGTCGGCGAAGACCGTACTTCCCGGATACATACATCCGGTTCCTGCTGGAGTTTCTGCGCGACGTGGTCCGCCAGCCGGCGACGGTCATCGCTTCGTCACTCAGCGCCGCGCACGCAATCCGCGCGGCGGTAGAGCAACCGGAGTTGATCGCTGACCTGGTTGTCGTCGCGCCGACCGGGCTTATCGAGAGCACGGTGAAGCCGGAGCACCCGCTTCCGTTGGTTTCGGCCGCTCTGCGCGTTCCGGTTTGGGGGCAAAGCGTTTTCAACATCGTGGTGGCCCGATCTGCCATACAGAAGTATCTGCGACGCCAGGTGTTTCGCAATCCTTGGCACGTAACCGAGGATATGATTGAGCAGGCGTGGTTGACGGCCCACCAGCCCAACGCCCTGGAAGCTCCGCAGTCATTTATCTCGGGCGCGACTTGGCTGGACGTCCGTGATGACTACACCAAAGTCACTCAACCGCTGATGGTCGTCTGGGGCCGGGATGATGTCATCAATCCATACGTCCGAAACGCGGGCGCTCTGTCTGCCAATTCGCAAGCCGCCATCCGGCTGATCGCCGATTCCGGAGCCCTGCCGCAGGAGGAACAATCCGAGCGTTTCCTGGATATCGCGACGGAGTTCATGTCCGAGAACGGTCATGCTCCCCGCCGCTCCGAAGATACAACGGAGTAAGCATCATGAAGCCGCTTTCACAACGGGCGTCAAGCCTGAAACCGTCGGGAATCCGCAAGTTTTTTGATTTGATCGCCGCCAGCAAGGATATTATCTCTCTCGGCGTCGGCGAGCCGGATTTTGTGACGCCGGAGCGCATCCGAAACGCCGGCATCAAGGCTTTGCAGGAAGGGCGTACCAAGTACACCAGCAACGCCGGTACGCCGGAGTGTCGCGCCGCCATCTCGGATTACATCGACCGGCGTTATGGAATACGGTACAGCCCGGACAATGAGATTCTCATCACCGTGGGCGTCAGCGAAGCCATGGACCTTTCCATGCGCGCCCTTCTGGAACCGGGCGACGAGGCGCTGATCCCCGAGCCCTGTTTCGTGTCCTACGCCGCGACGGCTTCGCTGACCGGCGGCACACCCGTGCCTGTGCCGACCTATCACGAGAATGACTTCCGGTTGGCGGTTGAGGACCTGGAGAAGGCCGTCACGCCGAGAACCAAAGTGCTTCTGCTCAGCTTCCCGAACAATCCAACCGGCGCCGTTATGCCGAAGCACGAGTTGGTGAAGGTGGCGGAGTTCGTGTTGAAGCACGACCTGTGGGTGATATCCGACGAGATTTACGACCGTCTGACCTACATCGGCGAACCGACCTGCTTCGCGACTCTGCCCGGGATGCGCGAGAGAACCATCACGCTGAACGGCTTCAGCAAGGCGTTCGCGATGACGGGGTGGCGTCTCGGTTACGCCTGCGCTCCCGCCGATCTCATATCGGTGATGTACCGGATCCACCAGTACGCGATGATGTGCGCCCCGACGATTCCGCAGTACGCCGCGATCGAAGCGCTGACCAACGCAGACGAAGACGTGGAGATGATGTTGCGCAGTTACGACGAGCGCAGAAAGATCATCGTGAACGGCTTCCGCGAGATGGGGCTGGAATGCTTTGAGCCGGGCGGCGCTTTCTACTGCTTCCCGAGGATCACGCGAACCGGCCTGTCCTCCGAGGACTTCGCCGAGCAGTTGATCCACCAGCAGAAGGTCGCCGTGGTGCCCGGTACGGCGTTCGGTGACTGCGGTGAGGGTCAC
>JAKQQT010000354.1 GCA_029564025.1 Armatimonadota bacterium | reverse complement strand
CTCAGCACCCGGTCGGCCATGGTATCAGCGTCCGCCGGAATAAGGTAATCCAGATAACCTTGCGGCACCACGGAAAGTGCGCCGGGGCTTTCCACCGAAATGAACGGCAGGCCGGCCGCCATGGCTTCGCACAAGGCCAGTCCCTGCGTTTCCGTGTGCGAGGGACAGGTCATCACGTCAGCGGCGGCGTAGTAGTCGCGCATCTTCTCGTGCGGGATATAGCCCGGGAAGCGCACACAATCGGCATATCCTCCCTCGGCCACAACCTTCCGCGTCAGTTCCATGTCCGGCCCCCCGCCCGCGAACACCAGTACGGCGTCCGGTCGTTTTGCGCGCACGGTGCGGAAGGCGTCCAGCAACAGCGGTATGTTCTTCTCCGGCGCCATCCGGCCCGCGTACAGCAAAGCAAGCGCGTCCGCCGGGATTTCCAGCTTCTCGCGGGTTCCGGCGCGGTCGCCGCCCTGGAAGTCGCCGATGTGGATTCCCGTGGCCAGGATCGATATCGGCCTGTGCACGCCCCACGATCTCAGCACATCGCGGGCCGATTCCGTGGGCGCGATGACGACGCTGGCCGTGTTGTATTGCTTGCGCGTCCAGTTGAGGATGAACCGCAGGGATATCGGCCGGGGGATGAACGGCGTGTAATGCGTATACTCCGTGTACAGCGTATGGAACGTACTGATGTGCGGGATGCGCTTGCGGTTGGCCCAGCGCCGGCCTTCCGCGCCCATCGCAAACGGGGACTGGGTATGAATCAGGTCCAGCGGAAGGTCCTCAATATACCGGTCAAGCACCCCGCGTTCCCGCAGTTTGAACACCTCGGCCCGGAAAAACCAGCGCAGGATATACTGCAGGCCCGGCGCGCGGCCGATCGCCATCACATAATCGGGCTCGTACTGCAACCACAGCCAGTTGAAGCGGACCGACGGATACCGGTGCACGAACGGATCGTTGTCTTCATACCCGGGCATGAAAGGCGTGAAAATGTGGACCGTGTGGCCGCGGCGGCGCAGGCTTTCCGCGAACGTCGTCACCGACACGGTCACCCCGTTGACATAGGGTGTGTAACTCTCCGTGAAGATGCCGATGTTCAAGGCGCTATTCGTCAGGGCATCCGTGCAGTTCGAGGAATTCGAGCACGTTGGACAGGCGGAAACGCCG
>JAKQQT010000406.1 GCA_029564025.1 Armatimonadota bacterium | reverse complement strand
ACACCAAAGCGCCGCGCCATCCATATCTTATGTTACGCAGGCGCGGAGTGCGGGGTTTCGCGGGTGTTTGGCGCAAACGGAGCCCGACGGGCAAAATGGATGTATGATACTCCCACGCCTCCACCTGTCCTCCCTGGTCCTGATTCTCACTGTCACGCTGTCCCTCGCGCCGTCGTGCTGTGCCCAGAAACTGCCTTTGACGCTTGAAACCGGGCGCCTGAGCCTGTCGGTCGGCGAGAAACGCAACATCTCGCTGAAGGTCGACGGCGTGACCGTGATCCGCGAGTCGGGCCTGTATCTCGTTCAGCCGCAGTGGGCTGGCACGTACCTGGACCAGGAAAAGGTGACGCCGAAGGTGACGATGACGATCGACGGCGCGATGACGGCGACCGCCCGGTACGAGACGCCCGACGCAGAGGCGGAGTACCTGTACGAACTGGGTGTTGACGATTCGCTGAAAGTCACATTGCGGTTCCGGATGAAGACGGACAAACCGGCCGAGGTGGAATACACCGCGGGGTACCTGAACGCGGACCTTCTGAAGGGCATGCCATACACGGCGGAAACAGTCGATGGGCCGAGCAAGGGCTTCGTACCGCTGTTCGCGAAGTCGTCGGACCAGACCGCAAGCCGGCTGACGCCGCTGTTGAAAAGCGTCCGGTTCGAGACGGCCGTCGGCCCGATGGAGATATCGGTGACGGGGAACAACCGCGTTACGTCGTATCTCAATCTGTTCGACGCGCGCGAGGAGGACGCGAACTGGGGGCGCAACAATCCCATTCTGTGGCTGGGAATCGGCTCGCCATCCCTGCCCATCGGCAAGGGCGAGCACGTCTGCACGGTGACATACCGATTCGGCACGCCGACGGCGTCGAAGCCCGCGAGGGTGCTGAGCGGAAAGACGCCGGTGACGGCACTGCGGACCGCGCGTCTGTCGCCCGCCGAGGTTCTGCCGATTATCCCACGCCCGAAGCAGATGTGGCCGACGGGTCAGCGCATGTATCTGGGCAAAGGCTCGTCGATTGTGATTCCGGTGAAGGCGTGTGCCGAGGAGACTGCCGCCGCGCGGGAACTGCGGGACGAATTGAAGACGTTCTGGGGCGTCGATGTCCCCGTCAAGCGCGGTCAACCGACGTACGAAACAGGAACGTCCGGAGTCATCCAACTGGCAGTCGGGAAGGCGCCGAAGGGCATCCGCGTGTGGTCGCCAAAGCGCCCGGAAGCGTATGCGGTGGTGGTGGACGGGCATCGGGCAGAGGCGCGCGCATCAACACCGACAGGCGTGTATTTCGCGGCGCAGACGCTGAAGCAGATGATACGGCGCGACGACCGGGGCGTGTACATACAGGGCGCGACCATCCGCGACTGGCCGACGATGGCGTTTCGCGGTGTGCACTGGTACGGCGGCCCGGAATCGTGGCCGTTCCACCAGCGCATGATTCAGCGCATCGTGGCGCCGTTGAAGTTCAACACGATGGTGTACGAGGCAGAGTTTACGAAGTGGGACAGCCAGCCGAAAATCTTCAACCCCCAGCGCGGAACACCGAAGGAGATGGTCCGCAAGACGCTTTCCGAGGCCCGGGCGCATTTCCTGGAGCCGATCCCGTTGATCTCCGCGATGGGGCACACCGAGTGGCTGTTCCACAACGGGCAGAACCTCGACTTTGTGGCTGATCCGAATCGGCCCTACGCGTATGATCCCACCAACCCTCGCGCCTACGAGGTGCTGTTCGGCGTGATGCAGGAGACGGTGGACCTGTTCCAGCCGAAAGTTTTCCACATCGGCAATGACGAAATCAACACCACCGCCAGTTTCCCGCCGAAAGGCTCCACCAAGACGGTTACGGAACTGGTGCTGGAGGATACGAACAAGCGGTATCAATGGCTGAAGGACCGGGGTATCCGCACGATGATGTGGAGCGATATGTTCCTGCACAGTTCGGAAATCAAGTCGGCCGCCAACGCTCCGTCGCTGGAGGAGGCGCGCAAGCGTCGGGCCGGCCTGCCGAAGGATGTCATCATCGCGGACTGGCATTACCTGCCGTTGGAGGACTTCAACAGCGTGCCGGTGTGGCAGAAAGAAGGCTTCACCGTGGTGGGGTGCCCGTGGTACCAGTGGCCGAACATCATGAACTTCGCGCGCACGCTGGAACGCGAGAAGGCGTACGGCTACCTGCAGACCACGTGGGCCGGTTACGCGATGAGCCTGGGCGTGGTGGAGAAGGAACGGTTCCAATTCGCGGCCTACGTGCTGGCCGCGGAGGCGGCCTGGAACGGCGGAGCGAGGAGTCTGGAGAAACTGGGCTGGTCGGCGGACCAGGCGTTCACCTACTTCTGGGACAGAACGAAGGACGGACTGAACGCGCGGGCCGGTTCGGTTGTTGACCTTTCGGAATTGTCCAACATCGATTGGTGGGAATGGACCGGGAACCTGCCGGGCGCGAAGACGGTTCAGCGGTCGGCGAACCCGGTGATACCGAAGACGCTGGACGGCATCGTGTTCAAACCGGACAAGCCGGTTCTGCTGTGGGGGCCGCTGAATTCCGGTGGGACTCACCCGATGGCGGTGACCGTGTCGCTGGGGAACCAGAAGGCGAAAGACATCGCGTTTCTGTGGGGAACGACGGCGAACGCGCCGTGGTTCACGCCGGTGGCCCGGCTCAGGTTGACGTACGCGGACGGCCGGACCGAGGATAAAGAGATTCAGTACGGCAAGGATATCGCGGCGTTCACGGACAAGCGGTCCAGCCCGGAAGCGGTGGTTTCGTGGAGCGGTAAGTCGCCCTACGGGGAATCGGTGAATCTGCGCCGGTGGTTGTTCCGGAACCCGAGGCCGGACGTCGCCATCAAGGACATCACTCTGACGACCGAGGGCACGGAAGCCTCGCCCGTGTTGCTGGGAGTGACCGCCATACAGTAGGTGTCGGGATTCAGGATTCAGGCCGAACGCCCCTAACCCCGCCCTTAGGGCACCCCTTCCCCTCGGGGGAAGGGGCCGGGGGTTAGGGCATTATCTGATACCTTTTTCCAAGGAGACGATGTGCTAAAGAAGATACTTGCGCCGGTTGTGTTGTGGATCGAAATGGTGATTGCCAGCCTGGGATTTCCCGGGATTGTGTGGTTGATGGCCATCGAAAGCGCCTGCATTCCCCTGCCCAGCGAGGTGATAATGCCGTTCGCGGGCTACAACATCGTGAAGGGGCATATGGCCTTTGCTCTGGGCTCGTGGCAGGTGACACACGTAGGCTGGAACCTCTTTCTGGCGGGGGTGGCCGGGGCTCTGGGCTGTGTGCTGGGCTTGGCGGTGGCGTACTGGGTCGGCATCAAGGGCGGAAGGCCGTTCATACAGAAGTACGGCAAGTACGCGTTGATACGCATGCGCGATATCGACCGGTCGGACCGCTGGTTCCAGAAGTGGGGCGATTCGGCGATATTCTTCAGCAGGCTGATGCCGGTGGTGCGCACGTTCATCTCGTTGCCTGCGGGTATCGCCAGGATGCCGTTCTGGCGGTTCTCTTTGCTCACGTTCCTCGGTTCGGTTCCGTGGTGCTGGTTCCTTGCGTGGATTGGCGCTTATCTTGGTCAGCGGGAAGGCGACTTCCAGAAGGTGTACGAGCAGTTGCACCAGTACTTCCACGGGGTGGACATCGTGATACTGGCGGTGCTGGCCGGTTTGTTCGCGTTCTGGCTGTGGCACCACCTCAAACCGGACGCAGAGGAGGCAGGTTAGAGAAGGGAGACAGGGATCATAGGATGATCGGCCAGATAGAGGCATCCTGAGCGGCGCGAGGAACGAGCGAAGTCGCCCATACGGGCCCGTACGGGAAGGACGCCGGCGCATTTCGACTGCGCCCTTGCGGGCTCCGCTCAATGTGCCTCAGTCGTTGCCAAAGCCTGACTTGTCGCCATAGATGCCTTCCCTTGAAAGCGCAGGAGGCCCGATTCCTGAATCCCGAATCCTGAATCCCGATTCCTCTTTCCCATCCGCCCGTCCCACTGCTACCATAGGTTACGAAGCGCTTTTAAGTCGGTCCCGTGAGGCCGGCAAGGCCCTGCAACCTCTGCGTGGACTCGTGGCGATTGCCCAGCCTTCCCTTCACGGGGGAAGGCTTTTCCGATTTTTCGGGGGTAACGCCGTGAGTGAACAAAACCGAGTGGTGATGGATTCGGACGAGATGCGGCGCGCCATCGTCCGCATCGCGCACGAAATCATCGAAAAGAACAAGGGCGCCGAGCGCATCGTCATTGTCGGTATCCGGCGCCGGGGTGTCCCCATGGCCCAGCGCCTTGCCGATGCCGTGCGCCAGATCGAAAACGTCGACCCGCCCGTCGGATCGCTGGACATCGCGCTCTACCGGGACGACCTGACGCTCCGCCAGCCCATCGTCGGCCCCACCGACATCAAGTTTTCCATCGACGGCCGCGTGGTTGTGCTGGCCGACGATGTCTTCTTCACCGGGCGCACCACCCGCGCGGCGCTGGATGCCCTGATGGACCTGGGCCGCCCATCTGCCATCCAGATGGCGGTGCTGGTGGACCGGGGACACCGCGAACTTCCCATCCGCCCCGATTACGTGGGCAAAAACGTCCCCACGGCGCGCACCGAATCCATCGAAGTCCGCATCCAGCCGACCGACGACGAAGATGTGGTCTATCTGGTGAAGGACGCCGGCGCCCCGAGCGAGGTATAGGAGGGTTCCCGTGAACTTCGCGCGAAGAAGCATTCTGGAACTGCACGGTATGAAGGCCGAGGAGATTAACTTCGTGCTGGATACCGCCGCGCATTTCCGCGAAATCCTGGACCGGCCCATCAAGAAGGTCCCTGCCCTGCGCGGCAAGTCGGTCTGCACCCTGTTTTACGAAGCCTCCACTCGCACGCGCACCTCCTTCGAGATTGCCGCGAAAACCCTGAGCGCGGATACCAGCAGTATCGCCGTGGGGCAGTCGTCGGTCACCAAGGGCGAGTCGCTGAAGGACACGGCGCTGACCATCAAGGCCATGGGTGTGGATATCTTCGTTGTGCGGCATCACGACAGCGGCGCGCCTCACAACGTGGCGTCGTGGACGGGGCTTCCCGTGATCAACGCGGGCGACGGCCAGCACGAGCACCCGACACAGGGCCTGCTGGATATGCTGACGATTCGGCGGCACAAGCGCAATTTGACGGGGCTGAAGGTTGCGATAGTGGGCGACATCAAGCACTCGCGGGTGGCGCGTTCGGACATGTGGGGACTGACGGCGATGGGCGCCGAGGTTCGATTGTGCGGACCGAAAACGCTGTTGCCGCCGGTGACACAGCACTGGCCGGCGGTCGTAACCACGAATCTGGAGGAAGCCCTGGACGGCGCGGACGTGGTGAACGTCCTGCGTATCCAACGCGAACGGCAGGACCAGGGATTGTTCCCGTCCGTGCGCGAGTATCACAGGCAGTACGGGATCACGCCGCAAAGGCTGAAGGCATGCAAACCGGATGTCATCGTGATGCACCCGGGCCCGATGAACCGGGGTGTGGAAATCAGCCCGGAAGTGGCGGATGCGGGGTATGCAGTGATTGAAGAACAGGTCACCAACGGGGTGGCGGTGCGCATGGCGCTATTGTATCTGGTGCTGGGCGGCGAGGGCGCCGTTTGAAAGCCGGATAGACAGGAAAATGATGAAACGAATTCTGTTGACGATCGTTTGCGTCGGTATTTGCGAAGCGGCGTTCGGCGCGGCGAAACAGCCGAAGCAGGTTGTGTGGCCCAACGCTTCCAGCAAGGCCAATTCCAGCGAGTGGCTCATCAAAAACCACGACAAGATTACGCTGTTGCAACCCAGGGTTCTGGTGCTGAACTTCAGCAACAACCAGACGCGCGAGCAGGGACTGGCGAAGGTCAACCGCATCATCGAGGCCGTGCGGGAATCCTCGCGCTACCACGGCTACAAGAATCCAAAAGCGCCGGTGACGCTGGACTACAAGATAGCGAAGTTCGTGGACCTTGCGGACCGGCCGGCCGACCCGCGCCCGGAAGGCGAGCGGTTCGAGGGAAACAGCACGAAATACCCCCGAGTGCCGAACTGGAAACGCGGTATCAACTTCAGTTACGCTCGGTTGTTCAGCGACGAGTTCGCGGAGTATTACGGCTGGAAGGACCCGAAAAAACCCGGACGGTATCTGACGCTGAAGGAACTGGTGAACCAGGGCATCGTGAACGAGGTCTGGTTCCTCGCCTTGCAAGGCAACTACGGAGCGCCGTTCGAGTCGGTGGAAGTGAAGCAGGTTTATGACGAGAACTTTAAGAAAGTGCCCGGCAAGTGGACGCAAGCCGGCAACGGCGGAAGCCCGGAGCAACCGTGGATTGGGCGAAGCCTGCGCATCGGGTTCATCAACAGTGATCGCGGACCCGGGTGCTTTTTGGAAAGCCTGTCGCACTCGTTCGAGGGCATGGCGCATTACAACCCGATTCCCTACTTCCGCAAGTATTTCTACGAATTCGCCGGATTCGACCTCAACACCCGGTGGGGACTCAAGAGCAACAGCCTGTACGGCCACGGCGACGATCCGGTTGATTATCCGAAACCGGACGTGATGACGCTGAAGAACGACGGGCAACCGATGACCATCGAGAACTTCTACGCTATCGGCGGAAACGTTCACTACAATCCGTCCGGCCGAAGGGATTACGACCTGGACAATCCGCAACCGGTGATGTCCACCATCGAGAATTACCGCCTGTTCAACGGTCCCGACGGCAAGGACAAGAAGGAGTTGTGGACGGTCGCGAAGTTCAAGAAGTACAACCCCCTGGCGGATGACTGCATGGGGCCGTGGCTGGTGTACTGGCGGCAGAACATGCCGGGACCGCACAGCCCGATGAAGGACGACAACGGGAAGCCGATGAAGTGTTGGTGGCCTTTCCTGTTCTATTGATGTGGAGCGTAGCGGTATGAAGAGCATTCTTCTGAAAGCCGGCCGGATCATTGACCCGTCGCAGAGTCTGGACACCACCGGCGATGTACTGATAATGGACGGCCGCATCGCTGGTGTCGGGAATGTGAAAGCGCCGGCGGACGCGCGCGTGGTGGACTGCGGCGGCAAGGTTGTGTGTCCCGGGTTCGTGGACCTGCACGTGCATCTGCGCGAACCGGGCCAGGAGCACAAGGAGACCATCGCCACGGGAACGCGCTCGGCCTCAGCGGGCGGTTTCACCACGGTGTGCTGTATGCCGAACACCGACCCGATGATTGGCAGTGCACCGATCGTGCGCCACGTGATGGAGAAGGCGGCCCGCGAGGCCAGCGCGCGCGTTGTGGTCAACGCAAGCGTCCTTCAGGATTACGATGAAGGCCGGATGTCCGAGATGGCCGACATGGTGTCAGCCGGCGCGGTTGCCTTCACCGACGACGCATTTCCAATCCAGAACGGGCTGGTGATGCGGCGCATCATGGAGTACCTGGCGCCGTTGGACCGGGTGCTGATGGTTCATTGCGAGGACAAGGCGCTGACGAAAGGGGCCTACTGCCACGAAGGCGCCGTCAGCAGTACGCTGGGTCTGGCGGGAATGCCGGCGATGGCGGAAGAGAGCATGGTGGAGCGCAACATCGCGCTGGCCGAAGCGTCCGGTTGCCGACTGCACATCGCGCACATCAGCACGGCGGGTTCCGTGTCAGCCGTTCGCACGGCAAAAAAACGCGGCGTGAAGGTGACAGCCGAGGCGTGTCCGCATCACTTCTCTCTGACCGATGAGGCGTTGTTCGGCTACAGCACGAACACGAAGATGAACCCTCCGCTGAGAACCGCCGGCGACGTGGAGGCGGTGAAGGCGGGGCTGGCGGATGGGACCATCGACTGTATCGCCACCGACCACGCGCCGCACTCGCTGGAGGACAAGGACACCACGTTCGCCGAGGCCGCGTTCGGCATCGTCGGACTGGAAACCGCACTCGGTTTGACGCTCAAGGAGTTGGTGGAGCCGGGTATCCTGACGCTTTCCGAAGCGATTGCGAAGTTGACCATCGAGCCGGTGGGCGTGCTGACCGGCGACCGCGTGCCGGTCGAGGACCTGAATGTATCGTGGGGGAGCCTGACGGTCGGCGCTCCGGCGGACGTGTGCGTGTTCAATCCGGACGCGACATGGATCGTGGAAGCCGGGCGGTTGAAATCACTCAGCAAGAACACGCCGTTCGACCGGTGGACCTTGCCGGGTAAGGTTTCGATGACGATTCGCGGCGGCGAGATAACGCACGATATCTCTGAAGAAAGTGACGGGCAGGAAGCCTGATATGAAAGCCCTGTTGATGCTGGAAGACGGGATGGTCTTTGAGGGGGAAGCCATCGGCGCGAGCGGCGTATCCACCGGCGAGGTTGTGTTCACCACGGGCATGACCGGCTATCAGGAAATGCTGACCGATCCATCGTTCCGCGGCCAGATTCTGACGCTTACCTATCCGCTGATTGGAAACTACGGGGTGGTCGAACTGGACGAGGAATCGGAACGCGTTCAGGTGGCGGGATTCGTGGTCCGCGAGTTGTGCGACACACCGAGCAACTGGCGAAGCACGGGCGACCTGGGTTCGTATCTCAAACGCAACGGAGTGGTCGGAATACAGGGTATCGACACGCGGGCTTTGACGCGGCATTTGCGGAACAAGGGCGTGATGATGGGCGCCATCTCGCATGAGCATACCAGGGACGAACTGCGTGCCATACTGGCGGAAGCGCCGGCCTACGACACCCGCGATTTTGTGCGGGAATGCTCGATTCGGGAACCGACGCTGTGGACTGGCGGTTGCGGTGACGATCCGGTGCGCGCGAAATGGCTGACACAGGCGGAAGAGACCAGGTACCGAGTGGCACTTCTGGACCTGGGCGTCAAACGAAACATTCTGCGTAGCCTCAACTACGTGGGATGTGAGGTGACGGTCTGGCCCTGCACAACCACCGCGCAGGAAATCCTCGACGCGAAGCCGGACGGAATTTTCCTTTCGCCGGGTCCCGGCGATCCTTCGCGACTCGGGTATTTGTACGATACGGTGAACAAACTGGCGGTCAGCGGAACGCCGGTTGCGGGCATCTGCCTCGGGCATCAGTTGATGGCGTACGCGTTCGGCGGACGCTCTTACAAACTGACTTTCGGCCATCGGGGCGGCAACCACCCGGTAAAGGATCTGGCCACGGGCAGGGTCAGCATCACCAGCCAGAACCACGGATACGCGGTGGACCCGGAGACCATCAAGGACACCGGCTTGGAGGTCAGCCACATCAACATGAACGACAACACCGTGGAAGGACTGCGGCACAAGGAATACCCGGTGTTTACGATTCAATACCATCCCGAAGCCAGTCCCGGCCCGCGTGACAGCAGTTACCT
>JAKQQT010000399.1 GCA_029564025.1 Armatimonadota bacterium | reverse complement strand
AGCTGCTCCGCCATGGAAACGGGCAGAATATAGCCGGCAATGCCGATGGCGTTGAGCATCACGGGATAGGCCTGACCCATCAGTTTGGAAACCGCCACGGCCGAGCCTAATGTTCCGCAGGTGCCGGTGGGCAGAAATCCCGACAGGGTGTGATAGGGATGCATGGCCGCCGCTGCCCGGTTGGATACCTCGTAACCAACCGCTACCGCCTCGATCAGACGCTTGCCGGTAAGCTCCAGGCTTTCCGCAACGGCCAGCGACGCCGGAATGACGGACACGCCCGAATGATTGCCTCCGAAGCGAAGCCCGTCCTGCGCCTCGATGGCCTCGCCGGTCAGTCCGTTGATGAAAGCCGCGTTCTGCAATCCGGTCTTGAATCCGCAGCCCAGCGCCGTCGCGGCTTCGGGGCCGCCCAGCGACCGGACGAAGTCAACCGACGAGCGCACGGCATCCAGCTCCAGCGATCCGTAAATATTAGCCACATAGTCCAGGACACAGAGTTTCACTTTGTGCCGCACCTCTTCCGGCAGGGTATCGAAAGACAGATCAGAACAAAACCGAATCAGTTGTTGCGTGTACTCCATCGTTCATCTCCTCCTTTAAAAAACAAAATGCCCCGTGCGGGAACAACCGGTTAAACGCTCCTACACATATCCGCGTTTCTCGTAGATCGCGATCATCCGGTGAGGATCGATGACGTCCCGGATGACGCGGATTTCTTCGGCACGGGGCGGCTCGGTTTCATGGACGTCGTCGCTCACCTTGAGGTCCCACGGGGTCAGTTTGACCACTTCGTCCACCGACGTCCCGGGATGAAAGCTTTCGAGATAGGCCTCTTTGGTCGTCGCATCGAACCGCAGAACGGCCTTGTTGGTGATGATAACCTGTGGACCCGTTTCCGGCGGGAGCCCCCACCGCTCCCGGCCGCCCGGGCCATCCAGATAACCGGGGGTTGTGATGAAGTCCACCTTTGCGGCCAGGCTGCGCGTGTTGTGAAGCGCAATAATGAGCACCCTTTTGGCAAGCGCTCCGATGGGGTTCGCGCCGCCGGAGCCGGGAAGGCGGCTTTTCGGCTTTGCATAATCGCCGATGGCGGTGGTGTTGATGTTTCCGTACTTGTCGATTTGGCTTCCGGCCAGAAATCCCACATCCACCCATCCGCCCTGCAGAAACATCCCCATGACATCCGTGAGTCCGCCGATCATTGCCGCGCCGGGGTTCAGGCAGGGATCTCCCACGGAAAGCGCCGGCCTCGCCGGCCGCGCGTCAAACACGCCTGATTCCTGCATCAGCGTGGCATTGGTCGCGTGTGTGTAGCGGGCGATATTCGCCGACATGGTGGGGAAACCCGTTCCCACAACCACAATGTCCCCGTCCCGGATTTCCCGAGCGCCGCAGCAGGCCATCAATTCCGGCTTGATGTAATCATTGGGATGATTGCTCATGCGTCCACCTCCTCTTCAGTACGTGTAGGATACGGGGTAGCCGTAGTCGAATTTCGCCTGCAGTTTTTTGTACTGGGCATATCCGAACTTTTGAATGTAGTGATTGACGTACTCTGTGCGGTCCTTCACGCCGAACACCCATTCGTCCAGAAACACCTGAAATCCCTCGACGGTATTGGAGGCTTCCTTGTACAGATAGCCGTAGCCAAGATCCATGTCGTAGAAGCCTGGCGTGTATCCGGGATGCGCGCCGAAGGGCTCCTCGGTTACCGCAACAACCTTGAACGCCGGCACGATGGTGCGGGAC
>JAKQQT010000391.1 GCA_029564025.1 Armatimonadota bacterium | reverse complement strand
GATGAAAAACTCCAACTCCATCTGCTCAAACTCCCGCGACCGGAAAGTGTAATTGCGGGGGGTGACCTCGTTGCGGAATGCCTTGCCGATCTGCGCGATTCCGAACGGCAACTTGCGCCGGCCGTTCATCTCCACGTTTTTGAAGTTGACGTAGATGCCCTGGCAGGTCTCGCCGCGAAGATAAGCCACGTTGGATCCGTCCTGGGTCACGCCCAGTTCGGTCTTCATCAGCAGGTTGAAGGTTCTCGGCGGCGTCAGTTCGCCCTGGCATTCCGGGCACTTCAGTCCAACCAAGGCCTCGGCCAACTGCTCTTCGTTCGGTTCGGTGGTTCCCAGCGCGGTCAGGCGTTCCGGCGCGATATCCTCCAACAGCGTGTCAGCGCGGAAACGGCGCTTGCAGTCCTTGCAATCCACCATCGGGTCCGTGAACGAAGCGAGGTGTCCGCTGGCCTCCCACACGCGTTCCGGCATCAGGATCGCCGCATCGAGACCTTCGATGTCGTCGCGTTCCTGGACCATGGACCTCCACCAGGCGTTCTTGACGTTGTTCTTCAACAGAACGCCAACGGGACCGTAGTCAAACACGCTTCCCGCTCCGCCGTATATCTCACTGCTCTGGAAAACGAACCCCCGTCTCTTGCAGAGGGAAACCAGGGTATCCATATCAACCATGCTTTGTCTTGTCTCCTATTGAACTCGGTAACCCGTTCATGGTAGGATTAACGCCCAAACTCCGCTTGATTGCCTACCCTGAGCGTGCGTGTTTATGCTAGAATGCATCCGGCAGTGACGGCCACCCGGCCGCGCGTAGCCCTTTTCTTGAGGACAACCGAATGAAAAAACGCACCGCCCGACGTCTGGCCGCCGCGACCGCCTTTGCCCTTCCAGGCGCCGCCGGCGTAATGGCCGCCACCCAGCCCAATCCCGTGATCCTGACCCCCGCTATCAACAGCTCCGTCAGCGGTCGGAATGTCATCGCCCTGGCCCGCTTCAACGCGCCGCGCCCCGTGGCGATGGCTCGCCTTCTGGTGGACGGTCAGGTTGCCGGTGAGCGCAAGTTCAGCCCGGCGGTCGGAACCGGTTCTGTCACGTTCGGCTGGGACTCAAACACGGCAGGTTCGGGCGCTCACAAGATCGTCATCCAGTTGTTCGACAAATCCAACCGAATGATTGGTCAAAGCGGCGTTCCCGTGAACGTCGGCGACGACGTGGTCGGCGATACCACGCCTCCGCAGATTGCCATCGTGGAACCGGCCAACGGCGCCGAGGTGGAAGGCGTCATTGACGTCAAGATCCTTGCCACCGACAACAGCGGCCAGAATCCGTATGTATCCCTTTTCGTGGACAAGGAATTACGCTCGGTAACCAACAGCGCTCCCTACTCTTTCCCGATTGATACCACCAACCATCCGAACGGCAAACTGACGCTGGAAGCGTACGCCTATGACGCAGTGGACAACAAGGGTATCGCCAATACGGTGACGCTGAACATCAACAACCCCGGCGGCGCGACGGCATTGGACGAAGAGATCAACACGCCGACTCCGGCCCCGGTGGCAGAACCGATTCCGACAACGGCCGCGCCTGTGGTTGCCGCCCTCGAAGCGCCACAGCCTGTGAAACCCACCGCCCCGGCCAAGCCTGTTCGCATGGCCGCCGAAGCAGAGAAACCGGTCATCGTGTCACCCAAACCGACGCCCATCACGCCGAAACAGAAACCGGCAGTTCCAATGAAACCGGCGACTCCGCCCCAGGAACAGAAGACTATCGTCGCACCCGCCGCCGATAAAAAAGTAGCGCCTGCTCCGAAACCTGTTATTCGTGAAATCACTCCGAAACCGGCCAAGCCTCTGACGGCTCCGCCGGCCAAACCAATACTCATCCCTAAGCAGAAATCGGCAACTGCCCCTCAACCGGACAAACCGGTTCGCATGGCCAAGGCCGATATCGCCGTTCCCAAACCGATTGTCACTCCGGCGCCGATCGTTGAATCCGACGTCATCGTTCCGGCGGCTCCGAAACCGGTCCTCATGGTCAAAGCGCCGGCGCCGGTGGCTCGTCAGGAGGTCAAACCAACCTTTACCACCGAGCCCGTGGTTCACGTTCCGAACGTCGCCACCCGTCAAGCGGCCCCTGTCACGCCGGTCAGAATGGCGAAATCCGAAACGGTGCTGGATCCCGTATTCGTACAGGAATTGCCCGTTGACCGCGTGAAGAACGGCAACATCATCCACGCCGCGCGGCCCGGAGAGACCGGAGCGAAGATTGCGAAGCGGTACGGAGTGCCTGCCAGGAAACTGGCGTCCGCGAACCATATCAAGCCCAAAGCGCGCTTGGAAGTTGGACGCCCCGTGGTGGTACCGACTCCCGTGCGCATCGCCATGAACGGCATTCCGGTGCAGTTTGACGTCGCACCGCGAGTTGAGGACGGAATGACCCTGGTGCCGATTCGCCATTTGTATGAACGCTCCGGCGGAAGCCTGACCTGGGATCCGAAGACCCGCATGGTTCGCGCCACCGGCGCCCGGGCCGAAATCTCGCTCCGCATCGGCGCCGACTTCGCCATGGTCAACGGCAAGGCCGTCAGACTTGACGCCCCGATCCGCATTGAGAACGGGCGCACACTGGTTCCGACCCGCTTCCTTGCCGAAGCACTGGACTTGAAGGCCGAATACGACCTGCGAAGCGGATCCATCAACCTGACGCGGTAGTTATCCATCACCCCGAGTCATCGTTTGTTGAATCGGTAGGGGCACGGCATACCGTGCCCCTACGTGTGTATCTGAGAAGTGATGGATCATTCCGGATTCTACGGAATTACGATCTCCACCTGCTTCACGTCCAGCGCCACGCCCCGGCGAGCGCCGGCGGGATAGCGGACCGGACCCACCAGTACGGTGTAGCGACCCGGAAGTGATGGCGCCTGGATGCGCATCGCATCAACCGTAGCCCACGTTCCTTGCGGTACCGGATACGCAAAACCAACCTCACCGGAGCAATTCGGAACCGGATTGCCGGAACCGTCCACAACCATCGCGCTAAACACCACCCGGTCCGGGCCGAACAGACGCCACACATCGGTCTGATCGTTTCTCAATCTCGCACGGACGACAATCGACTTCCCTTCCACCCGGGCCGTTGCCTCTCCCCAGAAGACCGCCGGCTTCGGCCCGGCGCTGGTTGTAAGCGTCAAACCAAGCAGGAAAACGAAAAAAGAAGAAAAACCGAACAGGCGTTTGCCTTTACCGAACAGGCATTCGTATAATGTCTTCATACAAACCAACTTCCTGTCGATGTTAAGGAAAGAAACTTGTACAAGGAGATACCGATGGAAGCCATCTCGTTCCCGTCAAGCGCTGGCAGACTGGTCCACGCTCCGCTCCGGCATTCGCGCCACCTTCGAGCAAGCATCGTACAGAAACGGATTGCAACCGTCCTGGTTACACTGGCTCTCGCGTGGCTGGCGGTCGGTGCTTACCTGCCGCCTGCTCCGCCCTCTTCCACTGTATCCGTACAGGTTCAACAGGGCGACACGCTTTGGGCCATCGCTGAAAGATACGGAGACCCGGACGAGTACATTCTGCGTCGTATCGCCCGGCTTGAGGAAATGAACGGACTGGAGAACGGCGGAAGCCTGCGTGAGGGCCAGACCTTGATGGTGCCGACGCGTCTCCAATCCCTTACCGAACATATGATCGCGTCTCGATAGGGCAATCAGCGGCGGCCGACCAGACACAACCAACCGTCTTCCTCCAGGTTGGGTTCCATTTGGAATCCGGCTGAGACCATTCGATCGCGCACCAGAGCATCCGTGTTGCGTGTGAAGCCAGAAGTGATGTAAAGTCCCCCGGAATCAAGACAGGCGTGTGCCGATTCCGCCATTGCGGCAACGACGTGCGGCAGAATGTTCGCAACAATCACATCGAAACGCTCTTCCACGCCCTCCAGCAGGTTGCCTTGCCGGATACGGACTCTGTCGGATACTCCGTTCAGCGCGATATTTTCGTTCGCCACCCGTACCGCCACCGGGTCATCGTCGATAGCCAACACATCCCGTGCGCCCATCAGAGCCGCCGCTACAGCGAGGATTCCGGAACCGCAACCGATGTCGGCAATCCGGTTCTTTCCGGGCGTATACCTCTCAAGTGCTCGCAGGCAAGTACGTGTAGCCGCATGACCGCCGGTTCCAAACGCCATTCCGGGGTCCATTCGTATGATCCGTTCATCCGGTCGGGGTTTGTATTCCTGCCACGCGGGGACAACAGTCAGCGTTGGGGTGATTTCAAGGGGGTGAAAGTGCTCGCGCCACGCATTGGCCCAATCCCGGTCATCTTCGAATGTAATCGTGATCTCAGCCGGCCCGGGATCGATGCCGAACTGCCTCAGTTCGTCCAGAGCCGCTCGAAGGTTCAGGAGGGATGTTTCCAGGCGATCGTCAACCGGCAGAAAGCAGACCACGCCGGGTCCTTCCTCGAAGAGCACCCCGTTGGCGCCGATCCTTTCGGCCAGCGCGTATACAGGTTCCAATGCGGAGTCCGAGGTGCGGACTGATATGCGCGCCCACTTCATGACAGCGTGTCAGTCCCCGAAGATGGCGTCCTTGATGCGCCCGAGCAGTCCCTTGTCTTCATCCAGGTTCGGATCGTCCTTCGCGAACTCGCGGAGGAGATCCTTCTGGCGGTCGGTGAGTTTCGTGGGTGTAATCACACGTATATGAGCGTGCAGATCTCCCTTGCCGCGACCGTGAAGACCCGGCATGCCCGCCTCACGTATACGGATGACCTGTCCGTTCTGCGTGCCGGCATTGATGGACAATTCCTTCGGTCCGTCCAGGCCCGGGATTGTTTTCGTAGCGCCGAGAGCCGCCTGCGCAAAGGTGATCGGAACTTCCAGGTGCAGTTCCCTGCCTCGCCGCTCGAAAATCTCGTGCGGTTCAACGGTAATGAAAACGTAGAGGTCTCCCGGCGGTCCTCCGCGCGTTCCTGCTTCGCCTGCTCCGCGAATCTGCAGTCGGGTGCCGTCTTCCACGCCGACCGGGATGCGAATAACCACAGGCTCATCCGTATGAACACGCCCTTCACCACGGCAGGAGACGCACGGATCCTTGAGTATACGGCCCGTTCCCCGGCAGTTGACGCACGGTGACACCGACGAGAAAGAACCCAGGATGGTCTGCTGTGTGCGCCGGATCTGACCCGTACCCCGGCAGACGGAACACGTATCGAAGGAGGTTCCGGGTTTCGCTCCTGTGGCTTCGCAGTCCGGGCACGGCTTCGACCGGGGAATCGAAACCGGTCGTTCCAGTCCGGTGGCGGCTTCTTCCAGAGTGATGGAGATGTCGAACCGAAGGTCGTTGCCGCGTTCGGCGTCTCGTTTTGGCCTGGCGCCGCCGCCGAAAAACTGATCGAAGATGTCGCCGATATCGAAGCCGGTGAAGTCCGCGAATCCGCCTGACTGACCGTTGAGGCCGTCGTGTCCGAATTGGTCGTAAACGGCCTTCTTGTCCGGATCACTCAGAACAGAGTAGGCTTCACCAATCTCCTTGAAGCGCTCTTCCGCGTCGTGATCCTTGTTGACGTCGGGATGGTACTGACGGGCCAGCCTGCGGTACGATTTCTTGATGTCGTCCAGCGTGGCCGTGCGTCCGACACCCAAAACTTCGTAATAATCGCGCTTCACAGTTTGGCTGTCTCCGTGCCGCCGCCGCATTACTCGGCAACCGGATCAGCGGTTTCTTCGATTTCCTCGGTCTCCGGGGAGATGGTCTCTTCCACGACCTTCTTGCGGCGGGCGCGAGGTTTGGGAGCCGGTATTTCCTCGGTCACGGCAGAGGCTTCAACGGTCTCAGTGGACGCTTCCGGCTCGGCTTCGGCCGGCGCGGCTTCCACATCGTCAGCCACCACCGCCACGGGTTCGTCGACGACGGGGGCCGTTTCCTTCAACAACGCGGCCATCTGCGGGTCCGGCTCCACGGCGTTGTCCGCTTCAAAATCGGCGTCGGTTGCCGGGGCTACTTCGATTTCCTTTTCCTCTGGAGCGACCGGAGCCACCGGATAAATGAGACCCGCTTGAATTTCCTGAAGGGCGATAACCACCGGGTTGGTGGCTTCCGTGGTGACCAGGCGGTCCGATCCGCGGCGAAGTTCCTGGGCGCGTTTTCCGGCCAGAACGGTCAGGGCATAGCGACTACCCAGCTTGATCTCTATCTCTTCCAGCGACAAATTGGCCACAGTTAACCCCTCTTTGGAAAGACGACAAAAAATGTGGTAGCGGCAATGCCGCTCCCAGCCTACAGCATTTTAGTCGTTCGGAACCCGCGCGTCAATGTTTTCCCGCATATACACTATTTCACTTGCCCGAAGTCAACCGGGGTCCTATCCTTTCTTACGTGTTACAAAGAACTCCACTATATCTAACGCACGCGTCGTCGGGCGCCCGACTGGTCCCGTTCGCCGGATGGGAGATGCCGGTCCAGTACACCGGCATTCTTCAGGAAGCACGTATCGTACGCTCCGCCGCCGGCCTGTTCGATGTCAGCCATATGGGACAGGTGGTTGTCTCGGGACCCGGCGCCCTGTCCGCCGTTCAACGACTGCTGACCAACGACGCATCGAAGTTGGCTCCCGGACGCGCACAGTACAGCCTGATGTGCCGCGACGACGGAGGCATTCTGGACGACTTGATCGTTTACCGCTGGGACGACGGTACTGCTGAACCGGAGTTCCTGATTGTCGTCAACGCCTCCAACCGTGAACAGGACTTTGGATGGATGTCTTCCCGCGGATCCGGCGATGATGTAACCTGGCGTGACGCGTCTGACGACTACGCTTTGATCGCCCTGCAAGGTCCGAACTCCCAAGACCTGCTCGCACCCTTTGTTTCGGGAACCGACCTCGCCGGCCTGCGTTACTTCTCGCACACGAAGGCGGAGTTTCGCGCTCTGACGAAAAGGACTGCCGTTCACATTGCCCGAACTGGCTACACCGGCGAAGACGGTTTTGAGTTGTTCTGCACTCCCGATGACTCGCCTGAGATCTGGGTGACGCTTGCCAATGCCGGGGCCAGACCATGCGGACTGGGAGCACGGGATGTTCTTCGCATCGAAGCGTCCTATCCGCTTTATGGTCACGAGATAGACACCACCACAAATCCCTATGAAGCAGGCCTGGGTTGGGTGGTCAAGCCCGCCAAGGGGGACTTTGTCGGCCGGGACGCAATGCTTTCCGCCCGGGAATCGGGAATCACCCGTGTTCTTCGCGGTGTTGTGCCTGTAGACGAGCGGGCCGTTCCCCGTCAGGACACGGTCATCACGTTCGCCGACGGGCGCGAAGGCCGCGTCACGAGCGGCACGATGTCGCCGACACTGAACCGCGCCATCGGTATTTGCTACGTCCCGTCCCATTCGCCCGAAAGCGCTTTACTCGAAATGCGCGGGAAGCAACTCCCCGCGTCCATCACTTCTCTTCCGTTCTATAAACGCTGATAAACGGAAAAGACCCTTACCACACTGGAATACAAAGAATGGATATACCCGGAAACCTCAAGTACAGCCAGACCCACGAATGGGTTCTTGACAACGGAGACGGTACCGTCACGATTGGAATCACCGACTATGCCCAGGCAGAACTGGGTGATATCACCTATCTGGAACTGCCCGATCTCGGCCGCGAACTGACATACGACGATCCGTTCGGAACGGTGGAATCGGTGAAAGCGGCTTCCGAACTGATCGCGCCCGTCACCGGAGTGATCACCGAACTGAACCAGCCCGTTCTTGATGATCCCGAAGTCATCAACGGAGATCCGTACGGTTCGTGGATGCTGAAGGTCCGCCTTTCCAATCCCTCGGAACTGGAAAACCTGCTGACAGCGTCGGATTACGCCGAATTCACGGAGGCCTGATACGTGCCAGGCTACGTTCCACATACGCCGGCCGACCAGCAGGCGATGCTCGAACGCATCGGGCTTTCGTCTCTGGAGGACCTGTTCGCGTCCATACCGGCATCGTTGAGGGTAAACGGACTGCTTGACCTGCCACCGGCTTTGTCGGAGCCCGAAGCAGTACGCGAACTGGCCCGCATCGGCGCGAAGAATATGGACGCCACACAGGCTCCGTGCTTCAGCGGCGACGGTGTCTACCGGCACTTTACCCCCAGCCTGGTACCCGCGATCATGGGCCGTGCGGAGTTCTTCACCTCCTACACGCCCTATCAGCCGGAACGAAGTCAGGGCATGTTGCAGTCCATCTACGAGTTTCAAACACTCACGTGCCAACTTCTGGGGATGGAAGTCGCGAACGCCAGCATGTACGACGGAGCCTCGGCGCTCGCGGAAGCGGTTGTGATGGCATGCTCCATCAAGGGCATCAACCGCGCGATCATCCCGACGACCCTGCACCCTGCGTGGACGAAGGTGGTCCGCACTTACGCCCAGGGCCAGAGCATCGAAGTCGTATTGCTTCCACACGAAGGTGGGGTAACCGATTTAGAGGCGGTCAGGGCCGCGCTTGAAACTCCTTCAGCGGCCCTGGTGATTCCCCAACCGAACTGCATGGGACGCCTGGAACCGGTTCAGACGCTTGCCGAAGAAGCCGACAAGGCCGGAGCACTGGTTATCGCCGCTGTCAACCCCATTGCCATGGCATTGTTGAAGCCGCCCGGCGAGTGGCCCGCTGACATAGCCGTAGCAGAAGGCCAGGCCCTCGGATTGCCGATGAACTACGGCGGCCCTCTGGTCGGTTTGTTCGCCTGCCGACGGCAGTACATCAGACAGATGCCGGGCCGGCTGGTGGGCGCAACCGTGGACGGGGAAGGACGCCGCGCGTATACGCTTACGCTTCAGACACGGGAACAGCATATCCGCCGCGAGAAGGCATCTTCCAACATCTGCACCAATGAAGCGTTGTTCGCGCTTGGCGCCACGGTGTATATGGCGCTTCTAGGCCGGCACGGCATGAAGCGGGTGGCCGAACTCTGTGTGGAACGCGCCCACGAGGCCTACGACGCCATCACCGCCCTGCCCGGTTGGGAACCGGTTCATCCGGGACCGTTCTTCCACGAATTCGCCGTCCGCGCTCCGTTGCGTGTCCCGGAATTGAACGCGATCCTGGCCGGGGAAGGCATCATTGGACCCGTGGATCTCGAGCCGGACAATGCCATGCTGGAGCAGACCGCCTTGTTCTGCTGTACCGAGATGATCACACCGGACGACATTGACCGCCTGGTGGGTATCCTGCGCAAACTGTGACGAAACAGAAATCCGATATGGAACCGATTCCGACATTGTTCGACAAATCGCGGCCCGGACGCACGGGCGGGCGCTACCCCGAACCATCCGGTTCAGCCGAGCGGTATCTACCGGCGTCGGAACTTCGCGAAGACCTGCCTCTTACGGAACTGAGCGAGGTCGATGTCACGCGTCATTTCACGCTGTTAAGCCAGCGCAACTACGGAATTGACATGGGCCTTTACCCGCTGGGTTCATGCACGATGAAGCACAATCCGCGATTGAATGAACGTATCGCGGCCATGCCCGCGTTCTCGGAACTGCACCCCTCCCAACCGTCGGCTACGTGTCAGGGCGCGTTGCAGATTATTTTTGAATTACAGAACGCCCTAGCGGAAATCGGGGGTATGGACGCGGTCACCCTGCAACCCGCCGCAGGCGCGCAGGGAGAGATGACGGGCCTTCTCCTCATCCGTGCGTACCACCGTCATCGCAATGATCCGAAGCGCACCGAGATGCTGGTGCCGGATTCAGCGCACGGTACCAATCCCGCCACGGCGAATCTCGTCGGTCTCAAGATCGTCAAAATCCCGAGCAACAGCCGTGGTCGCGTGGATGTGGATGCGGTTCGCGCGGCGGTCGGACCGAACACGGCCGGCATGATGATGACGAATCCCAACACGCTTGGGCTGTTCGAGGATCAGATTGAGGAGATCGCCGGTATCGTCCATTCGGCGGGTGGGTTGATGTACTGCGACGGAGCCAACATGAACGCCATCGTCGGTATAGCCAGGCCGGGCGACATGGGCTTCGACGTGATGCACTTCAACCTGCACAAAACGTTCTCCACGCCGCACGGGGGAGGCGGCCCCGGTTGCGGCGCCGTGGCTGTCAAAGAAGTTCTCAAGCCGTTCCTGCCTGTCCCTTACGCCAAAGAGACAGAAGATGGAACGCTGGAATGGGCCGCCGACTTGAAACACAGCATCGGCCGGTTGCATGGAACCAGCGGCAACTTCGCCGTTATGCTTCGCGCGTACACTTATATCCGTTCGCTCGGCCCTGACGGCCTCCGCGCGGTTGCCGAAAACGCGGTACTGAATGCCAACTATATACGCGTTGGTGTCGAGAAGACCTATCCTGTCGCCTACCCCGAGACGTGCATGCACGAGTTCGTAGCCTCGGCTTCGGAACTCAAGAAGGCCCGCGGCATCCGCACACTGGACATCGCCAAGCGGTTGATGGATTACGGATACCACCCGCCAACCGTGTACTTCCCGCTGATCGTGCCGGAAGCGCTGATGATTGAGCCGACCGAAACCGAAACCCGCGAGACGCTGGACGCCTTCATTGACGCCCTGAACAAAATCGCGGAAGAGGACCCGGTACTCGTTCACTCCGCGCCGCATACGATGCCGGTGACTCGTGTGGATGAAGTGGAAGCCGCCAAGCGGTTGGACGTACGGTGGATGCCTCCTGCGGACGAGTGACAGGCTGTCTTCTCCCAACCCTTACGGCTACCGGTGAGGAGCAGATGCGCTGCGACAGTGATCTGCTGGACTCCTGCGTCGCCTGGTTGGCCAACCGCCATCCCGTCGGCGCTTTCCCCTGCCTGCGCTTCTACCGGTGGAAACCGCCCTGTATCTCGCTGGGGCGCAATCAGGACCTCAACAATCCACGGCACGGCGTCATCACCCAAATCGACGGAGTCGACATCGTTCGACGCCCTTCCGGCGGACGAGCAATACTGCATTATCATGACCTGACCTACGCCCTCGTCACTCCTTGTTTCTCCACAAACGTCACAGAAGATCATCGACACATCGCGGAAGGCCTGGCATATGGGCTCCGATTGCTGGGCGTGCCGGTTGACGATGGTTTGCGAACGATGCCGGAAGGCCGGAATCCCGCGGACTGCTTCGCGGCGGTTGCTGGAGCGGATCTGCAGACTTCGGGCCGCAAGGTGATGGGTAGTGCGCAGAAGCGCTCGCGCGGAGCCTTGCTTGAGCACGGAACACTCTACCTGGGCTCGCCGGAACCACTGTACAGCGAGGTCTTCTCCGGCCCAATTGGAGGTTCGGTCGCCGCTCTGGAAGAATTGCTGGGCAGACCGGTAGCGTTCGCGGAAGTCGCGGAGGCCCTGACTACCGGGTTGGAACAGGCTCTGGGCGTGCGCTTCGTTCCGGTGGCATAGCGGGCGTCGGTGACAGCCTGAGCGAAACCTCCGGCAGTTCGACATAACCCAACGCGCGGGCCCTGAAAATCTCGGCACGTTCGATGTCACTGCTCCTTCCGACCTGGGATATCCTTGCCGGTTGTGGAGACGCTCTTTCGGAAAGACCAACCGCACCCTGTGGAGCCAGGCCGAGACCAAGCGCCAGAACCGCACACAGAGCTATCACGAACACCAGTCCCGGCGCGTTTCGGGCGGTTTCGACCGGCGCCTCTTCCTCGCGCATCCACATCGCAACCACCACCCGAAGGTAGTAATAAGCAGACACCACGCTGGTGAGAACACCGACGATAACCAGGCCGGTCAGTCCGGCGCGAACCGCGTTTCCGAACAGCAGGAACTTGCCGTAGTAGCCGATAGCGGGCGGGATGCCGGTAAGGCTGAACATGAAGATGGTCATCGAAACCGCCGCCCACGGGTGCTTCGCCGCCAGGCCGCGGAAGTCATCCACGCGTGTGAACTCGCGATTGTTGCCGGACAGGAACGCCACCACAGCAAACGCTCCCAGGTTCATCACCGCATAACACAGCAGGTAGAACAACACGCCGGTGTAGTCCCGCGCGGCGATTCCGATCAACAGGTAGCCCGCGTGCGCGATGCTCGAATACGCCAACATGCGCTTGATGTTGTCCTGCCACAACGCGACCAGATTGCCGATGATCATGGTGGCAAAAGCCATGGCCGAAACCAGCGGAATCCACAACCCCGCATTTGTGGGGAAAACGCCCAACAGAATCCGCGCCATCACGCCGAATGCCGCGGCCTTGGTGGCGACAGACATGAACGCCGTGATCGGGGTTGGCGCGCCTTCGTAAACATCGGGTGTCCAGAGATGGAACGGCACTGCGGCTACCTTGAACGCAAGGCCCACCAGTATCAGGCCTATTCCCACAGGAAGCATCGCGCCCGAACCGCCGGCGGCGTTCACCTGGGCCAGTTTCGCGGCGATATCGGTGAGGTTCGTCGTCCCGAGCGCTCCGTAGACGAGGGCGATGCCGTACAGAAGGAACGCGGAGGAGAAGGCGCCCAGCAGTAGATATTTGAGTCCGGCTTCCGATGAACGCTCCTTGTCACGCGCAAACGCCGATAGAACGTAAAGCGAGATCGAGAAAGTCTCCAGCGCCACAAAGATGGTAATGAGTTCCAGAGACTGGACCATCAGCATCATCCCGCTGAGCGCGAACATCAACAAGACGTAATACTCTCCGTGATGCAGATGTTGTTCCCGCAACCAGTACAGCGACATCAGGACCGTCATCAATCCGGCACTGAGGAAGAGAAGGCACAGGAACAAGGCGTAGTTGTCGGCGGTCAGGACTCCGGACGATACCGTTTCTGATCTTGCGCCGGTATTCGAAACCACGCCCATTGTCGACGCCAGGCTGTTCCCCCACAACAGGAAGCAGTTCAAAAGGGCTCCGATAATACCCGCGCCGGCGGTGAATCCCACCCACTCCTTGCGCTTGACGAACACATCGACCAGCATGGCAATCAACGCCGAGGAGATGACAATGATCAGCGGTCCCAGGATGCGGTATTCCAGTTGAACGCTCATCGGGTTCCCACCGCATCAACCGGCCACGTTGTGGTCGTTCCCCGCTGGTTCATCGTGTTCAGCACGGCGTTGATGGAGGATTCCGTCTTGTGGAACACCGTGTTCGGCGCGACCCCGAACCACACCATCAACGCCAGCAGGGGCGCAAGGTACGCCCACTGCGAACGTGTCATGTCCTTCAGACCGCGGTTTTCTTCGTGGGTGATCGGGCCGTGCATCACCC
>JAKQQT010000386.1 GCA_029564025.1 Armatimonadota bacterium | reverse complement strand
CAGCGTGGCGTGGTTTTGCACGTAGAACAGCGCACTCTCATAGTCCGGGAACATCGCTACGGTCAATGACGCTTGAGAGATATTGCCCGCCACGGCGGTAACGTGCGTGATATTCGCCGATGCGGTGCCGGATCGGATCGTAACGGACGCGAATTCTGCGTCATCGGGTATCGGGATGATTTCGGTCGCCGTGGCCGCCGCCACAACCGTGGTCGCCCCGGCGGGAGCATCGGACACGGTTCCGAACGTCACGCGGTAACCGTCGTTGATTACGCCGGTCCATTGGAATGTTTGCGCACTGGCCGTGAATGGAAGCGCGAACAATAAGGCGAGAACGAAAAAGCGTTTCATAGTCATATCTCCATTGGGGGATAGAATGCGGGGCGGAACTGAGTCCGCCCCGCTGCTTCGCTTCTCCGTCTCAACTACTGCCGCAAAAACCGCACGCGGATGGTCACGCCGGAGTTGTTGATCGTGCCGTAGGAAGCGCTCGTCGGATCCACGCTGAACACCAGGTAGCCCTGGCGTCCCGTGGGCACCAGGTACGATCCCCAGTTGGCAAAGTTCGCGTTCGCGGCGTTACTCTGCACAAACGAGTACGTGCCGCTAGAGTTGTACACGTCGTACACGGGCGGGGGAGTCGTCAGACTCGTATAGTTGTCCACGAAAAACTGCGCCTCATCCCGCGTAGGGAACGTGAACAGGGCGAACGAGGCTTGCGTAATCGCTCCCGCCACGGCGCTGGCATGCGCAATCACGGGCGACGCCGTACCGCTGCGGATCGTAACCGCCGCCAAAGTCGCATCGGGCGGAATCGGCAGGATCTCGGTGATGGTCGCCGACTCATTCACCGCTTTGGCGATGCCGGGCGACGTGGACACCGTGCCAAGAGTCGTCCACCAGGAATCACTGGCGGCGTCCCGCGTCCACTGATACGTGGCGGTATTCGATTGCGCGTTGGCGGAGACCGCCAATGCAAACAGGCAGAACAGAACCACAAGGAACTTATACTTGTTCATCGTCTATTACCTCGTCGTCCGCCATCTCCAGGATGTCATCTCCATAGAGGGAGACGGCGGGAGATTG
>JAKQQT010000370.1 GCA_029564025.1 Armatimonadota bacterium | reverse complement strand
AAATCGTAGTCCAGAACGCCCGTCAGCCCAGTGACCGTATCTCCGGCACGGAGGGTGCCGTCCGGCCACAGGTACGGTACAGGCGCAACGTTTTGCGCTCCCTTACCATCATCGAGAGTGATTCGAAGCCGTTCGTACAATTCTGTCAGTGCAAGGGCAGGGGCGCCAGGTTCGGCAATATTCGTGGGAGTGTCGAGGCGGCCCTCGACTGCCAGTTCCACCTGCCCGTAACGCCAGAGACAGTAGTGCTCGACGACATACAAGGTGCCGGGAAAAGTCACCAGCATCCCCTCGAAGTATTCAAGGCCATCGCCTGCCTGGGCGTCATCCGGAAGGGTGAGCGAGGCAGCCGAGAGCGGGTTGCCCGACGAACATACGTTGACGGCGGTCACGGGAGTGATGGCCGTCTGGCCGAACCGCTCCGCTACCGTGCCCGCGACGCGGACCCGGTCGCCGGGTTCCACATCCACGCCGAAGCCGTTGTCGTAAACGAAAATCCCTTCGGACGTAAGCGGGTCGGCGTCCCACTCGGCGTCGGCTGCCTGGATGAAGAAGCCGCCCAGGCCCGGAGGTGTATCGCCAAGGGTGTTCTGGAAGTCGCCGGTGACGATCCCCTCGACCTCGACGGTCTGGCCAACGAGGGGGCTGGTAAGACCGCTGCCCTGGATGGCGTGGATAGCGGTGGCAGGGTCGCCGCAAGCGCCCTCGGCATGCGGCGAGAGACTGGAGGCAAACACGAGCGCAATCACCGTGAATTTAAGCCTCGCCAGAAATCTCCACGACCGCGTACACCTCGTAATCCTTTGCATGGCAATCCTCTCCCCAGTGCCGGAAACCTCTGCGCACTCCCCGCTGAATAACCCGCAGCACACTTGCCCGATGAACCAGCGACTCATACGACCCATTCGTGTATTCCGCGTCATAGTAGACAGGAAGCGCGGGCCTGACAACAAGTATCGTGTTCGCGATATGACAGATATGACACATATGTAGTATAGGTCATCTTTCCTGGCAGCAACGGCGCGGTACTCTGCCGCGGCAACTCGCCCCTGGGCACCCGGTCCCTGTCAAGCCATTTGCTAATCTTACCGGGGCGGGTATCGTCACGCCATTTGTTTTCTTACCAGACATAGGAGGTTGGCCTTGGGGTTTGGGGCCTGTCATCCCCTCCCCGCGGGGAGGGGATGCTCTGTTCTAGTACAGAGTATTCTTGGGGATCTTTTCGTGAAGCGGGCGTAGCGAGTCGGACGAACTGGCGGTCGATGCTGGAGGAAAGGGCGAAGGGGTCGGTCTGCTCTCGCACGGCGAGCGCGGCGCGCACGGCGGCAGGCAGGCGCTTGTTGGCATAGTGGGCCACAAGGCGGTCCAGCGGGGTGTGCGCTTCGTCGTAGCGACGGATGATGCGGCTGCCGACGCGCACTTTCTCTTTGAGTTTCACACAGGGCTGGTAGAGATTCATCATGGTGCGCCAGTCGCCGCGGTACAGGTGGTTAATGGCGTCCAGTTGCTCGTGCGTGTCGTAGCGTTCCCAGCCCAAGAGTTTGCGCACATGGGTCCAGTTCTTCTGCTCGATGTGGGCGTTGTCGTCCTTTTTGTAGGGTCGGCCGCGGGTGAATTGGATGCCGTGCTTTTTGCAGTACCTGTAGAGGTGGTGGTTGATGAACTCCGAGCCGTTGTCCGAATCGATGGCCTTGAGTGGAAAGGGAAGCGCCCTGCGTATCGCGTCCAAGGCGTCTACGACGCCCTGTTCACCCTTGCCCATAATGCCGAAACTCTCCCCCCATCCGCTGAAAATGTCGGTGAGGTTAAGCGAGTAGATGAACTCACCCGCCGCGTGGGGGCCCGAATGCGAGACCAGGTCAATTTCGCAGTACCCGGGCTCCTCTACGTCCCAATTATCGGTCTTTACCGGGATTTGGTGTTTGAGCAGGGTACCGGGTTTGGTGCGGCCGTAGATGCGCCGTTTGAGGCGGCGGCGTTTATCGGCCAGTCGGCGGTCCATCTGACGCGGGCTCATCGCCAGCAGTTCGGCTTCCACGTCAGGGCTAACCCCCGGGATATGCTTGCGCGCCCAAGGCAACCACTGCGGGAGCAGCGCTTTGAGGCGCACAGACCACGGGTAGCTCGCCGCTTTCCAAATCTTGGCCAACACACGAACGGCCGCGGGCGAATACGTCGGGCCGCGTCGCCTGGGTGTGCTGCCCGGAGGCGGACTGTCCGCCGGTGCGCCCAACAATGCAATGGCGTACTTGCGGTGGTACCCGGTCTGTTCACAGAATTCGTCCAACAGCAACGAACGTCCCGCCCGGTCCGCCTTCGTGTAACGCTTCCGATACTTCTTCAATCCATCCAAAATCCGTTCTCCTGACATCGTCCTGCCTTCCATGCTTCGGTAAGATCGCAAATGGCAAGACGATACCATTCCCGGTAAGATCTTAGATGGCGCGATTCGGCCGTTTGAACGTCGCGCCGCGCGTTTGCTATACTCACACGGTTTTGCCGCCGGGCAATCCGGCGCGCGAGGTAGAAGTGTGCCGGTCCGAATCGGGTAACCCGGTGCACGGGCTGCAGTTGAGGAGAACCCGTGATAGAGCGGACGTTTGTGATGATCAAGCCCGACGCGGTCGGGCGCCGTCTCATCGGCGAAGTCATCGGGCGGTACGAGGCAAAGGGCCTGAAACTGGTAGGGCTCAAGATGCAGATCGTCCCGAAGGCGCTGGCCGAGAGGCATTACGCGGAGCATCGCGGCAAGCCGTTCTACCCCGGGTTGTTGGATTTCATCACCTCGGGGCCCACCGTGCAGATGGTGTGGGAAGGCGAAGACGCCATTGCGGTCGTGCGCAAGCTGAATGGGGCCACGAACTCGCGCGAGGCGGATATTGGTACGATTCGAGGTGATTTCGGCCTGACGGTGCAAAAGAATATCGTGCATGCCTCGGATGCGGCCCAAACGGCCGAACGGGAAATTGCGCTGTATTTCGAACCGTCGGAATTATGGGACTATTCGCAGCCCGATGAAGACTGGCTGCAGGAATAGACAGCGGCCGGGGCCGCACACGCTAACTGAACGGGACCGGGTACGAAAGGAGGCCATTGCATGGCTGGTGG
>JAKQQT010000335.1 GCA_029564025.1 Armatimonadota bacterium | reverse complement strand
CAGAACGGCACGGGCCTTGTTTCGGCACTCCTGGTGCTCGGCGGCGGGTTGGCTGTCAGCGACGATGCCGGCGCCGGCCTGAACCGTTACGATGTCGCCCTGGATCGTGGCGCTCCGGATTGTGATGCACGTGTCCAGGCCGCCGCTGAACGAGAAATATCCCACCGCGCCGCCGTACGGTCCGCGCCGAGTCGGCTCCAGTTCGTCGATAATCTCCATGGCGCGCACCTTCGGCGCGCCGCTCAGCGTTCCCGCCGGGAAGGCCGCGCGCAACACGTCAAAACGGTCGCAGTCCGGCCGCAGTTTTCCGCGCACGTCAGAAACCAGGTGCATCACGTCGCTGTACTTTTCGGTGACAAACAACTCCTCCACGCGCACCGTGCCGAAGCGCGATATGCGGCCCAGGTCGTTGCGTCCCAGATCGACCAGCATGATGTGCTCGGCGCGCTCCTTTTCACTGGAGTGCATCTCGGTTTCAAGCGCCAGGTCCTCCTCGGGCGTGGCGCCGCGCGGACGGGTGCCTGCGATCGGCCTCGTCCGCACTTCACCGGCTTTTTCCGTCACCAGAATCTCCGGCGACGACCCGACCATGATCAGTTCCCCAAAATTCAAATAGAACATATACGGAGACGGGTTGACAAACCGCAAAGCGCGGTAGATGTCCAGCGGATCAGCGCTGATTCGCTTGCGCATGCGCTGGCTGAGAACGACCTGGATACAGTCGCCCGCGCGGATGTATTCGACCGCTCTTCGGACCGACGCCTGGTATTCCTCCGGCGTCATATTCCATTCCACCTCGCCGCTCACTTCGCCCGTCCGCGGCCATTTCGGAAGGGTTGGTTCCATCAGAGCCTGGGCCGTGGCGTCGATGGTCGCGACGGCTCTGTCATATGCCGCGTCTGCATCGCCCTCGACCAGGGCATTGCAGATGAATTTGAGTTTGTGGCGCAAGTGGTCGAACACAACGATGGTGTCCGCCAGCATGAACACCGCGTCCGGCGCGTTCAGGTCGTCCAAGCAGGTGTCCGGAAGCTTCTCAAAATGCCGCACGATGTCGTATGACATCAAACCCACGGCGCCGCCGACGAACGGGGGCATATCCTGACCGCCGACCCACCGGTAGCGCGCGAGGATTTCCTTGAGAACGTGCAAAGGGTCCTGCCCTTCGGCCAGAGTACGAGTGGTTGTCACTCCATTCTCGACCAGCGTTACCGCGGAACCGCGAACACTGATGACAAGAAACGGCCGGGCTCCGAGGAACGAGAAGCGCCCCACGTGCTCCGCGCCTTCCACGCTCTCCAGCAGGAAAGACCGCACGCCGCCTGCGGCCAGTCGGCGGAACGCGGAAACCGGGGTCAGCATATCGGCCAGGATGTCGCGCGATACAGCGACCAGGTTGCCCCGGCGCGCGCGCAATCGAAATTCATCGCGGGTGGGTGTGATCATACGATACATTTCCGTTCGACCGCGTGGACGATCAGATATCGCCCCGCGCGGGTGTCGCCGTTTCCATGTTAGGCGCTGAAACCAAGACACGCGCGGAGGTTATATCATATCCCGCATTTCGGGCATGTTTTCCACCCGGAAGACCCTCCACCGCTTGACCGGTATTACTCCGTAGGCCGTCACATTCTCCCGTCTCATGTGAAGCGTCACCGAATAACGGCGGCCGGCCGGACCGCTGATGGAAACCTCCATCGGAATCACAGCCTCGTCACCGGTGATCTGCACGTCGGCCTTCTCAATGGTTACCAGAGCGTCAGGCGCTTCCACGCGGTACCGGCTGATCAGCGCCGTCAACTGGTCGCGCGTCAGACCCGTGTTGTCCTTGTACTCGGAAGACACAATGCTCAAGGCATCCCACACACGGCCCGTGTTGTAAGACGTGGCGGCGTCACTCAGGGCGCTCTGGATCTGTACGTCCGGTGGATCGGACGAAACCCGCATGGTGGAGAACACGAACCAGCCGGCGATCACCAACAGAATCGCGGCCACGGCAAGCATCACCCGAGTCATCATCTGACAAATCCTTTCCGTTCGGCGTATGCTTTAGCATGATGGACACCCGAGACGATAACGCGGTTCCCGTGGACAGCATAACAGCCGCCGCGCTTGCCGCGCACGGTCCCGTTCTCCTCGTCGGAGCGGCGGACACCGGAAAGAGCACGCTGGCGCGTCACATCGTCAAAACGGCGCAGAATGAAGGCCATCCGGTCGGCCTGATCGACGGAGATATAGGGCAATCCGAAATCGGTCCCCCGGGTATGATGGAACTTGCGATTCCGGGCGAGACGGGCGGCAGAGACTGGCAGGTGCGCGGGCAGTGGTTCGTCGGCACGACAACTCCCTATTCCGCTCCGATGTCGTGCGTGGTAGGTATCCGCCGCCTGGCCGATCGGGCGCGGGAACTGGACCTGCATCCGCTCATCATCGACACGACATCCTTTGTGAATACGGTCGCCGGGCACGCGCTGAAGACCGCCAAGGTGGACGCCCTGTGTCCTGGCCTGGTGATTGCCATCCAGCGGAAGGACGAGATGGAGCGCTGGCTGGGCGGCGTGGGGCGTCCCTTCGTCCGCGCCGAGCCCGATCCGCGCGCGCATATCAAGCCGGCCAGCCTGAGGGCTTTGCGCCGGGGTTCGAAACTGGCGGCTTATTTTCAGAACGCGGCCGAACACGTCGCCCCCCTTCTGGAATGGTCTCTGCGCGGAACACGCCTTGGCTTCGGCCAACCTCTGGTGCCCGGCGAGTATGCCGGAGCAGGCCGCACCCTGAACTGCCGCGTCGTACATGCGGAGCGGGCCGGCGGTAGCGTGGCGCTGTGGGTGCTGGGAGCGCCGAGTGGAGACCTCAACCGCGTCGCCACCGACCTGCGCGCGGAACGGGTTGTTACCATCAATGCGGGGATGTGGACCGGACGAAGCGTCGGCCTTATCGGCGCGGACGGATTCTGCCTGGCGCAGGGGGTCGTTGAAAGGGTCAACTGGACCACGGTCGCCGCGCACATCAGGGCTCCACTATGGAGCCTGGCCGAGGTGGTTTCCCTGCGGTTCGGCACGCTTCGGCACAAAATGGACGGTACGGGGCTTCCAAGCGTCGCCTCTTTCGACGAATGACGACAAGGAATTTCAACACGTGACAACGCGAATCATACTGGTTCGACACGGCGAGACGGAATGGAACGACCAGTCCCGCGTTCAGGGACACAGCGACATTCCCATGAACGCGAAAGGCATCCGGCAGGCTGAACTCGCCGCGATCGCGCTTCGAGATGAATTGGTTGCCGCCGTGCTGACCAGTGATCTCGGCCGCGCCATGGAGACCGGCCGCATCATCGCCGAACAGCATCAAGCGCCGCTTTCAACCCATCCCGGAATCCGCGAGCGGTGCTGGGGCGTATGGGAAGGACTGACCATGGCCGAAATCGCACGCGTCGATCCGGAACGACACGCGGCCCTGCGGCGCGGCGAGTGGGTGACGCCACACGGCGCGGAGTCCTGGCGCGCCATGAAGCAGAGGATACTGAAAACGATCGGAACCTTCGCCGACAAACATCCCGGAAAGACGATCGTCGTGGCGACACACGGCGGAACTATCAAGGCCTTCGTCAGCGCCTTCCTCGGCGTACGACGCACCGGTAGAGGCTCCATGCGCATCAGCAACGGCGGTATCTCCGTCGTTCTGCGCCGAGCCGACCACTGGACCCTCGAAACCTACAACTCGACAGCCCACCTGACCGACACTCCCGAATCATCCGAACCATCCGGCAAACGCCTTATCGAAGCCGCGTTCTGACGCGCGTTCCCTTCCGGAACTCAGACACCTCAACCCGTGTCCTCTCCGTGAGGAAACGGGGCCGACCATACGAGCCGTTTCCTCCTGACATCGAGATTTGTTTGATATCAAGGAGGACCCTGATGCCGCACACACTGGCCGATCTGCCGTACGCTTACGATGCCCTGGAGGCCGCCATCGACGAACAAACGATGCGCCTGCATCACGGAAAGCACCACCAGGCTTACGTCACCAATTTGAACGCCGCCCTGGAAAAGCACCCGGCGCTGTTTGACGTTCCGCTTGAGGAGTTGCTGGCCGACTTGAATGCCGTTCCTGAGGATATCCGAACACCGGTGCGAAACCACGGCGGCGGGCACTTCAACCACACCCTTTTCTGGGAATCGATGAGCCCCAACGGCGGAGGTGAACCGACCGGCGCGCTCGCCGAAGCCATCAACGCGGCCTTCGGCTCGTTCGACGCGTTCAAAGCCCAATTCAACGACGCCGGACTGAAGCAGTTCGGTAGCGGCTGGGCGTGGCTGGTGAAAACGAAGTCCGGTGAACTGAAAGTCACCAGTTCTGCCAACCAGGATTGCCCGGTCTCCAACGGTGACACCCCCCTGTTGATGAATGACGTGTGGGAGCACGCCTACTACCTTCGTTACCAGAACCGCCGCGCGGAATACCTGGAAACGTGGTGGAAGGTGGTGAACTGGGACGTGGTGAGCCGGCGATTCGCCGGCTGATCAGACCGAGTCTGTATTACGGGCGGGAGCCGGACGGCTTCCGCCCTTTCTTTAGCCCTGGTCGTTCAGCCGGGCCGAAACGCTTCCCTGTGGGCATGGCCACTGACATTTTGAGCGCTTGACAAAACATTAACACTCTTGATTATTACAAATGAATTGATAATATAATGATATTTAGTACAGAGCTGACCTTGAGTCAACCTAAGAGCCTGAACGGTTCTATCGTCTGCTGGAGTGTGCTTCACATGAATTCCCGTATAATGCTATTGGTGACCTGTCTCTTCTTGTTTGCTACATCGCTGAACGCTGAGGAACCGACGTTGCGCCTGATCCCTACCGGGATCATCACCGGTCCAACGGATGTCGTTGTCGAAGCCGTTATGCCAACCGAGGGTTCGCTGGAGTTGGGAGCGGCCGTCATCGTGTTCCAATTCGATCCCAGCAAGGTTGTCATTTCCAATCCCCGCGCGAGCGCCGGTTGGGACGCTCCGACAACCAACAACAACACGACTGCAGGCCTTTACCACGCCGTGACGTGTA
>JAKQQT010000344.1 GCA_029564025.1 Armatimonadota bacterium | reverse complement strand
CGCTTCCGTCGCCGTAGGTCGTCGTCACGGTGATTGAGGAAGACGCGCCGACGGTCGGAGGCGTCCCGCCCTCGTCCAAAACCTGCACGGTGAAGTCCCCGATTGTCGGACAGTTGGAAACGACGCGGGTTTTAGACGCGTCCCCGAACGCGGCGGCGACGGCCTCGTCGGCCTCAACCGGGGCGCACGGAGGCGACGAAATGATGGGGAGCGAGATTCCAGAATAGGTGAGCGTTCTAACTACTTTTCTTGCGGCCATTGTGTACCTCTTTTCTGTTGATGTTACCAACTTGCGACTTGTCGAAAGTCGGCGACGATTGAAGCGTAGCAGACCGGATATGCGGTCATGCCGTCATACGTTGTTTTCTGCGTAGAGTATACCGCGCCGTGGCCGTCCTTGCAAACCTCGGCGCGGATCAAATTGACAAGCTCGAAAAGACGCGAATCGAATCGGGCGCGGCGGACTCCGGTTTCGTGATCCTGCTTCGATCCGTCGTCCCATGTGTCAGCCGTGACGGACGAATCAATGCACACGTGTGCGCACACGCTCGCCGCCTGCGTCGCCGTCTCGCCGCCAATGTCGCCCTCCACGTCGTCCATCGGGAAGACCTCGACATAAGGCGCATAACCCTCGTCGTCCTCGTCGTAGGAACCGACGGAGCCAAGGCAGACGCGAAGGCCGCGCCCGAAATTGGTAGTGCAGTAGGCGGCAATTGTCGCGCTGCTTGCAAGCGCGTTTGCGATGGATTCGCAGATTGTCTGTATTGCCATCATACGCCCGCCCTCGTAAGTTTCTTGTCGATCAGTTTCAATGCCGCGCTCAAAACCCACTCGGGAAGTTTCTGGCGCATTGCCTGGAAAATGGGGTCGACGACTTGCCGCTCCGGTTGCGACGCCATGCGCGGAACCTCTGTCCCTCGGTTGCCGCCGTAGACTAGCATGCGGTGGATTCTCTGGCGCGTCCTCGTCGTCATGATCCAGTCGCCGCCCTTCTGCCATTTGATGAAGGCGTCCCCAACGCTGTTGACGTAGCCCGCCGTGACGCTGTAGTTGCCTCCGCCGTGAATCAGCCGCCCAACACGGCACAGCTTTTTAGCATCCGTGTTGTAGATGCCGCCGAACGGCATGCGCGGCCAGAGCCTCGAACGCAGCTCGGAATGGGCCTTTAGCGGCCCGGTGTCCGCGTTGCCTTGGTTCTTTACAGATGCCGCAATTTTCCGTCTGGCGATTGACGCCACGCGCAACTGGGCGCGAGTTACTTCCTTCGGGAAAAGGCGGTAAAGCTCTTGAAGCCGCTTCGCCACCGCGTCGCCGGATGTCGCGATTCCGACCGCAAGAAACGGATGTTCTTGGCTCATGGCCGAACCCCCTTCTCCCGCGCCGAACACTCCAGCAGGATCATCCCGCCGAGAGTCTGGACACGTTGAACTGTGAGCCTCGGCCACCTATTGGAAACCACGTCTGCCTCGATCATCATCCCTCGCGTCGGCTTGTGCGTGGAAATCCAGTCGGCCTCGCGAAACGCAACCGCCCATTGCTCGCCGTTGCCGTCGCCGACCGTTCGCGTTGCCGGGTCTCCGGCTTTGACGCTGGCCTGCCGAACTCGCACGGCGTCGGATAGGTCTTCCCTGGAAACGCCGCTCGCCACGACGGTGATCGTCGCGGAAAGGAATGGGTTGTTGGCTTGTGCGAAGTCGAGTTTCATTTCTTGTTAAGATGCCGCCACGCCGGGGCAAGGAGGGAATCCCCGGCGTGGTCGGCTGTGGCGATTAGCCGCCAGTGGTCGTGGTCGTGGTCGTCGTGGTCGTGGTCGTCGTGGTCGTCGTGGTCGTGCTGGTCGTGGTCGTGCTAATCACGGCGGGCATGAACTTGATCGCCTTGAATCCGTCGTTGAGTTTCTCGACGTCGAACCATCC
>JAKQQT010000343.1 GCA_029564025.1 Armatimonadota bacterium | reverse complement strand
CGGAAGGCACACCGAGGGCCAGCGGCCTGTTCCATCAAACCTACCGGCTCGCGGTGGACCTGGGCGCCGTGATTCCGGTATCGACCGACAACAACACCGGCCTGCTGAGGCAACCGAGGATCGAGGTATCCAGAGCCTCCGGCGGTTGGGAACCGAACGCTTACACCGTGGATCCGGAACGCGGCCGATTGTACTTCACAATGGCCGATGACGGCAATCAGGTGCGGGTGTCGGTGAACGGCGAGAACGCGGGCGAGTTCGGCGTGCAGTGGTTGCCGGAAGGCACGCAGGGACCGGTGCGCTACGGCTACAGCGCGGACTACAGACTGCCGCTAGGCATCTGGACGCAACCCCGGTCCGTGGGAACGCTGGAGCAGGGCAACGACACGCAACCCTTCCTGTTCAAGGACCCGTTCTCCAACCAAGTTCCCCCGGGATTGGACGGATCGCCTTCGGACTGGACGCGGCACTACTACACGCGCGGCAACAACAGCATGTGGCTCTTCTGGGCCAGCACGCGTCCCAGCCGCACTAGCGGTATCGTGCGTAGCGCGCCTTCGATCCTGAATCCGGCGCCGGTGGATCCGTTCTACTACTCGGAAACGGAAGTTCCAAACGGCGGGCTTCTTTACAGCGGTTCGGCCAGCGACGTGTACTTCACGGCGCTCAGCCCCGACTTCTAGAAAGTGACACGGCGCGGTTGAAAGGGGGCTTTCAGCCGCGCCGGGCTTTTACTTTCGCCAATTTCAGGCTTTGGAGGTGTTGACGCGTGGTGTCTTGCCTTGTTTGCATTGACAGCACGCGGAACACGGTACTAAAGTAACTTAGCGTTTCCCTGTAAAGGGGACCATTCCCCGTTCTGCGTCAGCAGTTACCCATCGTGGTCAGAGGATAAAAGCAGGTACCCATGGCGTTAAACACCAAGGGCGGAGCGCCGGTTATCGGCCTGGATGTCGGAGCCGCTTACATCAAAGTGGTGGAGCTTCGACCCGGTTCCAAAGGTCTTACCGTTACCGGCGTCGGCATCATGCCGACTCCCCCCGGATGCATCGAAAACGACGAGATTATAGACCCCGGTGTGCTCGCGACAGCCGTCAAACAGTTGTTGACCGAGAGTGGGATCAAGACCAAGTCCGTGGTGGCTTCGGTTGCCGGCCAGTCGTCTGTGGTCGTCCGCGTGATTGAAGTTCCGCGCATGAGCGACAAGGAACTCGCGGAGACCATGCGCTGGGAGATCGACCGCCACATACCCTTCGCCCCGGACGAAGTTGTCAAAGACTACAGCGTGGTGATCCGTCCCGACGAGGACGTTACCAGCGCCAACATGGCGATTCTGCTGGCTGTTGCGCAGAATGCGGTGGTTTCCGGCCAAATGCAGATCATTCTGGATTGCGGCCTGACGCCACACGCCATCGACGTGGAAACCCTCGCCTCGGCACGGTCGATTCTGGACATCAGCGACGCTTACAACGCGGAAACCGTGGCCCTGGTGAACATCGGGGCAACGAAGACGGACATCGGCATCTACGAAAACGGCACACTTGTGTTCCCGCGTGTGATTCCGATGGGCGGAAACGCCCTGACGCAGGCCGTCGCCGCGAAACTCGGGATTACCACCGAGGAAGCCGAGCGCATGAAGTTGCAGTTCGGCGAAGTGCCGGCCGACGCGGCTACAGCCACAGCCGCCCCGGAGGATACCTTCAGTTTTGCGGATTTCGGCGCGACGGAAGCACCGGAACCCGCGCCCGGCGGTTTTGTCAACACCGCCGACGGGCCGGTATTCGATACCGCCGCCGGCCTTCCAGACGACAAAACCTACACCCCAACTTTCGGAACGGGCGGCCCGGTGTTTGAAGACGCCCCGGCTGTGCCGTCTCTCGATCTGCAACCCGAAACACCGGTTGAGCCCTTCCAGCCTGAACCGGTAGTCCCGACCTTCGAGCCCGAACCTTTCAGCGCTCCGGAACCCTCCATCCTCACGCCCAGGGTGATGAGCGAAGGCGACCAGCAGAAGCGCGACATTTCGGACGCTTTCCTTCCGATCCTTCGCGACCTGACGGAGGAGATCAAACGGTCGATGGAGTATTACATCACCCGCGCGTCGAAAACCGTGCAGGTGGA
>JAKQQT010000300.1 GCA_029564025.1 Armatimonadota bacterium | reverse complement strand
CGGGTTGGTTTGTTTTATTCCCACGTTCAGCGTTCCCGGCTCAACGACCACGGCAGGTTGGGATGTAGAATCTTCGAGGTAAGTCCGGAAAAAAGCGTCCCATGTCGATACGCTGAACCTTCCTCCGGTATACACATCGCTGTTCCTCACCCACCACCGGATGTCCGTTCCGCCCTGCGGTACTACGGCAATGGTGTATTTGGTACCGGCCGACACTGCAACGGGTGTTTTCAAGGCCAGCATACGCCTTGCGCCCCCGGCAACCGTCATTGGCTGGGAAGACAGAATGGTTCCGCCGGTGCCCTCGCCGTCAAGGATGCGAAGCACTCCGCTCCCCGGGGAACCGTCTAGAGATCCGATGACGAGTTCTACTGCCCTCAGTAAGCCCGCCGATCCGGCCGTGAACGACTGCCAGAGCGTGGAAGTAGCGTGTGTGGTACCATTGTAAGTAGGCTGGTCCTGATCCAGCGTGTAAGTGGGGCCGTAGACCTGAAGCAGTCCGCCGGGGATGGGAGAGGACCCTATGGAAATGCCCCCGGCTTCGGATGTCATTGCGCCGCCCGATACCTTCGCCAGCGATGCCGCGTCGCCCGCCAGTTTCGTGTTGTCAACCTTGTCGACACCGATGGTCGGATTGGGATACGTTCCGTCCAGGTCGCCGCCCGCGGTTCCCGTCGGCGGGAACGACGGGGGAACACCGGTTAACTTGCTCCACGCCACGTCGCTGATCTCGGCATCGCCGACGGCGTTCGCGGCGATGGTTGGATTCGGATAGGCGCCCGTCAGGTCGCCGCCCGCCGGTCCCGAGGGCGGCAGTGAAGACGGCGGAGTTTGCCACGTGCCGATGCCGGTCGCGTTTGCAGTCAGAACCTGCCCGGCCGTTGCCGTCGTGCCGAGTTGGAAACCTGTCATTCTAACCGTACCGAGAACCTCCAGTTTCGTCGCCGGCGTGGTCGTGCCGATGCCGACGTTGCCGCTCCCCTTGATGCGCATAACTTCGGAGAACGCGGTGCTCTGACCGTAGCCGAAGGCGATACTGGAACCGGCGACATCAGTGTGTATCTGCAGGGTGCCGCTTTGAACTCCGACACCGTAGTGGGCGCCGGTCGTACCCCACAGCGCTATCTTGTCGCCCAGAACGCTCCCAAAATGCAGGGGGAAGTTCGGCGAGGGTTCACTGATGCCGAGTTTGCCTCCGGAAGAGGTCAACAAACCACCGGACACTTTGTTCAACGAGGCCGCGTCTGACGCCAGTTTCGTGGCGCCTACCGCGTTCGCCGCGATAGCTGGATTCGGGTAAGTGCCGGTCAAGTCTCCGCCCGCCGGCCCGGAAGGCGGCATTCCCGTCGGCGCGCCGGTTACACCGCTCCACGGCACCGATTGGGCCGTTCTGGCAAACATCGCGTAAGGCGCGTCCGTGATTTCGGCGCGCGGCGTCATCACGTCCGTCCCGACTGTCACTTCCAGCCAGCGTCGCTCCCCGTTGAAAACGGTGAGGCCGAAATCCAGCGACACACTGAATACGCCGGCGTTTACGCTGACACCGGGTGTCGCAACGGTGCTTCCCATCTGCGTCCCGGCCGTTTCGGCATCGAAGAGTTTGAAGGTCATGTCATAAGAACCCGTCAGGGGTTTCTTGACCGGGTCGGTCAGCATTCCCTGAAACGTGAATGCGGTGGTAGGCGCGGAGCAGGCGGTGGCGGTCAGTAGAATGGCCGTCGCCAGAAGGAGGAATAGCGAACGCATCTTGGTTGGTCCTTTCGACGGAGGATTCGGGCCAGAGACGAAAGATGGAAAGAAAGCCGTATACTTCGTCACTTCATGGCAATTGTACGTTGGATATGTGATGCGGGCAACACTGATTACACAGCGCGGCAAACAAAAGACCGGCCGCGGCTTGTGGCCGGTCTTTCGTATTGAGCAACTCGAGACGATTATTGTCTGCCGGCCGATTTAAGCGTGGCAACCTCCTTCTTCAGTTCTTCAATCTGTTTCTGTTGTTCCTTGATGGCTTCGACCAGCAGGGCATTGACCCGGGCGTAGTCCATACCACTGGCGCTCTTGCCGTCCTCTTCCCAGCTGACCACTTCGGGAACGACCTTGCCGACGTCCTCGGCCACGAAGCCGATGTCACGCTTGCCGCCCTGCTCCTGTTTCCAGTCGTAATAAACGCCCTGCAGTTTGCCGACCTTCTCCAGCGCATTGTCGATGGGCGTGATGTTTTCTTTCCACTTCGCGGAGGAATAGGTAATCCACGAGTTGGCTTGGCCCTGGCCGCCTGCGTTTGCCGTGTTGGGTAGTTGCAAACGATGGGTGATCGACGCCGATGAGACACCGATTCCCAGGTATCCGTTGCCCTTGATCCTCATGTTCTCCGTAAAGGAAAGACTCTGCCCGTAGCCGAACGCGATATCCGTGGTGGAAAGGCTTGAGTGAATCTGAAGCAGATTGCTCTGGATGCCGAATCCGTAATGGTCACCCCACTCTCCGTAGAGACTGATCTTGTCGCCCAGCGCGCTTCCGAAGTTCAACGGAAAACCCGGCGAGTTGGTGCCGAGGCCGATGACCATGCCGCTTGACATCATGACTCCGCCCGTGACCTTGCTGAGGGAGCTCGGATCGGCGGCAAGGTCGCCCGAATAGATCGATCCATCCAGTATCTTTCCGCTGTCAATCTTACCCGCGCCAATCGTCGGGTTCGGATACGTGCCGGTCAGGTCGCCGCCCGCGGGTCCGGAGGGCGGGAGTGTCGCGGGCGGTGCTTGCCACGTGCCCACACCGAAGGAGTTGGTCGTAAGAACGTGGCCGTTTGTCGCCGACGTTCCGAGTTGGAAGCCGTTCATTCTGACAGTGCCTGCAACGTCCAATTTGGTCGCCGGGGCAACACCGATACCAACATTCCCGTTGCCCTTTATGCGCATGGTTTCCGTCAGGCTGTCGCTGGAGCCGTAGCCGAAAACGACGTCCGACGCCGAAGTATCCGAGTGTATCTGAAGAATACCGCTACGCACCCCGATTCCGTAGTGGTTGCCGGATTGCCCATACAGGGCAATCTTGTCACCCAATGAGTCCGCGAATGTCAGCGGAAAAGCCGGAACTGCGACGCCGATGCCGATGCGGCTACCACTGGAAGTCATCGCACCGCCCGACACCTTGTTCAGAGAAGCCGCTTCGGAGGCAAGGTCCGCTGATGCGATGGACGCATCCACCACCTTGCTCGAGTTTACGGAGTTCGGGGCGAGATCAGCAAGGGCCACGGAAGCGTCCACAATCTTTGTGGAATCGACCGAGTTCGGGGCCAGGTCGGCCAACGCCACCGAATTATCTGCTATCTTTGTCGAATCGACTGAGTTCGCGGCCAGGTCGGCTATGGCCACCGAACCGTCGACTATCTTGGAGGAATCGACGGAACCGGTTGCCAGGTCGGCCAACGCCACCGTGCCGTCCAGTATCTTCCCGCTGTCGACTTTGCCGGTTCCGATGGTCGGATTCGGATAGGTGCCGGAAAGGTCGCCGCCCGCCGGTCCCGATGGCGGCAGTGAGGTGGGAGGCGCCTGCCACGTGCCCAGACCGGAAGCATCGGTCGTGAGAACATGGCCGGGCGTCGCCGACGTTCCAAGCCGGAAGGCGTTCATTTTCACCGTGCCGGCAACCTCCAGTTTCACGGCCGGGTTGGTTATGCCGATACCGACATTGCCGGTGCCCTTGACGCGCATCGTCTCGGTGAAGGCGGCGCTG
>JAKQQT010000299.1 GCA_029564025.1 Armatimonadota bacterium | reverse complement strand
CGGTGGAAGCCACGCCATGGAGGAAGGGGCACGGTTTCTGGGCGAAGGCTATCACGAGCTGACGGATGGCACCTTTTCCGTGAATGCTTCCGTTTCGGCACAACGGTTCCGCATGTCCGGCGGGACCTTAACCGGCGCGGGAACCTTCACATCGACCGGGACCTTCGAGTGGACGGGTGGAACAATGTCCGGTCAAGGCAAAACCGTCATTCCCTCCGGTTCCGTCCTGCTGTTCTCAAGCGGGAACACAAAGTATATTTCGCAGCGGACGATTGACAATTCAGGAACAACCACGTGGAGCGCCGGTCATATCCGTGGCGAGTACGGTGCGGTGTTTAACAACCTGACGGGCGGGCTGTTTGATATCCGGTGCGACTACAGGTTCTACCGGCAGAATAACGTCAATCCGATATTCAACAACACGGGGACCGTACAAAAGGGCACCGCCACAGGAACCACCACGTTCGAATATGTGACGTTCAATAACACGGGCGGAGTTACGGTGAATTCCGGGATGATTCAGTTCACCGGCGATTCGAGGGTAACGAACTCCGCAGTCTTCACGGCGGCATCCGGCGGGACGGTCCGGTTCGCCGGTGGAAGCTATGCAATGCAGGAGGGAACTCAATTTCTCGGCGAAGGCTGGCATGAATTGTCGGGCGGCACGTTTTCGGTGAACGCGCCCGTGTCAGCCCAGCAGTTCCGGTTTACCGGCGGGACCTTGACCGGCGCGGGCACGCTTACTGTGTCCGGCTCCTTGTCGTGGAGCGGCGGAACGATGGCTGGAGAAGGAAAAACCGCAATCGCTTCGGGCGCGGCCTTCTCCATTTCCAGCGGGAATTACAAGTATTTCAACCAGCGGACCATCGACAATGCGGGAACGGCAACCTGGAGCGATGCCGGCCATATTCGTTGCGACAACGGTCCGGTGTTCAACAACCTGGCGGGCGGCGTGTTCGATATCCGGAACGACAGGTCATTTTATCGCAATTCGGGTTCGAATCCGGTATTCAACAACGCCGGAATTGTGCAGAAGACATCGGGAACCGGAACCAGCGCCTTTGAGAATCTGACTCTGAACAACAGCG
>JAKQQT010000298.1 GCA_029564025.1 Armatimonadota bacterium | reverse complement strand
CGCATTTGTTCATGGTGACGATGGCGCCCTCCATGTTGCGAGATTCCCAGCCGTGCCAGCGGTCCACAAGCTCCAACAGTTCATGTAATGCACGGACCCGTCGGACGCCGGGGGCGTTTATATTTCTCAGTTTTAGCATTGCAATACCTCCTCCAGATCGCCAAGCTGCTGCTCTAGCAGATCCGGGTCCAGCGTCCCGTCAGGACCGTCAAGCATGCAGTCGATGCGGATCGTTCCCAAGAGGCGCCCAGCGTGCCGGAGCCTGCGCTCCAGGTCGCGGGGAACCTCCGGCGGCATGAATTTTTCCAGCTTGCCGGGAGATCCCTGGACGTATGATCCGTTGGCGCGAAGCTCCCGGTCGATTCGCGGCGTCCTCGTCGTCCGGGTCGCGGCCTTTCCAGCCGAAGTCTTCCGCCGCCTCGACCGCGCCCGCGTATTCCGAGTAGTCGCAGCAGACGGCAACGGGGTCGTACTCCAGCTCCTCGCCGCAACTTTCCTCGAGTTCGGTCAGATACTCGTACAGGGCGCGGCGGCCTTGCCGACTGAAGTTCTCGCTTCTGCCGACCCGGTCGAACCCGTCCACGAAGTCGGACTCCGTTACGTTTTGTTTCATGTCACTCCTTCTTTCTTTGCCAGTCTCTCGATCTCGTTGAACCCGATCCGATGGCACCCGGCCACGATGCCGTTCTTGTTCACGGCGTCGAGTTGGTAGCGGCCGACGGCGAAGGTCTCGCCGTTGCGCCGCCAGCCCTTTTTGCGCTTGGCCATCGCGAACCGGAACAGCCGGATCGCGTCGTCCCAAGGGATGACGGCGCCCTTGCTGGTGTCCACGGCGTCCGTTTTCGTCCCGTCGTACGCTACCGTGCGGCGCCGCAAGAACACCTTGGAGACGCCATGCGGAATACAAGCCCCCGGCTCGTTGTTCTGCCACGCCTCGATCTTCTCCGCGTTCTCCTTCAGCAGTTTGGCCTCGAGCCGCTTCAGGCGGGTGGCCTCCTGCTTCCGGATCTCGGCGGCGCGGGCCACCAGGTCGCCGAGCTCGACCTTCGGCATCTTGACCTTGAACCACTCCGCCAAGGTCTCGGCGTTGCGGACAAGGCGGTCCGCCTGGCTTGCCAGATAGTTCAAGATGTCGGGTTTTCGGGCCCGGCCCGCCTGCTCCATTCGCTCGGCCGCCTTGGCCAACGAGGTTTTGATTTGCTCCCGGACCCACTTCTTGTCGGCCCGGCCCTTCGCGTCCTTCGGCACGATCCAGGACTCTCCGCAGTCGACGCCCCAGACCTCCACGGACGGCAGGTGGGAAACCGCCTGCCGCATGTAGCGCTGGTGCCGGCTCGTGGAGACGCTGTAGTCGATCGCGTTGAGCACGGCCAGGGTTCCGTCCTTCGTTTGGACAAGCTCCCCGATGGCCGTCGAGTAGCTGCGAAGCACGGGACCGGAGAAGGACAGGCTGCTGCCCGTCCCTTGGTTTTGGCTTTGGTGCGCCCAGAGATGGGCGAGTTCGCTATTCTTCATGTTGGTCTCTTTCTTGGTTCGCTGACGTAGTCCTTTACCCAGTCCAGCACGCGCTGGCTTTTGGACGTAGGGCCCATGCAGCATTCGATCAGCAGTTCGTGGTTGCCGGAATGTCCGGCCGTCACAAGGTAGCCGTGAATGGTTTTCTTTCCGTTCCGGAAATGGAAGAATTGGTAGAGGATTGTCGGAATGTCCAAGTCCTCGATCCTCTTCCTCAGCCATCGCGGAAGATCCGGATAGACGTCCAGATCGGACTTGTTCAAGTACCCCGGCGGAAAATCCATTCCGTTGCACTTGGTTTCGGAGCGGGGCCGGATGCAGTTCGAAAACTGGCCCGGCCCCCATTGGTTTCCGGTTCCGAGGCAGACGCAGTATCGGTCGAAAGCTTTGTGTCCCGTCTCGATGCGCGCCTTGTTCGGGTGGATCCATTCAAGTTTTTTCACGGCGGGTCCTTTTGTCTTCCGTTTCTTCTTCCGTCATTCGCCGAAGCGCTTCCGCTTCGTGCTCCAGCCAGGTATGGAATCCCAGCAGGGTTAGGTCGCAGGCCACGGCCTGCTTCCAGCGGGCCAGTTCGGCCTTGTAGTCTTCGTGGGTACTCATGTTCATTTTCGTTGTTCCTCCCATTCCTTGAACGGCAGGCGCGTGGATCCGGCTCGGACGGCGGCTTGCCAATCGTTATACTCGGACCAGGTCTCCTCGCTCCGCGCAACCTCTTCCACGGAGGGTTCCGCACGCGGTGCCATATATTGGGCGCCGAGCGCGGCCGCTTTGGCTTCCGGAGAGCGGGGCCCCATGAGCCGGCCGCCGGGGGACTTGCGCCCCGTGGCGGCCAGGGTCTTCACGAGCTGTTCGAGCGTGTCGTCGATCCACTGCATCGCCTCCGCCGAGATCGTCTTGACGCTCGGGTCCTGCTTCAGCAGGGCCTTCACGTTCTGTTGGTTCAGGTACTTGATCATCATGATTTTCCTGTCCTTTCGTTCTTGTGTTTCCGATTCTTTTTGCACCAAGGGCAGTCGCCGTGGTTGCGGCACGAAGGGTCCACCGCCTTCGCGCCGCTCCACGGCTTCCGCTTTTCCTTTTATTCCTTTTCTATTCGAAACGACAAAAGGGAACCTGCGAAGTTGCACTCCGGGCAAATTGCCGGCGAGTCGTCGTCCCAGTTCACCTCGCCCATTTTCAGTTCATCGTCGTACGGGTCCGTGCCGTCGTCGGTCACGGCCACCCAGCA
>JAKQQT010000342.1 GCA_029564025.1 Armatimonadota bacterium | reverse complement strand
CGGTGATGTACATCTTGCGCCCGGTGAAGTCGTTCCACAGCCGGTCCAGAGCCTTCTTCAAATCCGGGTCGCCCGTCTCCAGCGCCACGTCGGCGGCACCGCAGTTCATGTAGAGCATCCGGACCGCGTGGCCGACGTTCTCTTCGAGTTCGTTGTAAGGCAAATGGTCCTGATGATACGGGCTTCCGCCGAGCAGGGGCGGTTTTCGGCCCCTCGCGCTGATCATCATCACCGCGGTGTCCAGGTACTTGCGGTCGCCGGTCTGCCGGTACATCTCGACCAGTGCCATTTCGCACTCCTGGTGCCCGCACGCTCCGGGGTTATCCTTATTGAACGTCGCCGCGATGTTGTCGGCCACTCTCACGGCGGCGTCCATCAGGTCGGTATCGCCGGTAGCCCGCACACGCGCCACGGCCGCCTGCAGAAAATGCCCGGCGCAGTACAGTTCGTGCATGTCTTTCAGGTTGGTCCATCGCTGGTCGGCCAGATCGCAGGCGTAATAGGTGTTCAGATAGCCGTCCGGCCTCTGCGCGGCCACGATATCCTGAACCGCCCCGCGCACAATTTCCGCCATCTTCTCGTCCGGACAGGTCTTCAGCGACCACGCGGCCCCTTCCAGCCATTTGTACACATCGGAGTCGTTGAAAAAGATGCCCTGAAACGGCAGATCGGGCTTCCTGCCGGACGCCCTTCGGAAGTTGTCCAGTCGCCCGGTTGTCTCTATCTGGTCGCGCTGGGCATAGAGGGTCGTCTCCGCGTTGGTGCGCATTCGGGGCGCCCAGAACGAATCCGTAAACCGCACGTCGGCGGGCGAAAGCAGGCTCATCACGGCATGCGGACTGCGGGAAGTATCGAAAATAGGCTGGTTCAAAAAAGTCTCCTGTGTTCGGCTTGGGCTTGAGCGCCCTTCTCCATATACAATATTGTGAATCCGGTAACCCAGCCGAATCACCCACTGTCACAGCCGACGTCATCATATGCGACCAATCGCCCTGGCATTCTGTCTTCTTTTCCTGATTTGCGCCTTCGCGCGCGCCAGTTCCGCCAAAAGCGACTTGCCGACGCTGACCATTTGGGGTCCTGAGGTTGAAAAATCCCTCGATACCATCGGTTTCGATGCCGAGGTCGCCGCGTTTGAAAAAAAGTACAACTGCCGCGTAAGGCGTTTGAACATGGGCGCCGGCGGTATGGACCCCCAGAAACTCAGCACCGCCATCGCCGGACGCGTTCCACCTACGCTTGTAAGGCAGGACCGCTTCACCGTGGGAGACTGGGCCAGCCGGGGCGCCTTCCAGCCGCTGGATGACCTGATCGCACGCGACCGGAACAAGCCAAACGGCGTCCGCCGCGAGGATTACTACCCAGCCTGCTGGGACGAAGCCGTCTACCAGGGCAAGGTCTACGCGATTCCGGACACTACCGACAACCGCGCCTTGTACATCAACCGCGATTTCCTCCGCAAGGCCGGAATGGACCCGAACCGCGTGCCGCGCGACTGGGATGAACTGCGCGAAATGGCCCTCGCCCTGACCACGCGAAACCAGCGAGGCGACCTGACGAAAGTCGGCTTCATGCCTATCTTCGGAAACGTGTGGCTGTACATGTACTCGTGGCAGAACGGCGGCGAGTTCATGAGCCCGGACGGGCGAACCTGCACGCTGAACAATCCGTACACCGAAGAAGCCTTGAAGTGGATCGCCGGTTTGTACAAGGACCTCGGCGGACTTGAACGGGTAGACGCGTTCAACAGCACCCTCCGCGGCGCCGAACTGGACCCGTTCCTCATCGGCAAGGTCGGAATGAAAGTCGACGGCAACTGGTTCCTCAGCGGAATCGCCCGTTACGCGCCGGCTCTGGATTTTGTGGTGGTCCCGGCCCCCGTTCCCGCCGCCCGACTGCGCGGCGAAGGCCGTTTCGCCGGTCAGCCGACGTTCATCACCTGGTCCGGCGGATTCTCCTGGGTGATCCCGCGCGGTATTTCCGGCGAAGAGCGCGAACTGGCCTGGAAGTTCATTAAGTACGACACCAGTATCGAAGGCCAGTGGATCAACTACACCGCCCAGCGTGAAGCCTACCGGAAGGTCGGACGCCTAAACGTTCCCAACATGCGCGCCAACCGGAAAGTCACCGAAGCGCTGTTCAAGGAATTCGTGCCAAAACGCCCGCGCATCCAGGCCGCGATGAAAACATTCGTCGACCTGATGCCGAATTCCAGGTATCGTCCCGTCACCTTCGTCGGACAGCGCTTGTGGGACGAGCACGCCCGCGCCGTCGACCTGGCTCTTCGCGGAACTCCGCCGGCCAAAGCCCTGGAGATGTGCGAAAAAGCCGTGCAGAAGGAACTTGACAAGGTCCACGAACGCGAAAAGTACAAGGTGCTTCCCGGATGGGCGTATACCGCGCTTGTGTCGCTGGCGATCGGTCTGCCTCTGCTTGGTCTTCTGTGGATCGCCCTTCGGATGCGCAAACAGGGACGCAATGCCCGCATCGAGACCATCGCGGCCTACAGCTTCGCACTTCCGTGGATAATCGGTTTCCTGGTCTTCACACTCGGGCCGATCCTGATGAGCGTTCTACTGTCGTTCTGTGACTACGACGTTCTTCACCCGCCGCGATGGCTCGGTCTCGCCAACTACCGCGAAATTGTGAATCCGAATGCCGACTGGCCGATTGTACTCAAGTCGTTCCAAAACGTTTTCTATATGAGCGCCGTCGGTATCCCGCTGACGATGCTGACAGGCATGGCCATCGCCTTCCTGTTGAATGCGAAGGTCAAGGGGATGCACTGGTACCGCACGGCGTTCTACCTGCCGTCCATCGCGCCTGTGGTTGCCAACGCAATACTCTGGATGTGGCTGTTCAATCCGCAGTACGGCATCATCAACCACGTTTGGAACGCCACCCTGGCTCCGTGGTTCGGTTTGACCGCTCCCAATTGGCTGAGCGATGAGCACTGGGTGAAACCGGCCTATATCCTGATGGGCATGTGGGGCGCGGGAAGCAGTATGATTCTGTGGCTGGCCGGCCTGCAGGGAATCCCGCAACACCTGTATGAAGCCGCCGAACTGGACGGAGCCGGCACACTGCGGCAGTTCTGGAACGTGACCATCCCGATGCTGACGCCCACCATCTTCTTCCTGGTCATCATGGGCGTCATCGGAAGCCTGCAGATCTTCGAAATTGCCTACATCATGCGCGGAGGCGGCGCACTCGGATATCCGAACGACGCCACCATGATGCCCGTGGTCCTGCTGTTCCAGAATGCCTTCCAGTACTTCAAGATGGGATACGCCAGCGCCCTGGCCTGGATTCTGTTCATCGTGATCCTGCTTATCACGCTTTTCCAACTGCGGCTTGGCAACAGGTGGGTGCACTACGGTGAATAATCCAGCCAGTTCCCTATCTTCGATATACTGGGTAATCGCCGTCATCGCGGCTTACGCAATCGCCTGCTGGTGGATTGTGTCCGTCCGGCACGCCTGGCGCACGAACAGCAAATGGCTGGCGCCGTTCCTGCTGGCCGTTGCCTTCTTCACGCCGTTGCAGGTGCTGAGGTCGCAACCCTTCTCGCTCGGTACACTGTTCGCCGCCTGCCTCGGCGCGGTTGTTCCGCTGGCCGTGAGCCATCTGATCGCCAAACCAAGGGACCGGTTCGACCGCAAGGCCCGCCGCGAGGATGCGCGCCAGACCGCATTGCACCTGATCCTCATCACCGGCTCGATCATCTTCATGGTCCCGTTCCTGTGGCTCCTGACCACCTCTCTGAAGGACGACGAGGATATCTTCACCAACGAAGTCCGCGTTTTGCCGAGGCGCACCATCACAATGCGGTTCAACGGCGAGGAACTGGACCTGGTGCGCGTGGACCAGGAAAAGGAATTCAAGGGCCAGAAACCGGGCGTGTGGGCCAAGGCTCGCGACCTTGAGGACAGCGTGATCGTGCGGCCCGTGCTGACAACCGGCGAACTCGGCCCCGAAATGTCGGTAACCCCGGAACGCGTGAAGAACATCAAGAAACCGGGAGCGGTATGGGAGAACTACCCGGATGCGCTGGAGTACCTTCCGGAGGAGACGCGCCGGGGCGTGGTGTACCTGAATAACACGCTCATCGTAACGCTCCTCAGCATCATCGGCACCCTGTTGACCGCCGCCATGGTGGCGTACGCGTTCGCGCGGTTGCGCTGGCCGGGCCGCGACGGCCTGTTCATCGTCCTGCTCGCCACGATGATGCTACCGGGCGCGGTGACGATGATCCCGCAGTTCCTCATCTGGCAGAACCTGGGATTCGTGGACACGCTGGTCCCGCTCTGGGCGGGCGCGTTTCTCGGCGGCGGCGCGTTCAACATCTTCCTTCTGCGCCAGTTCTTCAAAACGATCCCCACCGAACTGGAGGAAGCCGCCAAAATCGACGGGTGCGGTTACTGGCGGATCTTCTGGACGGTGATGCTTCCCCTGGTCCGCCCCGCGCTGGCCACCGTCGCTATCATGACCTTCATGGGCGCGTGGAACAACTTCATGGGCCCGTTGATTTACATCTCCTCGCCCACAAAGATGACGCTGGCCTACGCTTTGCAATTGTACCAGACGGTGCACGGCGGCCAGTTCTCCTACCTCATGGCCGCCTCCACACTGGTCATGATCCCCGTGCTGGTCGTCTTCTTCTTCTGCCAGCGGTACTTCATTCAAGGGGTGACGCTGACGGGCATCAAAGGATGAAACGATGCGTCGATTCGGGGGCTGTCTGGCCCTGTTCGTTCTGACCACGGCGTTCGTTTGCGCCGTTCCCGTTGGCTCGCCGATGGACTTCACGCGCGGCAACGACGTGTGGTTGCAGGTGAAGTCCCGCGAAGAAGCCCGTGCCGAACTGGCGCCCCTGCTCGATGAAGCCAAAAAGTGCGGCATCACCTCGTTCGAGCCGTACGTCAAGTGGATGCTCCTCGAACCGGAAGAGGGCAAGTGGGACTTC
>JAKQQT010000275.1 GCA_029564025.1 Armatimonadota bacterium | reverse complement strand
CCTCACCTCGCCCGCCGGTGTCCCGTTCCGTCAGAAACTGGCGGAGGAACTGGCCCAGTGCGGGCATATGGTAATCCTGTGCGGACGCTACGAGGGTATCGATGAACGCGTGCGACAGCACCTGGTGACGGACGAGATCAGCCTCGGCGATTTCGTTATGACCGGTGGCGAGATCGCCGCTCTGGCTATCGTGGATGCCGCCGCGCGCCTGGTGCCGGGCGTACTGGGCGCGGACGAATCCGCCCAGGATGAAACGTTTACATCGGGCCTGCTGGAATACCCCCACTACACGCGCCCGCCGGAGTTCCGGGGTTGGACCGTGCCCGAGGTCCTGCTCGGCGGAAACCACGAGGCGATTCGCAAGTGGCGGCGCAAGCAGAGCCTGATGCGAACTCTCGTCCACCGCCCCGACCTCCTGTGGACGCACGAATGGACCCCCGAAGACCGCCGCATGCTGGAGGAACTGTCGGACTACGAGATATAGGATCCGGGATTCAGGATTTTGGATTCAGGGGCGGAAACCAAACCGTAACTTGCGCTTCTCGTCCGATGTCATTCCGAACGCCTATACGGGCGTTCGACCATACGGTCGTCCGTATGGACGTATGGACGCATATTTCTCCACTGCGCTCGTTTTCGCTCCGGTCGAAATGACACCCTCTCTTCGTGCCTTTGTGTCTTTGTGGTAATATGTCGGCCCTGAATCCCGGATCCTAGATCCTAGATCCTAAATCCTATTTCGGGAACAGGAACCTCAACGGCTGGTCAACGCGTGCGGCCCAGGACGGTTCGTTGTGCTCGCCGCCCTCGATAATGCGGGTCTCCACGTCCTTGCCCTCCACGTAACCGGCCTTCGCGAGGATGGTCCGCATATCATTCATCCCGGCTGTAAGTTCTGCTTCCGGCACACCGAACTCCCTGGTACCCATATCGAAGTACATCCGTACCGGCTGTTTCGGACCTCTCTCCACACGATCAACGATCGCCTCGCCGTGAAACCGCCACAACATCGAAACCGAGGCGGATTGACCGAACACGTCCGGTCTGCGCAGTGTCGCCCAAGTCGATATCAAGCCGCCCATACTGCTTCCCATCACGGCCGTGTCTTTCGGTCCTTTCTTCGTGCGGAACCGGAGGTCGATGAACGGCTTGACCTCGTTGGTCAGAAACCGGATATATCGGTCGCCGCCCGCACCCGGCCTGTATTCAAACATCCTGTGTATACCCGTGTTCGCCACGCCGACCACGATGATCTCCGGGAAGGACTTATCCGCCCACATATCGCGGAGAACTTCGTCCACCCGCCATTCCTTCCCGATGAACGACGTCTTCTCGTCAAACACATTCTGCCCGTCGTGCATATAGAGAACCGGATAACGGCGCGTCTTCTCCGTTGCATACGACGGAGGCAACAGCACGGAAATCGGGCGCGTGTTCTGGAGCGTGACGGAAGGGAACGCCGGATAATCGACGAACGTGCCGACACGCGTGCTCTGCCGTTCCTGCGCGTTCGCCGCCGCGAGCAGAAGAACAGACAATCCGAGGATCCAGATGAAGTGGTTCATCGCGCAACTCCGATCACGACAGATCGACCACCGTTCCGCTCTTGGCTCCGACGGTCACGGTTGCGCTTTCGCCGATTCCAAGCGACGGATCGAGGATCAGCGACACCGTGTGTTCCTCATCGCCGTTGTTGACCGCCACGACCGTGTACACGCCGCCCGGCTTGCGGAACAGAGCCGTCTGCACACCGGAAACGCCCGATCGGCACGGTACAGGCACTCCGAACCACACGTGCAAAGCGACAACCAGTTCGGGGCTTGCGTCGCAACCCAGCGCCGTCACGGTTCCCTTGCCGACCTTCTTCCGCATGCCCACGACGAACACGCGGCCCGTCTCGTTGGCCCACAGTTGACGCTCCTGCTCGCCTTCCAGCGACAGCGGTTCGCACTGGACGGCCGTCAACGGTTCCGCATCCGTCGCGTCCCACTCCGCGAGAGGACCGGTAACAACCACTTCCCGGCCTCCCAGTTTCAATAGCGCGCGCTTCCCGAACCAGGCGGCGCCCACGGGACCGCCGATCCCCAGTGGATCGAACGGCGCACCGTTGCTGTCCTGCCTCGGGAAGTTGCCGAAGCACACCAGGTTCCCGCCTGATTCCACCCACGCGCGCAACCTCTCGCCCTGTTTCCGATCCAGCCACGGGTGGCCGGAGTAGAAGCACAGGCTATCGGTCGAAGGGATCGGGCCCTCCAGATCGAAGAAGCCGTAATCCACGTCGGCGTCGTACAGGGCATTCAGAGCCGGATCGTCGTTGGCGGGCTTGCCGCAGGCGTAGTTCTCCGTCGAGAACGTGACCAGTGTGTTCCGAACCGGCGTCCACGTGGTCGGGTCGTGCTGTTTCACCAGATCAAGCACTCCCTTGAAGTGGTTAAACAAGCCGTTCCGCTTGTTGCCGAGGGCGTCGATCGGGGCATCGTGCCAGCAATCGCGCTCAACGGTCATATACCAGTTCCAGCCGCGCGCGCCGCCCAGCAACGCCGAGAGGCAAGCCAGCGTGTAGTGGCGGCCGGACACGGGGCCTGTGTACCAGTGGTGGGCGTGCCACACGCCGCTCTCGA
>JAKQQT010000268.1 GCA_029564025.1 Armatimonadota bacterium | reverse complement strand
CAGCCGCTTTTCCAGTTCGCAGATTTCGGCGTGGGCGTTGTCGCGGGCCTCTCGCAGTTCAATGATGCGGGCTACCAGTTCATCCATGTCGGCGTCTCCCTATGAGGTTGAATCGGTCAGCAGGCCGAGGCCCGCCAGTTTGGTTAGCAGGTCGGCCAGCGCGGCGTTGTCCCCACGGCTCCCCGTGATTGTCGGCTTCGTGGTGGGCGTGGTGTTGAAAAAGCCTAGCGTGCTGCCCTGATGCGCCAGCGCCCCAAGCACCTCGAATGCTCCTGACGCGCGCGCGCGCACAACGTCAACCGCAACGCCAGATGAATTTCTGGACACGAGCAGCACCTCACCAGGAACGTTCAGGCCGGACACTGCCCCGTCCTGCTTGAACCGCACAACGCCAGAGGATGCAAATTCGGTCCCGTTGTGTCCAAGGGCCAGGAAGTCGAACAGCGTCTCTCCTGTCGCCGTGGCCGTCGGGCTTGCGTCTGTTCCGTTCGCTCGATACCCGCGCATGCCAGCCTGCACCCCGTAGCGGATAGCGTTCAGCCCGTTCTCTGACCAGAAGGCCCGGAGGGAGCCGTCAACGCAGAATTGGAAGTTAGTCCCGTTCCAGAAAATTCCCGTATCCTCGTCCGTTGGGCAGACAATCGCTGGGGCTGTCAGGCTCCCCGCGCCCGTTGTCAGCGTGGTGCAGGACGCCGCGCCCTCGCAGGTCATTTGCTTCGTGGTAATGCGGGGTATGAACCGTGTCTCGTATGTCGGTGCCATGTCTCATCTCTCCGTGCCACCATTATACCACGGCGGCGGGTTTGGGGCGGTTAGGAGGCTCCGCTGTCGTGCATGTCCCAAATCGCATGGGATAGGTAGTTCCCGTCCGCGTCAAAAGTTCTCAGGAAGGTTGCCCCCCGCGTGATTACAACGCCGTCCGCCACGCCGTCACCGCTCAGAAACTGAATAGGCTCCGTCATCTCGGAGTCGAATTGCACATAATCGCCGGGGTCGTCTACTGTCTCGTCATAGGTTTCACCAATCACAAGGTCGCCGCGACTTGTGGGCCAGTCCTGTTGCTTCGTGTTTTGTAGCATCGGATCGCCTGAAACGTCTATGTACCTTATCCTAAGTCGAGCCCGTAATGCGGTTCGCTCAAGCGGTGTTGAGTCCAGCCCGTTGTCGCCCTTGACAATGAAGCGCAGCCATCGAGTTGATTTTATTGATGGGTTAGGCGCCCACGTCATACCGACATAACCCGCAGAAAGCGCGGCGGTTCCTGGCATTGTTGTGTCTGATTCGCTATAGCTTGCTATTTTCCCATACAGCGTGGCAATAGCCGAGTTGACATCTGCGAGCGTGTATGGGCTAACCCCTATCTCCTCAATGAGTGTTGCCGATGATTCGCGCACCGTTGTTAGCGGGCCACGCAAATAGCGCAAGGCTTTATAGGCGTCCCGCACCTTCGCCCACGGCGTCACCTCCTGCGGGCGTATTGGGTCATCCGCATCCAAACCGTCAATGCCGAGATATTCGGCGGTGACGGGCGTCTCTAGGTCTTCTTGCAAAAACTGGGGCTCATAAGATTCCGCCTCTTCGCAGAGTGCGTTCAAGATAGACAAGGCCACGCGCAGATTGTAGCGCATGGGGTCGCCCGTGTTTACTTGACCGCCAACGGGTATGCCGTCAAACCAAGACGCCAGGGCGGCGGGGTCTGTTGATAGTGATACAGTGTCGGTCTGGTTTTTTTTCATTACGCGGGAGCCGAGCGGGTTTGATGGGTCGGCGGCTGTTACTCCAACAACGCGATACAGCGCGGAGAATGCGTTAATCATGTCGGCCTGAATGTGCCCCAACCGCCGCACTGGAAGCCCGCCCCAGTCGCCACCATTGTACCAGTCGAATATCATGACCCTTCCTCCGCCTCAAGGTGCGAGATGCAGGCCCAAACCATAGTCGTGCCTTCTAGCATGGCCGCGTACATTTTCAGCGGCTTCCCGTTGCTGTCCACCTCGAACCACAGGCACGGCGTGTCCGGCACCGTGGGCGCGGTGGTCTCCGTCAGGATGGGCACGCCCTTGTGCTGGTGGTCGGCGCGGGCAACCTTGTCCAGAGTGCCAGCCACGGCGTCACCTGCAACAACGGGCTTGATGTCGGCCTGTTCGCCGTAGTCCAGAACCACATCGGAGTCTTCGAGGTTCTGAATCCGCGTCTCGTGGTCTTGGAGCGCGTCCGCGATGTTGTTTTCGTTCGGGCCGCTGTCCGTGTCAAAGGGCGGGATGTAGGATTCCAGCAACTCGCGGAAGGCGTCCGCCAGCGATTCGCCCACGGGGGTGTCGGGGTCTGTC
>JAKQQT010000258.1 GCA_029564025.1 Armatimonadota bacterium | reverse complement strand
ATCCGCTGCAAACTGCCGAAGAACGACGGCTGGCACGCGGCGTTCTGGCTCCAGTCGCCTTCGATCGGCGCGCACCCCGATCCGAAGTACGCCGGGGTCGAGTGCGACATCATGGAAAACTACCGCCAGCACACCGAGGGGACGATCGGCTGCGGCAACGGCTGGGGCGGCTACGGCAAAGAGAGCAAGTGGCACGGGCACTATTGGTTCAACTATGAGGAGACCGAGGACGGCTGGCACTATTACGGCGTGGATTGGGCGCCCGATGGGTATACGTTCTACGCCGACGGTAAACTCGTCGGCAGACAGGTGCCGCCAAAGTCTCCGGTCTCTGAAGTCGACCAGTTCATTCTCGTCTCGACCGAGTGCCACGGCTACCACCGCTCCGCCAACCGCGGCGGGCTGGAGTCGAAATCGCCGGCCGGGTGGAACGGCAAACCCGTCCCTGCCCTGTTCGATGCCGTCCTGCCCGACTGGTTCGAGGTCGACTTCGTGCGTGTGTACGACGCGCAGTAAGCGGCAAGCAAGCCGCTTTTCCCGCTAATCTCCGCGAATCGATGTGTCTTTTTGCCGACGGAATCCCGTCGTCGTTCATCACTCCAAAAGACACATCGAGTTCCCCTGAGAACAAGAATGAGCCATGGGTTGAATTTCTCAGTGATCAACGACGGCTGTATTCAGCCGGGAGAAAAGCAACCCTTTTCGCGGAGATTAGCGGGTAGAAGACTGAAGGTGTAGGTAAGCCCGCCGCGCGGCTTTGCCGCGAATGAACGAGGGGGTAACTTTCAACTTTCAACGCTCAACGTTCAACTCTCAACGCTCAAGTTATGGACGAGATTACCGATCGCACTGCTTGCGGAACTCGCTCATGGTCGTGCCGAAGGTCTGGCGGAAGAGCACGCCGAGGTGGTTGGCGCTGGTGAAGCCGCAGCGGCGCGCGATCTCCGCGAAGGCGAGGCCGGATTTGGCGACCAGCGAACTGACGGTGTCCATGCGCACGCGCTGGATCTCGTCCATCA
>JAKQQT010000247.1 GCA_029564025.1 Armatimonadota bacterium | reverse complement strand
AAAAGCGGAGGACTGGCACGACGTCTGGCACCTATTGCGCAGCCGACACGTATCCACTGCTACGCGTCTAATACGGCCCTGTGCATTGGGTCATCGGTTCGGACAACGCGAACCTCATGCACCGCTGGTATCGTGGGGATGAACTCAAAGACGAAATCCCATTCATCTAGTGACGGCGAGGAAACTCGGCCAAAACGAAGTTTAGGCCGAGAAGAATCGCCGCAGGCGGGGCCTACCACGTCGGCTAACCCGACAAAATGAAGTTTCCTAGAGGGAACTTCGTCTCATAGACTAAACCGTGAAAGTCACGACAGGATACCGCTATCGGCTGGAGGTTGGCTCCCAACAGGCCAACCGAATCCGCCAGATTGCGGGAGCCTGCCGGTGGCTTTGGAACCACTTCCTCTCGTTCCGTGAGGAAGCCTACCTCGCCGCACGCTCGGCAGGCGGAAGCCTGCCTCCCGGTGCGTTCAGCTACAACGCAAACGCGGCCGAACTCACCCGGCTTCGTAAACTCCTGCCTTGGCTCAAAGAAGCCGACGTCACTGCCCTCCAACAGACGCTTCGAAATCTCGACAAAGCGTTCGTCGCCTTCTTTGAAGGCCGCGCCGGTTTCCCGGTGCGCCGCCACCGCGGCGACGATCGCTACCGCGTCTGCGGACAAGCCAGCTTCGCTGTCAGCGAAGACTGGGTCCGACTACCGAAACTTGGTTGGCTCAAATTCAGGAAGTCCCGGGAGATCCCGGCAGGCCGGATCCTAAACGTCTCCGTCAGCTCCGAAGGCGCCCATTGGTTCGTCTCGTTCTGTGTCGAACACGAACTCTCCGAACCGGCCGCGCCCACCGGCGCCCCGATCGGAATCGACCTGGGCATCGCCCAATCAATCACGTTCTCCGATGGCCGCCCACCGGAACATCTTCCCGTGCCCACGGCACGGGAGTCTGCGTTCCTCAAAAGACTGGCTCGGCAGGTCTCGCGCAAACAGCGTGGATCCCAACGGCGCCGGCGGGCCGTCGCCCGCCTGGCGAAA
>JAKQQT010000339.1 GCA_029564025.1 Armatimonadota bacterium | reverse complement strand
GTTAGGGTCTTGCTTTTCCTCGATGAGAGGGATACACGATGAGCAGTAGACGGAGTCGCTGACGTGCGGATTGCCGTCCTCGCCGGTGGTCATCACTTCCGGCGGAAAAGGAACGGGACGGCCGCACATACAGCACGCCGGAAGAGGCGAGAGCTGGCTGTTGAGTTCGGCGGCCAGCGACATAACGAAGCGGTAGGTGGCTTCAAGATACGGAATCTGAACGCAACCAAACACGTACCCCTTGCGGAGGGTGTAGTCGAGGCCTATCAAGAGGTGACGGGCGTCAGCCATCATTGAGACAACATACGCCGTGATTGGGCCCATCGAAATGTTGCGAATCTCGCCGTGGTGCGAGAGGCGTTCAGCGTATTCCGCCAGCTCCAGCACTTCCTGCTGGTTTCGGGTTTCCCCGAAGAAAATGGCGGTGACGCGGTCTTCGTCGGTGATCGGCCTGGGTTTCGGATCGTTCATAGCGGCATCCTTCCGGGACAACAAGGGCATCTGGGATTGATCAGGAATTTGTCCCACTTAATGGGAATTTAAGACACAACATCATATTCGGCGGTTTCGGCACGGAATCCAGACCAATTAGGATTGTGTCACTATTTAACACATTCACGTTCCGCAATAACCAAACACAAGTTCGATTTTCCGGATTGTTTATAGCCGGAAATGCAGAACGGGCCGCCCGCATGTTGCGGACGGCCCGTTCTCTTGCATTGATGACTGCTCGGGTTTATGACACCGCGGTTGCGGCCAGGATCACCGGCGCGGCTTCCGTCTGCGACGAAGTCACCGTTACCGACTTGATGGCGAAGCCCGGCCTAGGATTCTCCCAGATCCATCGGCGGCAGGATACCTTCTCGCCGTAAGGATTCGTGCCGTCCCAGACGATGGTCGTGTACGCTCCGGTGCTCTGGTCGTCAAACGCGAATATCTGCTCACCGTACCGAACGGGCGCGGTGGCGGTTTCCCCGTCCGCGTATTCCACCACAACCGTGGCGACCGGTGTCTTTCGCTCCGTCGCGTTCGTGGTGCCCCACAGCCAGTGAATCTCGGATACCTTGCGGTTGCCGAACGGTATCTTCAGCGACTCAGGCCAGACTCCGTCCGGATTCAGCGGCCCGGACATCCACACCGGTCTTCCGACCTGAAAGACCGTCCCCTGCCGCGTCACCTGTCCCGACAGAGGCTTGGCGGGATTCTGGACCACCTTCTTCGCTCCGGGAAGCAGGCGCGTCCAGTCCCACAGGTCCGCATTGGCCGAAGCCGTCAGGTCCATCGCCCAACCGGAACGCGTCCTCTGTGACACCGGTTTGCGGTCGCACAGCGACCAGAAGGCCTCGTCCGGATTGTACCTCAGGTCCGAGAGGCCCGGTGTTCCGCCGTTCCAGGCGTAGTCCGCGGCCAGCAGGTACGCCACGAACTGCATGGCGCTGTCGCCCTTCACGATTCCAAGGTCCATGTTGTAGCCGGCCCACGTGGACTGCAGGAATCCGAGGCTCTCAAATGTGGTGAGCGTGCTGGCCCAATTGGCGATGTTGTTCCAGTTGTACCACGCCGTGCCGATGACGCCGAATCCCTCGCGTTGAAGAATGGGTACACTCTTGAAATCTGGGTCGGTTCCCGTGTAATGCCAGTCCGTGATAATGATATCGTTTGGCACTCCGGCCCGGCGCTCGGCGGAATCCTCGCGTGTCAGGGCGTGCGCGGCATCGTTGACCTCGGACCGGTGCAGGAACATGTCGCCCCACATCATCGTTTTCAAACCGCGTTGCTTAAGCCAGTCGTGCCGCTTGTTCGTGTCCGCCAGCACCAGTTCTGTCACCGTCTTG
>JAKQQT010000200.1 GCA_029564025.1 Armatimonadota bacterium | reverse complement strand
GTTCTGCGCGTGGGCGACGCGGTGACCGTGTATCCCGATGAACTGCCGGCGCGGGTGCGCGGATTGCAGACGTTCGGCGAGACGGAATCGACAGCCTGTGCCGGTATGCGCGCGGCGGTGAACCTGTCCGGGGTATCGGTCGACGAACTACACCGGGGGCAGGTGCTGGCGTCCGCCGGTTCTCTGCAGTCAACCGACCGGCTGAACGTCTTCGTCGAACTGGCCGAAGGCGACCGACCGCTGAAACACCGCACACGGGCGCGTCTGCATATCGGCACAGCCGAGATCCTGGTCCGGATTCTGCTTTGGGAATCAGCCGAGGTTGCGCCCGGCGGTTCGGCTTATGCGCAACTGCGTCTGGAAACGCCGACCGCGTCGAGACGGGGAGACCGGTTCGTGCTCCGCTGGTATTCGCCGCAAAACCTGATGGGCGGCGGTGAGGTGCTGGAGGCGAATCCCAAACCGTTCCGAAGCCGGGATGCCGAGTTGGCGGAACGCCTGCGCGCGCTGGCTGGAGGAACGTCCGGCGAGGTGGTTCTTGCCACTCTGTCGGCGATGGGTCTCGGCGCCCACACGCCGGAATCGGTAGCGGAACGCGCGGGCGTGGACGTCGCGGATGTTGTTCGCGAACTCGAGAACAGCCCGTCCGCACGAAAGGCCGGGACCGGATGGGTATCCGCCGAAGCGCTGAATCGGGTCGGGGAAGTGTGGACCGAGCGCCTGAAGGCGTACCACAAGTCGTATCCCCTGCGCACGGGGATGCCGCCGGACGAACTGCGCAAGCGGACATCGCCTGTACCGGATGAGCGCGCGTTTGAAGCGATCGTTTCAGCGCTTGAGCAGGACAGGATACTGGAGCGCATACCGGGCGGAATCCGACTGCCGGGCTTCGAGGTGCGCCTGCGTTTGGAGCAGGAAAAGGCGGCCAGGGAGATCTCGTCCCTCTACGAGTCGGCAGGGTGGCAACCTCCGTTCCGAAAGGACGTCACGCGCTCCGTCGGCCCACACCGCGCGACCGCCGAGGTGTGGGAATACCTGATATCGTCCGGGGAACTTGCCGTGCTGGAAGAGGGGCTGTGCCTGCACCGGACTGTGGTCCAGCACGGATTGGACACACTGAGGCGCCTGTTCGACGCGGACGGGCAGGTGACCGTTGGCAGTTTCCGCGACGCCACCGGGTCGTCGCGCAGAACGGCGGTCCCGTTCCTCGAGTGGTGTGACAGCCAGCGCTTCACGCGGCGGGTGGAGGACGCCAGGGTCCCCGGCTCCCGGTTGTCGCGTTCGTAAGCCTGCCTGGTAACCGTACCTGCTATTAAGCGTGAGGCACACTGAGCGGAGCCCTAAGGGCGCAGTCGAATTGGCCGGCGTCCTTCGACTGCGCTCGCAAGCTCGCTCCGCTCAGGATGCCTCTGGTATGCGCCATTTTAATGCGTCACTCGGCTTTCCCGTTCGTAAGCCTCTACCGTCCCCCGAGTCCGCTGAGCACAATTCCCTTCACGAAGTACTTCTGCGCCATGAAGAACACCACCAGCAGAGGCGAAACAATCACAATACTGGCGGCCATCAGCAGGCCGTACTGCGTGCTGTAGAGGCCGTTGAACTGCGCGAGGCCGATGGCGAGCGTGTATTTGTCCGGCGTGCGGAGGTAGATCAACGGGCCGAACAGGTTGTTCCACGAGAACATGAACGTGAAGATCGCCACGGTGATCAGCGCGGGTTGGGAGAGCGGAAGGAATATCTGGCGGAAGATGCCGAACGAGGTGCATCCGTCGATGCGCGCGGCGTCCTCCAGTTCGCTTGGCAGGGACATGAAGAACTGCCGTAACAGGAAGATGTGATACGCGCTTCCGAAGAACGACGGGATGGTGAGCGGCAGGAACGTGTTCACCCAGCCGATGTCGCGGTAGAAGGCGTACAGCGGGAGGAGCACGGCGGTCTGCGGGAGCATCATTGTGCTGAGCATCAGCGCGAACCACATGCCCTTCAACGGGAATCTCATCCGCGCGAAACCGTAAGCCACGATGGAGGACGACACCAGCACGCCCACCACGTTGGCGTAAACGATAACCAGCGTGTTGCGCAACAACAGCCAGAAGTTCATCTGGCTGAGGGCGAGCGGATAG
>JAKQQT010000194.1 GCA_029564025.1 Armatimonadota bacterium | reverse complement strand
GGAACGGTATCCGTCACATGGACCGTGCGTACCACGGGAACAGCGTTATTACCATTGCCGTCATTTGCGGTATAGGTCACCGTGTAGGAACCGACCAGATTGGCATTGACCTTATTCACCACCGCGACCGGACGGTCCCCGGCATAGGCGTCACTCGCTTTGGCGCCCGCATCGGCATAGACGGCGCCGCACTCGACGGTTACCGGGTTACTGCCATTCAAGCGTATAACCGGGGCAATGGAGTCCACCACCGTAACCGTACGCATGACCGGGACCGCCGCGTTGCCTGCGCCATCAGCCACCGCAAAGGTTACTTCATAAGCGCCCAGTATGCCGGTATCCACCGCACTGTCATCCATGACAATACTTTCGGTCAAATCACCCTCACAGGCATCGGACGCTTCAGCACCGGCGTCGATATAGGCGGCCCCATATTCGACAGAGACCTGTTCCTCGCCTTTCAAGATGATTATCGGCGCGGTGGTATCGCTTACAGTCAGTTCCTGCAGGAAAGCGCCGCCGGTCGCCACCAGGTCCACCGGATACAGGGGCACGCCGGAATCGTCCACCGGCGGAACGGAATTCCCCAGGGAATCCGTCACTCCGTGCACAATCACATAGTCGCCGGGGTACGCGGCGGCGGTTTCTTCCGTGTAGGCGACGGGCACATCCGCTTCCATTTCCAGGACGGTGTCCGCATCAAGGCGCCAGATCCAGTATTTAAATTCATAATCGGTATCAGCGCAGTAGCTTTCCAAAGCCGCTTCTATGGCCGGGAAGGCGCCACCGCATTCCGCCGTGACTTCCGCCGGTGTGGCACTTATCGTTACATAGTGGGGCGCAATCAGGCGCGATTTCACCGTATAGTTGTCCGCACCATCCCACGCCAGATAATAGGCGCGATAGCCCGGCCACACCGCGCCCGACACATCTTGCAGCAAATTGCGTGCTTCGGCTTCCGTCCCGTCATCGTTATAGGCGTGGCCGGGAGGATTCGCCTCGAAATCGCCGAAAAGGCCGGCGTACCGGAAGTATTCCCTGCCTTCCACCGCATTGTACTGGGTGAGGATCAATACGATGCCGGCCTCATCAAGCAGGCCTTCGCAGGCATCTTCCGCGCTTGCGCCGGGGTCGGTGTAGTTCGGTTCATTACAGGTCCAGGGAAGCGGGTCACCCAGGGAGGTATCCCAGCCTTCCGCAACGGACCAGGCATCCGGCAGGGACGGGGCACCCGAACCTTCCGGATATTGGTCCGCATATTTCTCCAGGGCGACCTGCCACCAGGCAGGTTCAGCGGTATTTTCAGCCGACGGCGCCACTGGCGTCTCGCCGGTAACCGAAGGTTCTCCTTCGCCGTTCAGGGTGATCTCGGGACCTTCCGTATCTTTAATCCGCACATGCCGAACGGCGGAAGCGGACTGCCCGCTCTGCGCATCGGCAAAGGTATAGATAACATCAAAGTTCGCCGTCGGCGGCGCCGTCGGGATGCCGGAAACCTGGACCGCTTCCACGGGGTAGGTATTTCCGGTACACGCGTCAAAGACGGAGGTTGCGCCCGGATCGACATAAGGCTCGGCGCATTCCCACTCCGTAACATACTGGCCCGATTCCACGGCAACCCCGTTCAGCGTAATCACCAGGCCGGAGGTGATCACGGTGCAAACCACCGGTTGCGCCGCGTTTCCGGCGCCATCAGACACGGTATAGGTGTATGTGTAGGCGGTATCGCCGGGCTTCAGGCCGGGCTGGTTCGCATTGAGAACAGGCCCTTCAACCTGAATATCGGCGGACAGGTCGCCGTCACACGCATCCATGGCGGTAGCGCCCGGTCCGGGGTACAGATGGATATCGGAGCCGCAGGGCAGGCGTACCGGTTCATTCGCGCTCGCCCCGGTAAGGGTGATCACGGGAGGCTTCGTGTCTTTCACCACCACCGTGCGTGTCACAGGCGGCGCCGCGATCCCAAGCGAATCGCTTACCGTATAGGTCAGCACATAGGTGCCGATGGCCGACGTATTCATTCCGGACACCTGGATACTGTTCGTCAGGTCATCCTGGCAGGCGTCCACGGCGGTCGCTCCCGGATCCGTAAACGTCGTGCCGCATTCATATTCAAGGGGCGTCTGGCCCAACAGGGTGATCCGGGGCTGGCTCTCGCCCTGCACGCGCACCAGGCGTGCCCAGGGAACGGTGGGTTTCCCGTCCGGTCCCAGGATGCGCACACTGCCGTCACCGGCCACCACGTCCGGCCGTTCATTGGCGTTCAGCGGCGGGAAGACATAGCCCGTCTCCGGATTTGCCAGCACATAGACCAGCAGGTAGTTGCCCATATACAGATGTAACTCTTCATAACTGCGCCATAGAGGCTTATTGTCCGCGCCCATCCTGGCATGGCCGTTTTCATCCAGGGCCAGCGCGCCGGCATACCAGAACCAGGTGCCCGGCGCCGCGGTAGCGCCCGGGACATAAGGCAGCACGGTCACCGGATCATTCGGGCACGGGGATGCCACCGCGAAATCGGCAGGCTCGGCATAGGGCGCCTCCAGGCATTTCACCAGCGCGAACCCGTCCCCGGACATCTGGTCCGCTTCGAAGTTGCCCAGGTTGAAGGCGGGCATAGGCCCGACCACCACCGTCCGGTACGCCGGTTCCGCCACGTTACCCGAAGCGTCTACAACGTTATACCGTATCGTATAGGTCCCAAAATAGGCTTCCCGCTCGGCTTGGCTGAGATTGGGATTGCTCAGTATGTCCAGGGCGGTGCTCAACTCTTTCACGCCGGATACCCGGACCTCGTTGGTCAAGCGGGCATTATCATCGCAGGCATCCTGCACCACAAACCCTTTGTTCGGCAGCACGGCGAACCACCGGCTCCACCAGGTCAGGTCCGTCTGCTTCGCACACCACGGGATATACAGCATCGCAGGGGACGCCACCGTACCGCCGGACTCATCAAGCAGCACAATCACCGGCTTCTGGCGGTCCACCACCTCCACCACCACTTCCTTATACGGGAGTTCCCACAAGCCGTAGCTGCCCCGGTGGTCATACCGCAGTTTGTATTGTCCGGGCACTTGCGGGTTGACCGTGCCGGTAACGATAAGGGTGGACGTAAGGTCGCCCTCGCACAGGTCCATGACCATCACGCCCGCAAGCGGGTCGTAAGGCGTACTCGAACAGGGTATCTCACGATAGGGTTCCAAGCCCGTAATCGTGACGGAAAATTCGACCTCGATCGCCCGGGACGACATAGTCTCCAGTCCGGAGTCGTCGCGCGTATAGTAATAGGTGCGATAATGGCCCTGAACATTGGGGTTCTGAGGATCGTCGTCATACAGTCGCGGCAGCGGATTGGCGGGATCATCGGGGAAATTGAAATCACTCATGTCCCCGATGAAACGGAATTCTTCCTGTTCCGTGACGGTATTCCAATAGGTCATCACGAACAGGATATCTTCCGCGGCGATCTCGCCCGAACACAGGTCATAGGCCAGCGCGCCCGGGTCTTCATAGTGAGGCCGATCGCAATTTACGGTCAACGGCGTCGTCCGGGGATTCCATTCCTCCAGCACGGGCCAGGCTTCGGGAAGCCCTGCCGTGCTGCCATAGACCTCGATATACCGGGCAACGGCGTCGGGCAACCAGGAGGGGGGCTCGCCCGGCGTGATCACCGACAGGCCGGCGCCTTCGAGGGAGATCACGGGCGGACTGGCATCTATGATTCTTACCAGGCGCACCCGGTGATAGTCTTTGCCGCGCAGCCGGACCGAGTAGACCACCTCGAACTGCTGGTCCGCCTCGCTGGAATCCACCAACTCGGCACCGGATACCGTCACCTCCGGCGCGCCACCAAGGCAGTCATCCCAGGCGAACGCGCCTGGATCGTCATAGGGCGCTTTGCAGTCCCAATAGGTTACGAAGTAGTCGCCCGGGGCGTACGGATGGCCCGAAGGCAGCGGTTTCACATCATCCACATCGTTCAGGGTGAGTCCGTAGGTGCCGGTGGCGATGATGGTACGCGTAACCGCTTCCGACTCGAAACCGGGCAGCCAGTACCGGACCAGGGCGCCATTTTCCGTCGTTTCCGTGGCGGTTTGTATAAGCGTGGTCACGGTAACAAGTTTACCATCTATATACCGCTGGGCTTTTACCCCGGGATCAGTAAAGTTATTGACACAATCCACACGTACCGTGGCATCGCCCTGAAGAATTATTTTCACGCCCATCACGCGCACCGTGCGCGCATCCGTGGCCGTATTCCCCGAGGCGTCCGTTACACTATAATTCACCTTATAGACGCCGGGCGTGTTCATGTCAATCGTATTGTCCACAACCACGGCCGCCGTCAGATTTCCGGTGCATTGGTCCACGGCCTGGTAGCCATGTTCCACGAACCCGGGACCGCCCACATACAGTTCAATCTCGCGCTGTCCTTCCAGCGTCAACACCG
>JAKQQT010000184.1 GCA_029564025.1 Armatimonadota bacterium | reverse complement strand
CCGATAGAAGACAACGGGGAACCGTTGATCGACTTCACGCGTGCCGGCATCGCCTTCTCGCGCCGTCACCCGGCCTTCCCGTTCCCGCGCGTGCACCTTTTGCGCGAAGGGCTTGTGGAACGGTTGGTCCACGCGCAGGACCACCTGCCGCCCGGCTGGAGTTTCCTGTTGCTGGAAGGCTTCCGCACCGTGCACTGCCAGCGCCTGCAACGCGAAGCCAACCGGCGCATCTTCCGCCACAGACATCCGGATATGCCGGACGACGAGTTCGAATTGCTGATGGAAACCTATTCCGCGCCGGCCGACCACCCGCGCGTTCCCCCGCCGCACGCCACCGGCGGAGCGTTCGATGTCCATTTGCTGGACGGGGACGGGAACAAGGTCGATCTTATCTCGCCGTTCGACGGTCCCGTGGAAGCCGCCGCGTTCGATTTGGAGGGTCTGTCCGAAACGGCACGGACCAACCGCGCGATTCTGAAGGAAGTGCTGGAGGAGCAGGGCATCACCAACTACGCGCTGGAGTGGTGGCACTGGTCTTACGGCGACCAGGGCTGGGCCTGCCGCGGCGGACACCCGAAAGCCGTATACGGTCTATTGCCGTATTCCGTGGCGGAAGCCGAAGCCATTCAAGGCTCGCCCGCCAACCGCGAAGAACCCTTGCAGGAATGGCCGGTGCCGTTGCCCACCGACGACGAAGTCCAGCAGGGGCAGTTCACGAATCGCCCATGACTCGCCGTCAAGGACCGGCAATGGCGGGGAGAAAACTCAACCGGTTTCGGACTTCATTATCTCCGCCGCCATCTCCCTGACCGTGGATTCTACTATCTGCTGTCGACGTTCCGCGGTATAGTCGCCCGAACCGGTGGACATCGTCTGAAGAAAACGGATGGTGTCGGCAGGACCCAAAGCCTCGGCCAGGGCCGCATATGCAATCTTGCGAACCTCTTCAATCGTTCGCTCTTGGGTATCGTCCATCAACGTTCTCCGGTAATCCATTCGCGGGGATTGGCAATCGGCATACGTATGATCGGTGCGCACTTCCCTGCCAGGTGCAAGAGCTGACCATCGGTTGTAAGCATAACATCGACCGCGCCTTTCTCCGCGCAGGCAATATGAAGAGCATCGGCCGTATGAAAACCGCGGATTTTCAGGTCCTCGGCTCTCAGGATCACCGACTCGTCGATCGTCACCTTCGTGGACATCCAAAACAACCAGTGCTCCAGAATAATGCGTCTTTCGGCGTCCGGAACCATCGAGACTTCATAGGTCAGTACCTGGCTTCCGATCCATTCCCAACCATCATGCTCGATACGTGAGAAGACCAAGCGTACCGCTTCGGTCTCTTCACGAATGCGTTCTTGTTCCTGGTTGTCGAACGGTCGATTGAGACAGCACGTATCGAGATAAACACGCATCTTGTACGAATTATACCACCATTACCTGCAGGGGGATTCCTTGTTCAGCTTTCAGTCTTCAGCACTCAGCCTTCAGTCACCGCTTCCTTGAACGCCAGAAGGTTCTCCCAGGGCACGTCCGGTTCCACGTAGTGCGTGGGGCCGAGCAGTAGCCCGCCGCCCGCGCCCATCGTTTCGATGCGTGTCCGCACCTCGCGCCGCACATCCTCCGGTGTTCCGAACGGCAGTGTCGTCTGCGTGCCGATGCTTCCCCAGAAGGCGATGTCGGCTCCGAATTCGCGCTTAAGGGCGACAGGATCCATGCATTCCACCTGTACCGGATTCAGAATGTCCACCCCGATTTCGATGAGGTCCGGGATGATGGGCGTGGCGGCTCCGTCCGAGTGGTAGAACACCAGTATATCGGGATTTGCCATCTTCGCGGCGGAGATTACTTGTGCCAGGCGAGGTTTCAGCCATCGTCTCCACATCGGCAGGCTCATC
>JAKQQT010000152.1 GCA_029564025.1 Armatimonadota bacterium | reverse complement strand
GTCCGCCTTGGCATCCCGATCGTGGCGATGGTCGACACCAACGCCGACCCAGATCCCATCGATTACGTGATCCCCGGCAACGATGATGCTGTGCGGGGGGTCAAGATGATCGTGGACGGCTTCAGCAAGGTCATCAAGGAGGCGAACGACGAATTCAGCCGGATCGCCGCCGAACGCCAGCGTCAACGCGAAGCCGAGCAGGCCGCACAGGACGCCCAGGAGCGCGCGGCCCGCAAGGTGCGTAAGGATGCCGCCGGCACCGAAAACGCCGACAAGGCCAAGGCCAAGCTGACCGAGACCCGCAAACGCGCCGCCAAGGCCGCCAAGGATGCGGTTGACGCGAAGGTCGCCGCAGTCGAGACCGCCGCACCGGCAAGCGCCGATGTTGCCGCCGAGCCCGTTGTGCCGCCCGCCGAAGTTGTATCCGAGGCCGTCGCACCGGTCGCCGAATAATTCACGGCGGGGCGGTCTGTTTACCGGCCTGTCCCGCCAACCACTCACCCATTCTGATTGAGGAGACCCCCATGGCTGCTATCACTGTAGCGCTCATCAATGAACTGCGCCAGCTCACCAATGCCGGCATGATGGACTGCAAGAAAGCGCTGATCGATACCGACGGAGACACGGAAGCCGCCGTCAAGATCCTGCGCGAGAAGGGCCTGGCCATTCAGGTCAAGCGCGCCGACAAAGAGTCCAAGGAAGGCATCATCAACGCCGTTGTTTCCGATGACGGTAAGGTTTTCGCGATGACGGAGGTCAACACCGAAACGGATTTCGTCGCCAAGACCGACAACTTCAAGGCCTTCGCGGCATTGGTTACCCGGACAGCGCTTGAGACCGGCAAGACCTGTCCGGAGGAACTGGGTACGGCGCTGAAGGATCCGCTCATGACGATCGTCTCGCAGACCGGCGAGAACGTTAAGATCCGCCGTGCGGCTCACTATGTCCGGGCCGACAATGCATTGATCGAATCCTATATCCATATGGGCGGCAAAGTCGGCGTGCTCGTTGAGCTGACAGCCGGCAAACCGGAAACGCTGGCGACCGAAGCGTTCAAAGAGCTGGTTCACGATCTTGCCCTTCAGATCGCTGCGGCGGCGCCGCGCTATCTGGTTTCCGCCGAGGTTCCCGCCGAGGCGATCGAGAACGAAAAAGAGATCGCGCGCAACAGCGATCGCTTCAAAGGCAAGCCGGCGAACATCGTGGAGAACGCCCTCAAGGGTATCGTCAACAAGTTCTACTCCGAAGTCTGCCTGGTCAACCAGCCGTTTGTCAAGGAGCCTAAACAGTCCATCACGGATGTCTTAAAGGCGTGCGAAAAGGCCACCGGCGACACAATCACCATCACGCGCTTCGTGCGGTTCCAGCTCGGCGCGGCGTAAAGCCTGTCGCGTCCGCCAAAATCTCGCCAAAAAGGCCAGCAAAACTGCTGGCCCTTTTTACATTATGATACTCCATTAAATCTATAGACATAAAAAAACACCGAGCGCCTGTATCCATGCTTGCCACCGCTGCGCCAACGCAATATACTACAGACACTTTCGGTCTGTTCATGTTGTAGCCGTTACCTGTTTTTGTGCATCAAAACGTCCCCGCCCTAACGCCTGGAGGGTGTCATGAAAATCAATTCCCCCCT
>JAKQQT010000151.1 GCA_029564025.1 Armatimonadota bacterium | reverse complement strand
AACGTTTTGTGTCTCCTCGTCACCGCGTGAACCCTCTTTTCCCCTGCGTCTCTGCGTCTCTGCGTCTCTGCGTTAAAAACTTTTCCTTCCTCCTTCCTCCTTCCTCCTTTCTCCCTCCCTTCGCGTCTCCCCGTCTCTGCGCCTCTGCGTTAAAAAATCCCCGTCGCGGCGCGACGCTGCTGGTCACGCTCGGCATCCTGACGGTGCTCAGCGTCATGGCCGTCACCTTCCTGGCCGCCACCCGCCTGCAGCAGCAGGCCACCGCCGCCGCAACGCACCGCCTGGCGGCGCGCAACCAGCTCAACGAGGCGCTGCACCTCGCGATGCGTACCGTCGAGGACGCCTTCTGCACCACCAATTTCGCCGACGTGACCCCGCCTCCTGCTCCGCCTGTCCCCCAGCGCCTCGCGCCGGTCGGCCGCTGGTTCTCAAAGACGTGGACGGACGCCACGCTCACAGACCCGAGTGCCATCCGATTCCAAGCCCCCGGCGTTCTCGCCGCACCGCCGATGCAGAAAGGCGACGAGCCTCGCTCTCCCGAATTCACCACCCCGGAAATCCGCGACCGCTGGACCGTCAACCTGCTCACACCCGAAGTCCTTGCACTGATTCCGCCTGCGCTCACGAACGGCATAGATCTCACTCCCTCCGCATCCCCCCCTTTCCGTTCATCGTGGCAGACTCTCGCCTTCCCATCCACAGGCGAGCCTTGGCGCGACTCCGGCGCCCGCGTCGCTTTCGCCGTTTTCGATGTCTCCGGTTTCCTCGACGCCAACTATTTCGTCTCCGGTCCGACCACCCAAAAACTCCCGCGCGTCTGCTTCAGCCAAGGCGATGTCACCAACTGGTTCGCCCACGTCGATCACGATAAAATCAAAAATCTAAAATTAAAATTCCCCGATCTTGTTTCCGACCCCGACCGCCTGCCGTTCTCCTCGCTCTCGTACGACCCGAATCCGGATGCGGATCCGTTCATGCCCGGATCTACTGTCCCCCACCCTTATCTCGGTTACGATTCGTTCTCGCGCCTACACACCAACAAAGTCGCCCTCGGCACGCTCACCAATTTTTTGAGCGGTGCCAGCGAGCGCGACACACGCGACCGAATTTTCCCCGTAAACTTCTGGCTGGACTGGTTCTTCCCCGTTCTTCGTGCCGTCAAACGAACCGCTGTCGACGAGCCTATTGAACACCCCGACACCCCCGATGCGCTACAAATCATGAGTCTCCCGTGGAACATCATCAACGCCGTCGATAAAGACCGACTCCCGCAGATTTCTGCCGCCGCCGAAGCCTTTTTACCCGACCTCGCCACCCGTCACAACTACGCCATCGAGGACGTGCCGCTCATCAACAAGGTTACGATCTTCAACATTTTCCCTGACAGGAGCGACCCCGAAGATCCGCCTGTGCCGACTTTCCTTGAGGAGCAAACTGTTGAATCATACTATAAAGACGTCCTCGAAAACTCCGGTAACCGCACCCTCTCCAACCACTACGCCGTCGCGATCGAACTGTGGTATCCGTTCGCGACAAATTTTCCTCCCGCTAATGCTGCCCTTTACGCACATCTGTGGACTAACGCGAGCGATGTCGTCACCACCTCAAACGCCCCGCTCTCGCAGGCTGAACTTACAGACTGGTTCCTTTTCAACGAGGCCGCGACCTCCAATACGGTCATGCAGACGCTTTTCTACGCCTGGGCCAACGCCTACACCAATGCCGTCGGGCCGAGCATCTGGCAGCATCCGGACTGGCAGGTCGTGACTACCAATGCCGATCTCTGGTTCACCACCAACATGGTCAGCCACCCCTCTTGGCCCGTGCCGGACGACACCGGACACATCACCATCACGAACACGCCCATCTGGCACGCCTTCCACCCGGAGACCTATGAGGTCGTGACGACCAACCAACTTGAGTTCACCGACACCAACAATGTTCCGTATCTTGTCGAGATCGTCACGACCAACGTGTACACCTACTCGAACATGACGAACGACTACGTGCAGTGGGTCTCCGAGCCGGAGATGACGACGAACCGCCTGGCCGGGCAGATCGGCATCACCGACCCCGACCCTTATCCGGTCCTGCTGTGGTCCGATCCCGAAACGTCGCAGCTCACCACCAATGTCTTCTTGGGATTCATCGACAGCGCCGGCACGACCAACCTCTTTTTCACCGGAGATCAGACCAATCACCTGCACAAGATTGACGCCACGCCGCCGAATGGCATTTACGTGGTGTCCAGCAACGGCCTCAGCGGCGCCGTCGCCACAAATGCCGTTACCGCGCTGATCGTAGCGCCGCCTTGGGCGCCCGATGACCCGATCGCCTACACGATCCAGACCAATCTGGCCGCCGTCACGGTGGTCGAGCCAGTGGTGCCACTCCTCTTGCTTGCCGACCCCGCACTCGGCGACACGCTTGACGCGCTTTTCGGCATCCTGCTCGCGCCCGATCTCAACCTCGACACATCGGAAGAACTCTACCGCTTCCTGATGCTGCTCCCCAGCGCGTTTAATGAGTGGGATTTCCTCGGCAATTATCTTGCCCAATATCCCTTCATCCAGCAAACCATCATTCCAAACCGTCGTATGGAAAGCCTCGGGAACATGACGATTGAAGATCGTATCGCGCTGTGCAATGGCGAAGCTTCGTCGGGAAACCCTTGGGATGGGACAGAACAAATCCCGACTGACCATGAAACCAAAACTGTCGGCACGCTATTCAATGAGGGCACCTCAAAAGACTTCGGCATTTGGTGGACAGTCTTTCCCAAGCAAGTTGTATGTTTCCCCAAAATCACTGAAACAACAATCCCCGGTCAGAATGGCGGCGATGATCGTATCGAAGCCACCACCAACTTCTGTGCCATCGGATCAGAAGAAACTTTCCGCGTTTGGCTGCAAGCCAATGTTACGATCAACCGTTATGACGCCAATGACCGCGAAGGTGACGAACGCGGAATTGCGGATGTCGCTTTTCTCACGGAAAACGGGAACAGCGTCCAAGGCTGGTGGAGCGTCACCAACGCCTGTATCGCCGATCCCCGTCACAACGCCTACGCCTCTTATTGGCGCGGTTTCTCCAAGCTATGGGACGATGATGGGATCATCGCAAAAACAAACTTGTCAACGGAAGTGACCGAATACCCGTTCATCCAGCCCAATGCCATGTTCGCAGGAATCGGTGAGCTTGGTCACGTCTATGCCTCACCCGATCGATGGCAGTTAACATGGAACAACCTTTCACCCAAGGCCCAAGACGCCGTCAAAGCTTCATTGGAAGGCCTCCTGCAAATGGAAGTAAAGCTTCAGACCAAGGATGACAAAGACTCGGAACTATTGAAAAGCCACCAACACGACACCATCGCCTTTGACTCCCGTTCCGGTGCCGCTCTTCTCGACACGCTCACGCTGCATCCACACGCCGCGACGCAGCGCGGGCTTGTGCAGGCCAACACCTATCACCCGTCGGTGGTTGAGACGCTCTTCGCCGATGCTGAGATCGGTTGGAAAAATCTGACAGACAATGCGGGAACTGAGACATGGCGTACCCTTGACCCCAATGACATCTACACGCTTACCAATCGTTATATCAATTCCCTGTCTGTTGATAATCCGGAAGTCTACGGTAAGAGTGATCCTCCCGATCCTCTCGAAAACGGATCAATGGGCTGGAAGTCCTTTGCGGACATGCTGCCGGCCATTATGACCAATCCCGTCAACAATGTGACGTTTAAGTTGCCCGAAGGAGTCCCTGCGGACTTCGCCCACGACTGGATCGAGGACGCCGTGCGCCACCTGCCGGACCGCGTCTCCTTCCGCCAGAATATCTTTGTGATCGTGATCGCGGCGCAGACGCTCTCGCCGATCTCCACGCCATCGCGCCCGGTGGTGCTCGCCGACCAGCGCGCCGCCGTCACGGTGATCCGCGACGCCTTCACCGGCCGCTGGACGATCTACGACTGGCGCTGGCTGAACGAATGACTTGCGGAGCGCGGGAGAGGCAAGGAGTAAGGTTTCTGGTTTCTGGTTTATGGTTTCTGGTTCCTGCGGACGGGTTTGCGAAGCACGGGAGGGGCAAGCGGCGGCTTGCCCAGCCGCAACGCCATTTCATGTCCGGAGGCTGGTTTAACGCAGAGGCGGAGAGATGCGGAGACGCAGAGTTCTGGAGTGCGGCGGCAAGCGGTATTCCGCGCGACACCGCTTTAACCGTAGCCGTGTAGACGGACCAGAAAGTGGTGAGAATGTTTTGTTTGCTACAGCCATCACCCATTGCATGTCCAGCGTAGTCCACACCCCCTCTGCGCCTCCGCACCTCTGCGTCTCTGCGTTAAAAACCTCCCCAACCGTAACCCTATTGCATGCCCAGCGACTGTGCGAGTAAACGCTCGTCCAGTCCGGCTAAAATGAAAGGAAACAATAATGAACGCTCAGATCCGCACACTTTTTTCATGCCTGTTCGTCTGCGCAGCCGCGCGGGCTGCCGACTTCTATGTGGACGCCGAGCGCGGCCGCGACGCGCAGCCCGGCACGTCGCCGGAACAGGCCTGGCAAACCCTTGAGCGCGTGAACGCGGCCCGGCTCAATCCCGGCGACCGCGTGCGCTTCAAGTGCGGACAGATGTGGCGCGGCAGCCTCAGTGTTCAGCCGGGCGCACAGGATGCCCCCGTCACCTACACCTCGTATCCGGGAACGGGCGAACGCGCCGGCTGGAAGCCCCGCATCCTGCGCAGCGTCGATCTGGCCGCTCCCGCGCTCTGGCAGCCGTCGGGCAGCAACATCTGGAAAGCCGTGCCGAGCCTCGCCGGCGGCACAAACGTCAACACGGACATCGGCAATATCGT
>JAKQQT010000117.1 GCA_029564025.1 Armatimonadota bacterium | reverse complement strand
AAAAAAAGAGGGGCTTAAAGCCCCTCTTCTCATGCCGTGCCCGCGACCGGCGAAACGTGCGTTTCCTCGTCGAGGTCCGCGGCCGCGGAGGTTACCGGCCCCTGCCGGGCCTTGAACAGGATCGCCCACACGGGCCCGGTTGCGGTGCTCGATCCGCGAGTGATTTTTGCCGCCACGTACCGCTTGAGCGGGCGCACGAGGCCGAGCTTGAAATATGTTTTGTTGCTGGCAACCTTCGTCCCCTTCAAATCCGCAAGAGTCGCGCCGTTGGCGGCGCTGTCCTCCTGGAGATTTACAAAATTGAGCGCGTTTTTCGTGGTGATGGAGCCGATAAACACAACCTCCCGGTATCCGGCCATGTCCACCACGTCCGTGACGATGGGATCGGTCCCGGAAGCCTGCCCGGCCTTGACCATCAGTACCTTGCAGTTTTCAGAGAGGTTCACTCAAGGCACCCCCTTTATCCGAGCTTGACGCGGACGAACGACTCGGCGAGAACGGGAGCGCCGTCGGCGTACATCCTGCCGATGAAGCCGATCTGGGAGGTTCCCGCGTAAAGTTCGACGAGCCGCTGCAGTTGCACGCCCTGGAGCTCTGCGATCCAGTAGTTCGACCAGTTGCAGAGAGCGCCGACGTACAGGCCGGTGGTCCAGGTGGTGGGAACGTATTCGGACTCGTCCACGGGCAGCCCCATGAGGATGTCCGGCTCTCCCACGGTGATGCCGGGCCGCCAGAGGTACTGTCCTTCGCCGTCCTTCAGTTTGGAAATTTTCTTCACACCGTCGCGGTGGAATATCCACCGGGCGGAGCCGCGGTACTGCGCCTTGAGCGCGTATTTCGCCTCGGTGAGTCCGTCGGCGGTGACCGCAGTGTCGCTGTTGCCGGTGCTCACGTCCCGGTCCGTGTTGATGCCGTTTGCGTCGGCGGTGAAAATCCCAAGGGGTTCTCCGTCGCCGTCGCCGTTGAGGAACGCGTTTTCCTGTGCCACAGCGAACTTGTACGCGAGTCTGTCCGCCACAAGGTTTTCGATGGGCAGTGCACTGGTCCGAAGCAGTTTCATGGAAATTTTGATCAGCTTGGAGAGCTGTTCGGGCTGCAGGCTGCGCCGTCCGAATGCCATGGTGCTGTCCTCGGAGGGAGCGGCAATTTCCGTGGTCCACGTGGGATCGGCAGGGTCAGCCGTAAGTGTCGGAACGCCAAGGGTATCAGATCCGGTCACGGGCAGTACAGTGGCGTACTGCCGGACAAAGACGCGGTTGTCCAGCCCCTTGATGAGCCGTGCCACAAACTGTTCAGCCGCGTGGAGGAACCCGCCGGACGCGTCGCTGTCGTTGGCGAGCGCTCTATACTCGGCCGCGTTGCCGTTGACGAGGAAGCTCCGGAATGCCTGAAGTTTGCGCTCCTCGGGATTCTCTTTCTTCCCCTCAGGCTCCATCCGGCCGGCTTCGGCGAGCCGCCTTTC
>JAKQQT010000111.1 GCA_029564025.1 Armatimonadota bacterium | reverse complement strand
CATCTTCCGGGCGGAACGCTGATGATCGAGTGGGCGGAAGACGGCCACGTGTTCATGACCGGTCCCGCGGTGGAGGTGTTTGAAGGCGACATCGAGATTGCGTGACGTCGCAGGGAAGGACACGTTGCACATACATGAGTACCAACTATTTCCTGTAGATGAGCGTAAAACGACGTCATTTCGAGCGTAGCGAGGGATGACAGCAAAAGAACACTTTGACGGCGCACTTCGACTGCGTCCCTACGGACGCCCGTATGGGCGCCCGTACGGGCTCCGCTCAGTGTGCCTCACGCTCGATTTACCGATATAGTGGGTACAGATGCACGTGCAACGTGCCCCTACCACGTAGCCTGTACGATTTTCCTACATCGGGCTGACAGGCTGGCCGTTGCGGCGTTTTTCAAAATGCAGGTGCGAACCCGTTGACCAACCGGTGTTGCCCACCGCCCCGACGTGCTGTCCCTTGTTGACCGTCGCCCCGACGCGGCAGTTGATGCGGCTCAGGTGCCCGTACAGGGTTGTCACGCCGCCGCCGTGGTCGATGATGACCGCATTGCCGTAGGCTCCCCAGTATCCCGCGTGAACCACCTCACCCGCGGCGGCCGCGAACACCGGAGTGCCTGTTGGGGCGGCGATATCCACGCCCGTGTGCAGTTTGTACCGGTGCAGTATCGGGTGAAAACGCATGCCGAACCGAGAGGTGATATATCCGCGGGTCGGAAGCCCCAGACCGCCCGAAAACGGTCGGCTGATGCGTTTGCGGCCCGAAGGCGATGCTTCCAGCCGGCGCAGGAAATTGGTGATTTCGTTGCTGTTGCGGTCCAGTTCCTCCAACTGCGCTTCGTACAAGCGTTGCTCGTGGCCGGCGGCGATGACTTCCGAGGCCTGTTGGGCGCTCAATTCGTTCCGGCGTTGGCGTTCCTTGTGCAGGTATGCCAGCAGTTCCCGCTGTTCCCGCGAGCGTTCGCTCAGCCTGGTGGTCCACAACACGTGCTCGCGCTCGTCCTCTTTAATCGATTGCACCAATCTGGTATCGTAATGAACCAGTCGGTTTACAAGATGGGTGCGGCTGAGAAAATCCCAGTAACTGGTGGACCGGAAAATCACCGAAGCGAATGAGACCATTCCGTGCCGCTGATAGGCAACGAGACGGCGCTTCAGCAGAGCGTGGCGGGATGCCAGTCGCGAGCGGACGATTTTCAGGTTGCTCCTGGCTTGCGCGAGGTTGCGTTCCGTGGCGTGCAGGCGTCCGGTGGCTGTGTCAATTCTACGCCGCGTGGTCGACAATTGCCGTCTCGTATCGGCCAACTGCTCGGTATAGGTTGCCTTGCGCAATCTGGCGGCCCGTGCCTTTTGACGGACGACTTTCTTCTTGACGGCAATGGATTTCAGTTGGGAAACGGCGGCGCGTTTGCTGGTCGGCTTGCTGGTCGAGCGTTTCGGGCGTGCGGTATCAGCGGGTACAAGGCACACGAGCGCCAGGCACAGCGCGGCCAGAAATCGGCGCGAGCCTTCCGCCCCTGAAAGGCGCCGGACTATGAGACGAGGTGATACCATCCCATTCATTTTCGGTCAATCGCAAAGAAGATGAAGACGCTTACTGGTCTTTCAGGAACCGGCGCAGGCTGAGCCAGGAGCCGAGCAGGCCGATGACGAAGCCGGCCAGCAACAGCAGAAACACAACGCGTGAAAGCGGGATGTGCGCCGGATTGATGGGCAGAAACAGCAATTGCTCCATCATCAGCGTGATGACCTTGTTTCCCAGTGCGTAGGCCAGCACACCGGCGATGGCGGCGCCGGTGACACCGTAGATAATACCCTCTATGAGAAACGGTGTCCGGATGAACGTATCGGTTGCGCCAACCAGTTGCATCACGCGGATTTCGCGTTGTCGGGCAAGCACCGTCAGACGAATCACGTTCCCAATCATCAGGGTAATCGCCAGAAGGAGGACGGCCGTCGCCACGAGGCCCAGTGTTTTCAGCAAACGCAGTAAGGCACGTAGTTTTGAGACGATGTCTGTCATCACCTGCACGGCGTCAACGCCCTGGATCTTGCGCACCTGTTTGGCTACGGCAGACATATCTTCCAGACGTTTTGTGCGGATCTCAAATCCGTCGGTCAGCGGATTGTCTGTAATGCCCTCCAGCGGCAGTCTGGAGCCGAGGTCGCGTTTCTGGCGGGCCCAATCCTCTTCCTTGGTTACGAGCCTCACGTACACCACGCCCGGTATCTTGCGTATGGCGTTCTGGACCCTCAAGCTGTCCGCGCGGGTGGTTTCGGGCTTCATAAAGGCGGCGAATGAAAGCTCCGACAGCGTGGAGCCGGTGATGCTCTGCAGAATATAGATTGTCACCAGGAAAGCCCCGAACACGAAGAAACCGGCCGTCGACGTGCTCAAGGCGGCCAGGGCCATCAAACGGTGCCGGATGATGCCTTCAAGGGCCTCCTGAAAAAGGAACAGCAGGCTATGAAGGCGCATCGGGTGGCTCCAGTGCCTGCGGTCCGGAATAGCCGCTGAGACCTTCGTCGCGAACAATCCGGCCGTCTTCGAAGGTGAGAACGCGTTTTCGCAACAGGTCCACCATGGCCGCGTCGTGTGTCGCCACGATGATTGTCGTACCGCGCCGGTTGATGTAGTCCAGAAGGGTAAAGATATCTTCGGAGGTGGTCGGGTCCAGGTTTCCGGTCGGCTCGTCGGCCAGCAGAAGGGCCGGCGAGTTGACCAGTGCGCGTGCAATGCAGACTCTCTGCTGTTCTCCGCCGGAAAGCTGGCCTGGAAACCGTTTCTCCCTGCCGGAAAGCCCCACCATATCCAATGCCGCGGCAACCCGTTTGCGGATATCGGAGCCGCTTGCGCCCGTGACGTGCATGGCGAAAGACACGTTTTCCCAGGCCGTTTTGTACGGTAACAACCGGAAGTCCTGGAAAACCACGCCGATTTTCCTGCGAAGATAGGGGATGTCGCGGTGGCGGATGCGTGAAACATTGCGCCCGGCGACGCTGACCACCCCCTCAAACGGCGATACCTCGCGGTACAACGCTTTCAGAAATGTGGATTTGCCCGAGCCGGTGGGACCGACGACGAAGACGAATTCTCCGTCCTCCACGGTCACACTGACATCGGAAAGCCCCATTGTTCCGTTGGGGTATCGCACGCTGACATTCTGGAGGTGAATCATAGACGCTCGGGTGCCCTGCCTGGGCGTTCCTGTTCAGTGTAGGGAATTCGTAAAGCCTATTCCAACGTGTAAACGAGGTGTTACTTTGACCCCGTATGCCCGCTTGCCCCATCCTGATCATGGTATCGGGCGTCCCGCGGCAATCCCCACGGACGCGGCCCGAGGGAGAATCTGATATGCCTGTATGCACTGGTCTGGATGTACTGATTGAACGCCTCAGGTCGGGTGATTCGGATATCCCGCGCGGTCGTGTCGGTCTGGTGACGAATCACAGCGCCGTTACGGGCGATCTCGTTCCCGGAGTGGACGCTCTTCGCGCGGCGGGCCTCAATGTCGCGGCGCTGTACGGTCCCGAACACGGCGTGCGCGGCGATGTGGCCGCGGGGCAACTGGTGGAAAGCGGCGCTGATCCGCGCACCGGCCTTCCGGTGCACAGCCTGTACGGGGACACCAAGAAACCGACTCCTGCGATGCTGGAAGGTATTGATTCACTGGTTTTCGACATGCAGGACGCGGGCGTGCGGTTCTACACGTTCCTGTCCACGTTGAAAATGTGCGTGGAAGCCGCCGGCGAGAACGGGATTCCTCTGTGGGTGCTGGACCGACCAAATCCGCTGGGCGGAACGGTGGTGGAAGGCGCTATCGTGCGCGAAGGATTCACATCCTTCGTGGGTATCGACGCGATTCCGATCCGATACGGAATGACCATCGGCGAAACGGCGGAGTGGTTCCGCAGTAAGTCCGGAGGTACGACTGACCTGCACGTCGTTGTTATGCGCGGCTGGACGCGAGAAACGCGCTGGGAACAGACCGGGCTTGACTGGGTGATGCCCTCACCGAACATCCCGACCGCGGACACCGTGCGCGTGTATCCGGGGATGTGTTTTATCGAGGGCACGCAGATGAGCGAAGGGCGCGGCACCGCCCGCCCGTTCGAAATATTCGGCGCCCCCTGGATCGATGCAGACGACCTCGCCGAAGAACTGAATGCCCTGGCCGTACCCGGCGCGAGGTGGCGTCCGGTGCACTTTATTCCCAACGCCAGCAAGCACAAGGACGTCCCGTGCCACGGTTGTCAGTTGCACATCACAAATCACGCGGCGTTTCGACCGGTTGCGGCCGGAGTGCGCATGCTGGCGACCGTCAAGCGTATGTATCCCGATGAATTCGAGTGGCTTCCGCCGTTCAAAGAGGGTCGTCCACCGTTCATTGACCTTCTTGGCGGCGGCGACGAACTGCGAACGCGCATTGACGCAGGCGAGTCCGGCGAGGATCTGCTGAACCGCTGGGCAGAAGAGGCGGAGGCGTTCCTCGCTGAGAGAACGCTTCGACCGGAATATGCCTAGGACCTTGCGTCTGTTCACGGTTCTCGTCGTGTGCATGGTGTGGGCCGGAACGGTACATGCGTCGGAGGTCTCATCGGCGCTGGTGCGTGCGGCGTCTCTGGCACGTTCCGGTTCGATTTCGGCGGCAGTGCGCATACTGCCGAAACCGGAGGCGGTGACCATAGCAGACGTGGAACCGGCGCGCCGGGCGGCCTCGGCGATACGCAAGGACCGGCCCGACCTGGCATTGCGTTTGGCTTTACGGTGCGCGGAACTGGACCCGGAAGACCGGGACGCCTTGTGGCTGGCGGGTGACATCTGGCGCAAGCATCCCGAAGTGGACGGTTTCACCCCGGCCCAGGCGGCGCGGTTGCCCGGCAAGGCATCGTTGTTTGAGACGAACTCGTCGACCGGCGTTCCACGGGCGAGTATCTGGACGATAGCGGTTAACGAGCCCGTTGCGGCGACAGATTCCCGGTCCGGTACACCGCTGGACCGTCTGACGCTGGTTTACGTCGAGCAAAACGGCGTGATGCGGATACGGTTTCAGATACGCCACGACGCGGCAACGGACGCGGATCTGGCGCAACGAATGGGCAGGATCGCCGGTCTGGTCGCCGAAGCGTCGGACCGCTTGCTGAAGTACACGAACCGCGCCCGGTATCCTGTTGCCGTCCGTTTGTCGCGATCCGGAACGGCCGGGGCGGAGCAATGGGCGAATGCCATCACGTTTGGGCGCGTGGATGTACCCCGGACTCCGTTGGAATGGGCCCGGCAGATGGCTCACGAGTGGGGACACGCTTCCTTGGCGGGATTGACAGGATATACCGAACCGGAAGCCTGGACAAACGGGGACACCGGAGAGCGGGTGTATCTTTCGACGTTGCACGATTGGGGGTGGCTGAGAGATTGGGACCCGTCGATTGACGCAAAGGCGTATCTTGACAGTCGGGTTCTGGCGCCGGTGCGGCGTTGGGCGCAGACGGGACCGGTGCCGGCCCTGGTTCGGAGCCGAGGGGCGGACGGATACGAGCATGCCGTTGGCGCGGCGCTGTACGTCCGCGCGGTTTACGGGCCTTGGATTCTGGCCAGGACTTTGGATCGTATGCGGGGCAACCGGCTGGAGGGCTTTCTGGAGTCGTTGAAGGCCGTGCTGGTTGAAACCCCGAACGCTGTGGCAATGCGTCCAAAAGACATCACCGGTCCCGTGCCGATTTGCATCCCAACGGAGGGATTGCATACTCTGGAAGGGCGCAATGTTCGCGTCAACGGGCGTTCGGTCTCCCGGCCGGTTACCTTGAAGGCCGGATGGCCGCGGGTGGATTGGCAGGGCGAGATGAAAATCCGCAGAATGGCGGATGGATCGAGGAGAGTGCCATGAACGATCAATATCGTTATGTGCGGCTGGTTCGCACGGAAAGCAGTGAAGTGTACGTCATCTGGCAGGGCGAGGAACGCGCGGGCCAGGTGGAACTGCACTACGCCGGGGATATGATACACGGAACACTGATTCTGGAGCGCGAACTGGAAGCGAGCCAGGAAGAGCGGTTGGTTGCCGAGATCGACCAATCCATCGTGTCGTCCTATCGTCCTTCCTACGAGCGGGAGGACTTCCTGGTGACGGTGTATGCCGGGCGGGAGCTCGGGACTTACACGGATGCCCAGAACGATGCCGACGAAGAGGAATCAGACGGGCTGACCTGATTCCACGGAGGGACGCGAAACCATGCCACTCAAAGAAGGGGATAAAGCGCCGGATTTTCATTCGACGTCTGTTGATGCCGGCGGCGAACGGCCGGTAGGGCTTGGCGATTATGCCGGCAAGACCCTGGTTCTTTACTTTTACCCGAAGGACGACACACCCGGTTGCACCAAAGAGGCGTGCTCGTTCCGCGATATGTCCGGGGAGTTCGCGGCGGCAGGCGCCGCAATCCTGGGTGTGTCGCCGGACAGCGCCGTTTCGCACGGCAAGTTCATTGGCAAGTACCAACTGCCATTTCCGCTGATGGCCGATGAAGACCACGCCATCGCGACTGCCTACGGCGTGTGGAAGGAAAAGTCCATGTACGGAAAGACATACATGGGCGTGGAGCGGACGACATTCGTGATTGACGGAAAGGGTGTGATTCGCCGCATCTTTCCGAAGGTCAAGGTGGAGGGGCACGTTGCGGAGGTCCTGAAGTCGATTGCGGAATTGTGAGAAATCCCGAAACGCGGCCGAGCGTGTGTCGTGGTTCGGGTTTGTGAATGCTGTTATAATGTTCCCGTGGGCTGGAAAAAACCGGCGCGCCCGTTCGCGCTCGGAGGGCCGCTCTTTCGTATCATCATCACCGTTTCTACGGCTCCAAGCCGAACTGCGCCGAAACGTTCCAGTCTGAGTGAAGGGAGATTGACCACTCCATGGCAATGGGCAAAGACCTTGGCGACCTGCTGGTCGAGCGAGGGATATTAACGCCTGATCAATTGACGGAAGCCCGCCAGGCCATGCAGAGCGCCAAGGGTACGGACATCGGTCGCATCGTTGTGGACCTCGGGTACACCAACGAGCGAAAGGTGGCTGAAACCCGTGCCGGTCTGCTGGGCCTCGATTACGTGGATCTGAGCGGCGGTCGCAAACCGCAACCGGACGCCATTAAGGCTATTCCCGAGGCCCTCGCGCGACGACACACCATACTTCCGCTGGCCAAAAGCCCCACTGGAATCATGGTTGCCGTGGCGGACCCGAATGATATCCAGGCGATCGATGATCTGCGCATGCACACGCGCGGAATGATGATCAAAATGGTGTTGTCCGCTTCCGGCGACATCGAGGACGCCATCGACAAGGCCTACTCCAACGGCATCGGTCCCACACCCGTGAGCGCTCCGTTGGACGGCGCCGCAGGCGCTCCCGCAACGACGGATATGGGCACGGAAGGTACCGCCTCGAAGGACCTGATGGGCCTCATCGGCAGTGAACTGGAAGGTTACAAAAGCCGTGAAGCCCAGATGGAAACCACGTCGGACGCCGACGAACTGGTTAACGAGGCGCCGATCGTCCGCGTGGCCAACACGATCATCCAACAGGCGATTCTGCAGGGTTCCTCCGACATCCACGTAGAAGCCGAACGCAAAGGCGTGCGCGTCCGCTACCGCATCGACGGTGTTCTTCAGGAGGTTATGAACCTCCCGCGATACCTTCAACCGCCGCTCATCAGCCGTTACAAGATTATGAGCGACATGAATATCGCCGAGCGCCGTATCCCGCAGGACGGACGTATCGCCATCAGTTTCCAGAACAAGGACTACGACCTCCGCGTATCGTGTCTTCCCACCATGTTCGGCGAGAAGATCGTTATGCGAATCCTGGACAAGTCCAGCGTTTTGATCGGTTTGAACAAACTCGGCTTCTACGCGGACAACCAGGCCACGCTGGAGGAGTTGATTGTTCAGCCGAACGGAATGATTCTCTCCACGGGACCGACCGGTTCCGGCAAAACAACGACTCAGTACTCCGTTCTTAACAAGATCAACAGCGTCGAAAAGAACATCATCACCATTGAAGACCCGGTTGAGTACCAGTTGCCGGGCATCAACCAGGTGCAGGTGCACCGCAAAGCCGGCCTTACGTTTGCTTCCGCCCTTCGATCCTTCCTCCGCCAGGACCCGGACATCATCATGGTTGGTGAAATCCGCGACCTGGAAACGGCGGAAATCGCCATCGAAGCGTCGCTGACGGGCCACCTTGTTCTCTCCACGCTTCACACGAACGACGCCGCAAGCGCGGTTACCCGTCTCGTCGACATGGGTGTGGAACCTTACCTTGTGTCAGCCACGCTGATTGGTGTTCTGGCCCAGCGCCTTGCCCGACGCATCTGCACCAAGTGCCGCACAGGTTATGAGGTCGAGGCGCACGAACTGCGGCGGTTCGGCTACCGTCCTGAAAATGAAAACGACAAGGTAACCTTGTACCGGGGCGAAGGTTGTGAGGCATGCAGTGGCCGGGGATTCAAGGGCCGAATGGGCATTTACGAGATGATGGTCATCAACGACGAGATTGCCGACTTGATGGTTCGCCGGGCGCCGTTGTCCGAAATCCGCGAGGCCGCCCGAGCGAACGGCATGAGCCTCCTGCGCGAGGACGGCCTGCGCAAGGTTCTGGAAGGCTTGACGACGCCGGACGAAGTCATGCGCGTCGTATTCACCGCCGGCCACTAATCGACCGCACAGAATGACACGGAAGCGCTCCCGCTCAAACGGGGGCGCTTTTTCGTGCCGCGCGGGTCCGGGTAACCTATACTTTACCCTGAGAGAGCGCAGAACTGATTTCGAAAGGAGTCCGCCGATGAACGAGAATCCTGTTGAGGGCGCCGTTTTTTCAGGGTCGCAACCGAAGCCGGCGAAAAGACGCCCATTCATTCTATTTGTTTTTCCCATCCTCCTGATAATCGCGGCTGTGTTGTTCCTGCTTTGGATGAAACAGCGCCCCGTGCCGTTGCAGGCCATGGTGCCGGAAACCGCGGTCGGCTATGCGGTGATGAACGGCGAATGGTGGATTGAGAACTCGAAAAGCATTCGCGAACTTCCCGATGTCAAACGCGCGATGGATGACTTTGAGCGCGAAACAGCCGTCTCGATGGAGAAGGAAGTACTGCCGTGTGTTGGCGACGTTGCAATCGTCGTGACAGGAGTCAAGGCGCAGGAACCCGAGTTCGCGTTTTGCATGCAACCCCGCGATCTTCCCCGGGCTGTGAAGACTTACCAGAAATTGATGAAGAAGGCCGAGTCCGACAAGTGGGAGAAGGTCACCTACCAGGGCGTGGAACTGGTAGCCCTTCCAGACAACGGCCGGGATAGAATACTGGCCGGATTTGACCGGGGCTGGGTGCTGATGGGCGCCGGTTCCGCCGTGAAACAGTTGATCGACTCGGGCGCCGGAAGGAAACCTTCCGCGGCGGAGGGCGGGCGTCTGCGAAACGCGCTGGCATCGGCCGGGGGAGGCACGGTTGTTCGGGCGGTTTTCGACAACAAGGCAGTTGCGGATGTGCCCGGCATGAGCCGCACACTGCCCGGACAGATGCCCGGCAAAATGGATGCCGTGGTCGGGTTCTCCGTCATAGAGGCCTCGGACGGTTTCCGCGTGGAATGGAAGCAGAAGGTCGACGGCGCCAAACTGCTGGAGCGTGGAAAGAGGATCTATTCAGCCGGTTCGGAATCCTGGACCATCGCGGATCAACTGCCTGACAGCACCGTGGCATGGCTGGCGTTCAGGAACTTCGGTGTCCTGTTCAAAGAGGTGCTGGAGTCTTTCAAGGAAGCCTCGTCGGACCAGGAATACGCCAGAGGAATCGCCGAAATAGAGCGGTTGTTGTACAAGGACTACGCGTGGCTTGGCGCCGCGTTGGACAATATCAAGCAGATGTCGATCGGTGTGACCCTGCGTGATAATAAGGAATTCGGCGCTGTGCTTGTCGCCGACACAGGCGCTGAGGACATCGCGAAGAATCTGTGCGAGGGATTGGTTGCGGAGATTCGCAGGAATCCGGAACCGCCGGTCGTACAAAACGGTAACCGGTGGACGATTCCGATATCGCAGGATCCGGCGCCCGAATTCCCGGTGGAGCCAGCGATGGAGCGTCAGGGACGTCTCGTAACTCTCACAACGCACTCATCCTGGCTGGACTCGTCCAGGGGCAAACCGGGCGTGCCATTGCCGTCCGCCGCGGCAGACTCGCCCGTGGTTTTCACCGCCGATCTTGTGTTTACCGATACGATTATCAACGCCATGGAGAAGGCAGGAGGCGTTGAGAAGGACGTGATTCAGATTCTTCGGGATCTCAAATTGTCGAAAGCGAAGGCAGTTGCCTGGACCACGCTGGATGGCGACGACATATGGTCCACCCGGTTCGAGATTTCGGGCTGGCCTTGGAAGGAAGCCGCAGACAGCGCCGTCAAGTACATCAGGGATCATCCGAACGAAGTCAGTCTGTAACTTGCCGAAGTCGAATGGAGGGGTAAACAAAGCGTGTTTCGCTGGTTCAATCAGGTTGCGCAGGTCTTAAGGCTCCGCCCGCGTATCGATGAGGAATTGTGGGAGGAGCTGGAAGAAGCGTTGATCGCCGGAGACGTGTCGGCGTCCGTGGCGTTCCAGATGGTATCCGATCTGCGCGACAAGGCTCGCGCGGAAGCGTGGACCGACGCTTCTCAGGTTTCAACCGGTTTTCGGGACGAGGTTGCCCGCCTTCTGAAGGACGATGATCCGGGTCTGTCTCTTCCCGACACGTTACCGGCGGTTTACCTGCTGGTAGGCGTGAACGGAACCGGAAAAACGACAAGCGCCGCCAAACTGGCGTGGGATATCCGGCAGTCGGGTAAAACCGTTCTGCTTGCCGCGGCGGACACATTCCGGGCGGCGGCTATCGATCAACTGGAGGTGTGGGCGGAACGCGCCGGCGTGGAGATGGTGCGCCACCAGCCGAACTCCGATCCATCCGCGGTGGTGTTTGATGCCATCGAGGCGGCACGGGCCCGGGGGGTGGACATCGTGATTGCCGACACAGCGGGCCGCCTGCATACCCGCGCCAACCTGATGCAGGAACTGGCGAAACTGGGACGCGTTACCGAGAAGTGCCTGGGTCGGCCGCCGGACGAAACACTGCTGGTGCTGGACGCCACCACCGGCCAGAACGCCGTGAACCAGGCGCGCCAGTTCGGCGCCGCGACACCGTTAACGGGCGTGATTCTGACCAAGATGGACGGCACCGCCCGGGGCGGTGTGGTGCTGACGCTGGCACGCGAGATGGGTATTCCGGTCAAGTTCATCGGAATCGGCGAGAAGATTTCGGACCTGCGGTTGTTTGATGCGGCCGAGTACGCCGATGGTCTTTTCCGTTTGGACGGAGACGGGGACGCCGCTCCGGTGGAGGCAGTGACGCTGGAGCCCGTATCTGAGCCTGTTGTGGAACCGATCCAACCTGCGGAAACCGTAGACGAACCGTCTGTTGAAACATCAACGGACGAGGAAGCGAAACCGTTGTGGAAGAGGCTGTTCCGGCGGGGCTAGACGCCTGCCGGGGCTTGGAGGACCTCATACTGCCGTGAAATAATGTCGCGGAAGGAATCGGGGATTGTGTGCCAGTCCAGCACGTCCACAGTGAACGGGAGGTCGGATTCGGAAAACGCGTCTTTCAGCGATTCGATCAACCGCCAGTTGAGTGCCCCGTCGCCCATCAGGACAAGGTCCAGGTCCGAGAACCTGGCGGCAGAACCGGTGACGCGTGAGCCGAACGCGCGGACTTCGACGCCCGGAACCAAGTCCCGGAGAATGCGTTGAACCTCGGTCAAGTGATCGGGCTGAAGGTCAATCACTTCGAGATTCCAAGGCTTTCACCAGAGCGACCGCGTGCGGCAGGAATCGCCTGGCGATTTCACAGGTCAATTCGGCTTGCAGATTGTTGTATGTATGAGTAGTGAGGTTGCGGGCATCACCGAACTCAAACCACGGCGCCGGATCGGACACTAATCCTAGACGGGCGGCTGTACGAAACAACTCCTTTCGCGTTCTTGGTTGTCCGGACGCTTCTGCGTCATTCGTGCGAACCCAGCGCTGAACGAACTTCCAGCAGAGTTCGTAGGCTACTTCGAACTGCTGGATCACACCGGCGCGCACGGCCTCGGCAATCTTCGGATCCAGTGCCTCGAGTTCCGATACGGAAATATCGAGCGACCGGTTCAGCGCGTCAACGGCTTGTTTCAGGCTTGTCAGGTCCAACATGGCGGCTGTCTCCTGCCAACATGGTAGCGTAACAACAACGGCCTACCGTAGTGATTCTGCTTGCCTGAGCCCTTGTTATCTTTCTATGGTTCAAGCGTGAATACATCAAACACCCTTAAAATCGGCGTGCCCAAGGGCAGTCTTCAGGAAGCAACCTTCGGCCTCTTTCGCAAGGCCGGATTCCATTTCACGGTCAGCGGCCGGTCCTACACCCCGTCGGTGGACGACCCGGAACTCGAACCTTTGATGCTGAGGCCGCAGGAAATGCCTCAGTACGTGGCCAAGGGAATCCTGGACTGCGGACTGACCGGCTACGACTGGCTGTGCGACTGCGGCGCGGACCTGCGCATCGTCTGCCGCATGACCTACGGCAAGCAAACCCTGAATCCCATCCGCATTGTTCTAGCCGTGCAGAAGGACGGCCCCATCAAGAGCGTTCAGGATCTTCAGGGCCGCCGCATTGCCACCGAGTACGTGAAACTCACCGAGCGCTTCCTCGCCGAGAAGGGCATCGAGGCTTCGGTTGAGTTCTCGTGGGGCGCCGACGAAGTGAAGGTTCCGGATTTGGTGGACGCCATCGTCGTTAACACCGAAACCGGTAGCAGTCTCAAGGCGCACAACCTGGTTATCCTTGAGACGCTGATGGAAAGCACCACCGTGCTTGTGGCGAACGAGGCCGCCTGGACAGACCCGTGGAAGCGCGCCAAACTCGAGAACCTCTCCATGCTCCTGCAGGGCGCCTTGAACGCGGAGAGCCTTGTCGGCTTGAAGATGAACGTTCCGGCGGACAGGCAGGACGAGATCAAAGCGTTGTTGCCCGCGCTGAAAAAGCCGACCATCTCGCCCCTGGCCGACGAAGGATGGGTGGCGTTTGAGGTCGTTCTTGAGGAAAAAGCGGTTCGCGACCTCATTCCGGAGTTGAAACGCGCGGGAGCGGAAGGCCTCGTCGAGTATCCGCTTAACAAGGTCATCTACTGACTCGGACGACCCGATGATTGCGCATCTCACAGGTAAATTGCTTTTCGCGGGTGTGAACTTCGTGGTTGTGGATGCCGGCGGCGTGGGCTACCAGGTCTCGGTGCCGTTCTCGTTGATGCCGCAACTTCCTGTG
>JAKQQT010000109.1 GCA_029564025.1 Armatimonadota bacterium | reverse complement strand
ATCCAGATTTCGTCAATGCACACGGTGACATCTTCGCTCCGATTCACCTTCGGATTGTCGCCTTTGTACCTTCTCTCTTGGGCCAGGATCGCGACGCCCGGAGAGATATTGAAGTCAAACCCGACAAAAAGTGTCTCCTTTGGATCGTAGGGGCAGGGCTCCACATGGTCGTCGGCGCGGAAGGCATAGTACACTTGATTCCGTGGCGACGTGAACGCAGCTTCCCACTCCTGGAGATATGCGTCCTCGTCCATCGACGCGCGGGCCTGCGACAGCACCTCTTCCGCGCGTTCGCGCCCGAGATAGAGGTGAAGGACTTCGCTGCCCTTCCACGTGAAGTGTGCCGCGTTCGGCAAATCGCCGTTTTTGATCCGCTCAACGAGACTGTACCAGTGATTTCTTCCTGACGGGCTGCCGATGATGTCCAGGTACGCGCCGGGCCGGACCAGCATGGGCAGAATGTGTTCCTCAACCACGTCGGGCCGACAATCGCCGAATTCGTCCACTACGACGCCATCGGCGAAACCGCCCTCGACACGGGCCGGTCGATCGAGTCCAGCCACCCGAATGAGGCCGCCGTCCCGCAGATGAATCTCCAGGTCGCTTTCGCGGATGTCCCTGTCTGGGTTGCCGGTTTTCAGCGCCCACACGGGCACCAACGCCTTGAGGTCTGCCCAGAAGATGTCCCTTGCCTGTTGCTGTGTCGGGGCGCAGGCGAAGAACCGACGATTCGGGAGAGGACTCGGTGTCAACGCCGCACGAACCAGACGACGCTTTGCACCTTCGGTTTTCCACGACCTACGGCACGCTGGGACCGCGTTTATCGTGGCTGTGGATCGCCAGAAAGCGCGCTGTCGGGGGTCCAGGTTTGCAGGGGTCCATCGGGGTGTCGGGGCGGTCGCGGTCACTCTAACGTCCCTCCAGAATGCGAACGCGAAAAAGCCCCTCGGGGTCGGTTATCGACCGCCGCAGCCGCTCAAGCCGCCCGACGTGCCGTAGGTAGATCATGGCGTCGCGAATCTCCCCGATCGTGGGGCGGTCGTACTCTGAGAAGCGGTCCTTCGCCTCGAACGCCAGCGTCTGTTCGTTGACCACCACCACACCATGAGAATGCGGATTTACCATGCCGGCCAGCGTTTCGAAGATCCGCTCATAGACTTCACGGTGCCCGGTCTTGAGCACCGCCCGGTCAAAACGGCTCAGGCTCCGAGTTTTCGACACTGGCATGGACGCGGTGGATCGC
>JAKQQT010000085.1 GCA_029564025.1 Armatimonadota bacterium | reverse complement strand
GTTGGACCGATAGGCAAGGATCTCCGGATGGACACGCAAGAGGTCGTCCAGCCAGGCGTACACAGGCAGCGAGAGGGTGCCGCGGTCTGCGCAAGAGAGCGTGACCGTGACGGTGGCGCGGTGGGCACCGGGTAGGGTCAGAGCGGGCGGTCCCAGCAAAAGGGAGCGTCCATCTGTGCCCAGCGAGACCGGGAATGCGGGGTTGTCCGACACCGCCTTCGTCATGCGGGTGGCCGTCAGGTACCCGCCCAGGCTGACCATGGCAGCGGCGGGCGGTTCAGCCGGAAGGATGCGCCCGAATGAGAAGGCAGGCGGTTCCAGACAGACCGCCGCACGGGCCTCCCCCTGCATCCATAATGTCAGATTGGGGGTCGCGGGGTCATCCGACAGGACCGACACTGATTTTCGTTGCTGTCCCTGCAGGCCACGCAAAGCCAGATGAACCTCAAGCACGGTTTCTGCGCCTGGCACGATCACACGGGTGGCGGGCTCCGCCCGTGTACAACCGCACGAGGTTTTTATCGCCGTGAGGTGCAGATCGGCATCGCCTGTGTTGCGCAGGACAAATCGGTTGGTGACGGTTTCGGTAGCGTCGCGCCAACCGAAATCATGGATCGCGAACGGTGCTTCCAGATGCGGCGCGGCCGCACCTGTTGCAGGCAGCAGAATCAAACCCGCAACAACGATCCTGCACGTCTTCTCCGAAAGAAGCACAAAACGATGATGGCGGTGACGAATGTTCACGTTTCCATCATAATACGTGGGCGGGATATGTGCAACCCGGGGCGGCGGGGTATCGGTTCGCGACCAGGGATGTGCGAAGAGCATGCGTTTCTCATGAAATGGGGAGGTCCGCAGATTCCCGGGGTGCTTGTACTTCAAGATTCGGCTCCACAGGGTCAGGGTGTTTCGTGTATTCTTGAATGTAGAAACTTGGGAAGGGGAAACATGCACAAGCTGGCACGGGAAATTCCTTTGGTCTTGCTGTTGCTCGAGACGTCGAACAAGATCAACCGTGACCGGATCCAGGGTGTCTTGCGGTACGAGCGGCTCTACGGGCCGTGGCGGCTGCACCTCGTGG
>JAKQQT010000069.1 GCA_029564025.1 Armatimonadota bacterium | reverse complement strand
CTCCGGAGAGTTGTAAACGACGTTGTAGACCGCGCTCCCCGCGCCGGCCGTGAACAAGATGTTCGTGATCAAGTCATCGTCGAAGTAGTTTTCCGTGCTGTTCCAGACATGCCCTTGCGAGAGATCCACATCCCATATGATTGGTTGCCATTCGCGCGTCCGGTTCGTGTCCCGATAGAGGTAGTAATTTTTGTGGCCGTGATCGGAATCGCTGTTCAGGAACCGCGTCACCAGATAGTTGACGGTCGCGGCGATGTCCACGTTGTCATAGGCATAGGCCTGACGGCTGGTGATCGTTTTGGCGACCGCAAGACCGTTCGTCAGTGCGCGGAGATCGCTGTAGTCCTCCTCTTTGCGCGTCTTTTTTTCAACGCTGGTCACGATGTCCGTATTATAGATTTTGTACAAAGCGCCTTCCGGATCAAGGCCGTTACGCGCCAGCATGCGGTCGTCGCCGTCCTCCACCAGATCCATGACGCCGTGGAAGGTGCCGTTGAACTGCACGCGAATCGGCAAGGCGAAATGGTGGGGCGTGCCGTTCGTCATCCCCGCCCAATGGGAAAAGGTGTTGCGCGTCTTGGTCTTGTCCGCATAGTTGGACAGCAGGTTGACATCCTTCACCCGCCCTTGATCCGCTTTCCACAAGAACCGGTCTTCCCCGGTGAAGTCGAAATTATAACTCTTCTTCACGAAGCCGAGCGTGGATTGCCCGTGCAGCGTGATCCCGATGTTGTCATAGAAATTGGAAAGCATGTAGCAGCAGCCTCTGTACAGTTTGTAACGGTCATCAGGGCCGTTTGCCGGAACCCCCGCCACGAACCACTCCAGCACCGGAAGCTGGCTGGTGCCGGTCGCGGCGTTCAGCGCCACCGTGCCGAAGTACTGCGGCGCGTCGAGCGGGTCGAGGTAGGTTGGCAGCTTGGTGACCGCCCCCGCCGTGTCGCGCGCCTCGAAGCGCCAGCGGAACATCTGTCCGGTCGCGACGCTGTCGGTCGGCAGGCTGGCGGAATAAACGCCGTCGCCCGCCGCCGCGTCCGGAGCGACGCCATCGTCGCGTAGCGCGACCGCCGCCGACTCGGCGTCCCACATCGTGCGG
>JAKQQT010000056.1 GCA_029564025.1 Armatimonadota bacterium | reverse complement strand
CCTCCAGCAGGTCATTCACCAACCGCTTCATCCGACCCGTGGAATCGCGCATGTAAGCCAGGGCTTCCGCGCGGCGCTCCGGTTGTTCGGCCAGCCCGTCCTGCAGGGCGGCCGTCATCGCCTCCAGAGTCGCCACGGGGCTTCTCAACTCGTGCGCCACGTCGGCCAGCACCTGACGGCGCCGCTGGGCGTCGTCCTCCAGCGCTTGAATCTGCGCGCCAACCTCATCGGCCATCTCGTTCATCGTCACCGCCAGGTCGGAAAACTCGTCGTTTCCGCTGACCGGTATCCGGTGCGAGAGCTGCCGGTTGTGGAACGCCCGCGCCCCTTCCGCCAGCGCCGATAGCGGGCGTGTGAAGTTGCGGCTCAGCAACCACCCCGCAAACAACGCCAGCACCACACCGGCCACGGCCTGCGCCATCATGCTCTCGGAGAACGGCCGGGGCAGGCGCTTCGGCCCGCCTGGTCCGGGTCTCCCGTTGCTGGATTGACCGGGTGGAGGCCCACCGGGCGGTTGCGGACCGGCGGGGGCGTCCGGCGGACGGTCGAACGACAGGCGTCCCATCGGGCCCACTATGGAGATTCGACCCCGGTCCCGGCCCTCCATATCCGCATTGAAGCGCTTGATGTCCTGCTCCAGGAAGAACCGGAACGTCACCAGGCCCAACAGCCAGCTCAGCATGATGACGCCCAGTACGGCCAGCGTCAGCCGCGTCCGCACGCTGTTTCTGCGCGCTCTCTCAGTCTTCGGGGCGAAACGCATATCCGGATCCTCGCACGGTCACGATGGGGCAGGGGTGCAGTCCCGCTTCCTGCAGGCGCTTACGCAAACGGTAGATGTGGGCGTCCACCAGGCGTTCGTCGCCGTAGAAGTCGTTCCACACCAGCGACACCAGATGGTCGCGGGTCAGTACCCTCTGCGGCCGACTGACAAGAGCCGCCAGCAATTCAAACTCCAGCAACGGTAATTCCACTTCCTTGCCGTCGACGAAAACCTGTCGCTGTTCGCGGGCGATTTCCAACTTGCCGTGCTTCAGCGTCGGGCCGTCCACGTACGAGGAACGCCGCAACAGCGCCTTGATGCGCGCCACCAGTTCCATCGGTCCGAACGGCTTCGTCACGTAGTCGTCCGCGCCCAGGTTCAGCGCCTGCACCTTGTCCACCTCGGCGTCCCTTGCCGAAAGCATCAGGATGGGCACGCGCGAACACTGGCGAATCGACCGGCACAGTTGGAAGCCGTCCATCCCCGGCATCATCACGTCGATGATGACGGCGTCGGCCCCTTCCTTCTCGAAGGTCTCCCAGGCCAGCTTGCCGTCGTGCCTGGCCGAAACGCGGTATCCTTCCGCTTCCAGGTACCAGGTCACTGCCTTGGTCAGACCCTCGTCATCGTCGGCGATCAGGATGTGTCCCGCCATCGTTGGATGCTCCTTCCTGTTTCCAGCGTATATCTCGATTATGACGCCCCTGTGACTTCCGTATCGCCTCCGTATGGATTCTGCGGACCGTTATCCCCGCGTCAGCATCGCCGATTCCGGTGTCACAAAGACGTCATATTCACGTCACGGCCAGTCCACGAGCGTCGATTATCCTCAGGTTGTAAGCGCCCCCGAACCGACGAAACATCGGCCGGAGGGCAGGGGATACCGGTTCCGACCGGCGTCTCCACTTCACAGAAGGAGGCACAAAGATGCACGCTCGAAGATTCCGCTACTTGGGCGCCCTGGCGCTGGCCGGAGTGTGGATCGCCGGCGCGGCTCCGGCGCAGACCGTGAAACTCGGCACCCGCGCACGCTCCGCCAGAACCGGAACGATGTCCGTGACGGCGAAGCCCCAGGGATCCGGCCACTTGTTAACCATCCGCGCCGGCAACGCCGATGCCGCCGCCCTGTTCGGCGAAATCGCATCGAAAGCCGGCGTCCGGATATTGATGCCCCGTACCTTGAGGGGCGTTGTGACGGCGTCGTTCGACGATGAACCACTCGATAACGCTCTCCGCGTTTCCGCCGCCTCCGCCGGACTCACCGTTCGCAAGGTGTATCTGCCGAAGGAGACAGCCGCCACCGCCACGGCCGATACCGTGGCCGCGCTGTCCGCCGCGCTGTCCAATGTCGCCGCGAATGCGACAGTCGTCGATGTGACGTCCGGCCGTTCCGTGGTCCTCGCCTTCTCCAACACGGCGCCGAAGGTCGATGCCGGCTTGAGCGCCGTGTACTACGTGTTCCCGACACCCCGCACGGGCGTCAAGACTTCCGACAGCGGCTCCACCGACGAGGCCGTCGCCAATGCCTCCGCCGCGCTCAGCGGCCTGCCGACGCAACAGAAACTCCAGGCCGTGCGCGACCTGCAACGCCAGATGTTTGAAAGCATGACCGACGAGGAACGCCAGCAGATGCGCCCGCAGGGCGGCCCCGGCATGGGCGGACCGCCGCCGGACGGGTTCGGCGGGCCTCCGCCCGATGGATTCGGCGGACCTCCGCCCCAGTAATCGAATTAAGCTGTCGGATTTGACCTGGCCCTTCGCGCCCACAGCGCCCCTCCAACCAACACGAGAGCACAGAAAGGAAAGTCCGATGAAACACCTGAAAACCATCTGCCTGGTCTTCGCCGCGGGCACGGTTCTGGTTCCCGGCGCGGGCGCGCAGGGGCCGCAATCCGGTCCGATGCCCGCCGCCGCGCAGAAGAACATGAAAGCCTGGGAAACCTGGCGGCAGAAGCACAAGAACATCACCGCGCTGGAGCAGACGGTGCGCGGCCTCAGCCTGATGGAGCAGGATGCGAAGACGAAACTTACGAAGGAACAGGCCAAAGCCATCTACCCCGCGCTCAAGAAGTGGCGCTCGAAGAAAACGATGACCGACGCCGAGGCCAAGGCGTGCAACAAGTTCATCACCGGCCGGCTCTCCACGGCCCAACTGAAGAAGGTCGCCTCCACCGCGCGTCCCGGACCGGGCGGCCCCGGTGGACCGCCTCCCGGCGGAATGGGAGGACCTCCGCCAAACGGTATGGGTGGTCCTCCTCCGAACGGCATGGGTGGTCCTCCGCCTCCGGCGATGAGCGGACCGCCTCCGGGTGGACAGGGCGGTCCTCCACCGGGCGGCGCGCCGAAACAAATGCCCGCACCCAAAGAGTACAACCCGCTGAACCCGGACACACTACCCTTCCCGCCGGAACGCCAGAGAGCAAAGCCGGCAATGGACAACCTCCTTCGCAACCTCGGCAATCGGGCGAAGTGAGTTCATTATACCGGGGGCCGGGCAACCGGCCCCCGGGCCCGTTTCACTCGACGCATCCAAAGGCGTCGAATCACGCGCAGGTTCCCGGATCGCGGCAGTTCTCAGTGGTCGCAGGTGTTGGCGCCCGGCGCCAGGGTTCCGTTCAGGTACGCCCCGACAATCTCCGCGGGAGGCGCCACGGGCGCGCCGACGATGACCTTTACGCCTTGCTGTGTGAACAGTTCCTGCGCGCGCATTCCCATGCCGCCGGCAATCACAACGTCGGCGCCTTTCTCTTTCAGCCAACCGGGCAGTTTGCCGGGTTCGTGCGGCGGGGCGGGGATACATTGGGTTGCTCCGACCTCGTTGGAGTCAATCTCCACGATGGTGAACTCGTCGCAGTGGCCGAAATGGGGGCAAAGTAGCCCGTTGGCTGTGGGTACAGCGATTTTCATGTTGGTTTTCATCCTTTCGTCTGTAGTTGGATAAGCCCCGATGGTTCGGGGAGGTTCTTCGCAACGGAATGCCAGAGATCGCGGATAGCCGTCGAGGCGGGTCCTCCGCCGTGTTCCACCACGCTCACTCCGGCAATCTGGGCGCGGGTCACTTCCGGATCGTAGGGGATTTCCCCCAAGGCCTCAATCTTGCGTTCGCGTGCCCGTTCCCGGATCCGTTTCGTCATTTCGGGGTTGATGTCGCTCTTGTTGATGCAGATCGAGGTTGGTATGCCAAAGTGCGAGGCCAGATCCACCACGCGGTCCAGATCGTGCAATCCCGAAAGCGTCGGTTCGGTAACAACCAACACCGCCGTTGCGCCGGTTATGGAGGCGATCACGGGACATCCAATGCCCGGTGAACCGTCGATGATCACCATCCGCCGGTTCTCTTCCTCGGCCACCCGTTTCGCCTCGCGCCGCACCGTGGTCACCAGTTTGCCGGAGTTCTCCTCCGCTACTCCCAGACGCGCGTGCACCATGGGTCCGTGACGGGTTTTGGAAATGTACCATTCGCCGTTCACGGCCGGTGAAAAGTCGATTGCGCGAGAAGGGCAGAACCAGGCGCACACGCCGCAACCCTCGCAGGCCACGGAATCGATGCGGTAGGTTGTGTCCACGAACTCATTGCCGGGACCGTCATGGAAAACCGCGTCGAAACGGCACACCTCCCGGCATATCCCGCAAGCCGTGCACCGATCCGTGATGATGGTGGCGGACTTGCCGCCGCTGAAATCCTCGCGGTGCACAACGGTCGGATTCAAAATCAGGTGAAGGTCTGCCGCATCCACGTCGCAATCCGCAAGCACGGCCCGCTCCGCCAGCGCGGCAAACGAGGCCACTACGCTCGTCTTTCCCGTTCCACCCTTGCCGCTGATCACCACCAGTTCCGAAACCATCACGCTCTCCCTGCGGTCCCGCCAATTGGTTTTTGTGACTCACAGCGTTCCAGGATGCTCGATCGGAGTTCGTCGAATACCTCCGCGTATCCCGGCACGGCGTCCACCGCCAGCAGTCCGCGGGAATAGGCTTCCGCCACGCGCCGGTCGTCGGGAATCTCGGCGATGATCTCGACGCCCTCGTCCCGGCAGTACGTGTTCACACGATCGTCGCCGGATCCCGCGCGGTTCACAATCACGCCGAACGGAAGTTTCAACTCTTTCAGCATCTCAACGGCAAGCGTCAGGTCGTGCAGGCCGAAAGGCGTCGGTTCGGTGACCAGCAACACGAAGTCCGCGCCTCGAACGGACTGAATCACAGGACACGAAGTGCCGGGCGGCGCGTCGATGATGCTTACACCTTCGGGCAAAATGTGATCCTTGACCCGCCGGATGATGGTCGGCGCCATTGCTTCGCCGATGTTCATACGCCCATGGACAAAACCGATACCATCCACACTGCCCGTTTCGATCACGCCGACCGGTCGATGCCCTTCCGGTAGCGCGCCCGTGGGGCACACGCGCACACAGCCTCCGCAACTGCGGCAAAGGTTCGGAAAGATGAGCAGTTTCCTGCCCATCAACGCGATGGCCCCGTACTCGCAGATGTCCCGGCACAGTCCACAGGCATTGCACTTAGTTGGATCCAGCACCGGAACCATTACGTTCACAGGCTGTGTGGTTTCAATGCGCGGCTGAAGGAAGATGTGCCCGTTCGGCTCCTCCACGTCGCAGTCCAGATAGCGAACCGGATCGCCGTTTTGCGCAATCACGCGCGCCAGGTTGACGGCAACCGTTGTCTTGCCGGTTCCGCCCTTCCCGCTGGCCACGGCAACCACCATCGGCTTCACCCTAAAATCCTCCGTGCGCTTCGGAATCCGCGGATTCCGCCGGCGTAAGCCGCCCGTCCGCCAGAGCTGACAGCGCTTCGGAAACCCTGCCGCTGACACCCGTGTAAACGCCGATTCCCGCCGCCGAGAGCGCCCTGAAGGCATTCGGGCCAACGTGCCCGGTTACAACCGCTTCCGCTCCCGCCTGGGATATGTTCGATGCTGTCTGAATCCCCGCGCCCTGTGCGGCATTGAGGTTTATTGTGTTGTCGTGCGCCTCCGCGGCGCCGGTGTTCGTATCGAAAACGATAAAATACCGGCACCGCCCGAAGCGCTGGTCCACCGCGCTCTCCAGGGTTGTGCCCTGCGCGGTCACTGCGACTCGCATGAAGTTGAACTCCTTGTCTTGCGCGCCTGTGTTGTCCGGTTTATGAGGCGCGTCCTCTTCGTCCGCCGGATCCGCGACCCCGGCCGTTGCCTCGGCCTTGGCCCATACCGCCGCCCCGACCCAAGCCCATGCCCCGACCCAAACCGCGTCCCAGACCCAGGCCCTGGCCCGGTCCGGCTGTGGGGCCGATTCCGGCTTGCGGACCGGCGCCCATTCCGTTGTGCGCCGCCACGGTAGGACCCGTGATCTCGGCAAGAGAGCCCGCCAGGTACTGATCCAGCACCGCCCGAACCGTTCCCAACACAGCGGCAAACATCCGGATGCCGGCCGCCGAGAGGGCCGCGAAAGCATTCGGGCCTATATTGCCGGCAACCACGGACGTGGCGCCGGTAGCGGCAACCGCCTGGGCGGCCTGAATTCCGGCCCCTTGGCCCATGCCGGCGCCGGGATTTGAAACATATGTGGTTTCCATAGTCTCCGGATCAACCACGGCAAAGCACGGACACCGCCCGAAGCGCGGGTCCACCGTCGAGTCCAGCGAGTTTCCGCTGGAGCAAATGGCTACTTTCATCTGTTCACCTTCCTTTCTCCTCCGCCTCCTCCCTTCCTGAACGGGAGCACAGCGGCGTCGGAATAGATGTAAGTTACAACCATACTCTACCAGCCCCGGAAGATGTGTGTCAAGTATTTCTATAGGAACTTTACCTCTATATCCTTTCTGCGGTAAAATGCAAATGTCGGGAGCTTTCAGGACGTGCCCGGACCGTGGAAGGATGGGAGTTTGATATGCCTAGAGGACTGTGTCGCCGGCACGGGGCGGACCGCCCGTGCACTTGCGCGATGGGGAATCTGTACCGGTTCGTGGAACCCGTTGTTCTGTTTTTGCTGGCGAACAACGGTCCCGCTTACGGTTACGAACTGGGTGTCGAGTTCCGAAAACACGCCATCACGGATGCCGAAGTGGACCGTTCCGCTCTCTACCGTACCCTCCAGCAACTCGAATCCGCCGGCCACGTAACCTCCGAATGGGACACCTCCGGCGGAGGGCCTGCCCGCCACACCTACCGGATCACCGACAGCGGCCGCCAGCACCTGCGTGAATGGAAGGAAGTCCTCGAAAACCTGGCCGTTTCGATGCAAAACTTCGTTGCCGGAGTGCGTGCCCTCGACGCATCCGAAGAGGTATCGTCCTTGCCGGACTCGCCGCGCTGATACCTCCACCGCGCCCTTTGCTTATTTGACCCATCAGCATCACTTCGGGCAAACATGAAGAAGGTCCTCGCGGAGACGCATTTGAGCGTGGACCGAAGTTACCATGGGCAACAACGGAAAGGCCAGAACCGACCGGAACGCGTACGCGGAAGGATGGCGACTTCACCTGAATGAGGTCGCGGAGTTGTGCGGCGTTTCTTCCGCGCGCCTGGCGGAGTGGACGGACCTGGGCTATGTGCGGGCCGAGGGGCAGGGGCAGGGCCGCCTCTACGGCGCCGACGCAATCGAGGTTATCCTTCGGCTTCGTGACGCCGTTCCGTTAGCGCGCATCAAAACATTGCCCTGTGTAATACCGGCGCAGGACGTGGCGGCCATCAGGCCGGCGGAGTTCGCCCCTTGCGCGCATACGCTCACGGATGAACAGGTGGCTCTGCGCATCCAGGTTTTGTTCCTGATGAATCCCAGTACGGCGTTTACGGCACAGGAAATCGCCGCCCGGATCTGCGCGCCGGAAAACCGTGTTATGGAAGTGGCTTATCGCCTGGTCAATGAACGACATCTCGCTTTCGCGGACGGCTGTTGGCGGGCCGCGGAACCCCGATGGCGCGGCATCCGTCTTCGAGAACAGCGGGTACGCGCCGCACGCAGAAAGCGCTTAAGCGCGGAAAGGCCGGATTGATTCCGGCCATCGAGACGCCCAATCGGGCAGAAAGTAAGAAACCATATGCGACGTCTCATGACTTATGCCCTCAGCGGCATGATGTTCGTCAGCCTCACCGCCGCCGCCATGGCCGGCCCCAACGGGTGCCCCGGCGGAGCCAAAACGTGCCCGGCCGGTGCCAAGGCCAAGGTCCAGTGCCCCGTCAAAGCGGGCAAGATGACCAAGGAAGAGTGCATGAAGGCTTGCGCGGCCAAGGGCATCAAGTGCAACCCGGAAGCCTGCAAAAGCGGCAAGTGCCCGCTGGCGGCAAAGAAGGCGCCCGCCAAGAAGTAATCACTTCACGGCGATTACGGTCATAAGAAAAGGGAGGACATCCTTTCGGGCGTCCTCCCTTCCGTTTATACAAACTTCGCTCCGACGGGTTTACCGTTTCACGCGCACCGGGCGTTCGGTTCGGAACGCGCGGGTCGGGTCGTCTGCTTCGCGAATCTGCGAGAAGATCATCTTTCCGGCCACGGTCTGCAGAACGCTGGAAACGACAACGTGCAGGTGCTCGCCGATGTGCCGGCGGCCGCCTTCTACAACAATCATCGTGCCGTCGTCCAGATAACCGACTCCCTGGTTGGCTTCCTTGCCTTCCTTGATGATCTGAACAATCATCTCTTCACCGGGCAGTACCACCGGCTTCACGGCATTGGCCAGTTCGTTGATGTTCAGCACGCGCACGCCCTGCAACTCGGCGACCTTGTTCAGGTTGAAGTCGTTTGTCACGATGGCGCCGTCCAGGTGCTTGGCCAGCAGAATCAGCTTCTGGTCCACCGGATCGGACGGATGGATAGATTCCACATTATCGAAATCCCGAACAACCAGCAGTGTCTGTTTCTGCATCTCGTTCAGGATCTCAAGACCGCGCCGGCCCCGGGCGCGCTTCAACGGATCGGAGGAATCGGCGATATACTGCAATTCGTCCAGCACGAAACCGGGAACATACAGCGTGCCTTCCAGAAATCCGGAACTCGCCACGTCGGCTATGCGTCCGTCGATGACGACGTTCGTATCCAGCACCTTGACGTGTTGCATCACGGGCCGCGTGCGTCCGGGCGACCTCCCCGCGAAGAATATCGACCACATCTCGTTGGACATGCTCATCGTGGCGGATACAAACAGGTAACTCGACACGACAAATGAGAACAGGGTCAACAGAACGGGAAGGACATCGTTGTCCGGAATCAATTTGTAAAACAGGAACGCCAGCAGGGCGGTGAGACCAAGGGACAGCGTCAATCCGAGGATCATCGCCACCTTGTCGCGCGGCGGGGTTTCCTCCAGCGTGTGACCGAGCACCGCCACACGGCGGATCATCTTGGAAGCGGACAGGAACCCGGCCAACAGGCCCAACAGCGCGAACAGGACGCGAATGAGCAACTTGACGAGTTCGCCCTTGCCCTTGAATGTAAAATGGCTCACGGCGTCTTCGTACCAGTGAACCTTGAATGAAAGCTCCGCCAACTGCAGGCCCAGATAGCCCGTCAATAGCGTGAACAGGATGATAAGTACCAGACGGACACCACGGTTCGGCTGCACTGTGCCACCTCCTTATGAATGAATAGCCGACAAATACAGAGACGAGATAAATCCAGCGGGCGTTTCATACGATAGACCGCTATGCCGGGCCGTTATTCATATTAGGCGCATTGGACGCCTATAGAAGCAGGTGTTCGTGATTTGTCCTGAAAGTTGTCCACACCCTGTGGAAAACTCTGGGGAAAAGTGTGTTCATTCATGTGGAGACGGATTCGCGGGCCTCATCCCGGTGGAAAAGGCGCCCGGATATCACAAGCTTCCTCCACAGCCGGTATGAGCGTCGATGCACGCTTGGACGCCAGGTTCTCCCCGGTTTGCACACCCCTACCGTCACTACTGTTTCATGTATATAACCGGTTCGGATGGTAAACCGTGCGCGAAAGGTCCGGGAAAGAACGAAGGCGCGCCTTGCCCCGAACCCGCGAATCTGATTCAGGAATCCTGTACGGATTTTCGGATGATGTCCATGGCGGTGTCGACTTCCTGAGCGGAAACGACAAGCGGCGGACAGATGCGGATCGCGTTCTTTCCGCACCCCAGCAGAAGAAGCCCCTGTTTGAAAGCATTCTCGAGGATGCGGTCGCGCTTCGCCTGGTCTCGCTCGGGAACACCGCGTTTCACGGAAGCAGGATTGACGATTTCAACACCAATCATCAGTCCCTTGCCCCGGATCTGACCGATGCATGGGTTTTCCTTCTGGAGTTCTGCAAGGGAAGCCATGATGCGTTCGCCCATAGCCGCGGCGTTGGCGATGAGCCCGCCCTGGGTCAAAAGGTCATACGTGGCAATGCCGGCGGCACAGCATACGGGGTTGCCGCCGAAAGTGGTGGCGTGACTGCCGGGCGGCCACGTCATCAGGTCCTTGCGGGCGATTGTGGCTCCCAGCGGCATACCTGACGCGATTCCCTTCGCGGAGCAGATGATATCCGGTTCCACGCCCCAGTGCTGATGCGCCCACATCTTGC
>JAKQQT010000049.1 GCA_029564025.1 Armatimonadota bacterium | reverse complement strand
CCCCAGGATTGCCAGCGACGTAGAATGTTTTCCTTCTTGCGCCGTACCGGCCTACTACCGCGCCGGCAGCGGCATAATACTACCAACCGTTCAGAAGAACAAGAAGTGCAAGGCATTCATTCCATTGACCTTGCCCGGGACCCTAGTACACGAGATCCCGAAAATGGCGCACCGTGTGAAACGTAATAATGTTGCCGTCGTGGGCGCTCTTGGCCCTTTCGTCGCCCGACCTCGACAAAACGTGCAAATCGTCCCCGTCTATCGCCATCGAGGCGTAATGGCGCGCTTGGCCGTAGGCCTTCGAGTCCGCCACCCGAGCCGCAAAACACCAGTCCACGCAATTCTTCGAAAAATGCAGCACCAATCGATGCCGCTCGTTATTCGGCAGATCGAACCGGTCATCCGTAAGCCGGTCCGGGCGCGTCATCGAGTCCGTCGCCTGCGAAGATAACAGCCAGAACAGCGCAGTCTTCTCGTCGTAGACGATATGAAACTTCATCTGCCCGCCGGGGCAGGGCACGAACAGCATGGGTTCCCCCGAGGGCGCATGCTCGAGCGATACGGTAAGATTCCCATCCTCAGACTCGACTGCTTTGGCGATGGCCGCCAGGTTGGTTGAACCCGTATGGGCCCGCATCCACAAATGAAATGTCCGCCCCGCCGGGTCGTGCCATACGTGGTTGGGGTCCACAAACTGCACGACATTCGTCTCCAACCATCCCGGAGGCGCCATGGGCCGGCGTATCTTCGCGTTTTCCGGCGCCGTATTGCCGGGCGTGAAGAACGGTACGCCGATCAGGTGGGGCGGCCCGGCCGCGGCGATGGCGTCGCGATACGAGAGAACATTCGAAAACGTCCACGCGTCGCGCCTGGTCAAATCAGCCGTTACATCAGCGGCCATCACCACGGGCGCAAGCACCGAAACCGGCCACACCGGCAGCGAGGGGTCCGTATCCTTCTCCATTACGAGGTAGACACGGCCATTCGCATAATGAACGTTGCAGGGGGCCTGGTGCCAATGCTCGTTCTGCGTCAACCAGGAAACCTCGTCCCACGTCGCGCCCCCGTCAGCCGAGTGCACGATCCCCAGGTCTCCGCGATGTCCCAATACGTATACCGCATTGCCCGCAACAAACGGCCGCGCATGAATCATGGGCGTACTTGTCCGGATGGTCCAGGTCTGTCCACGGTCATCGCTGGTGTAGATGCGGCCACGGTATGCGTCTATGCCCGTCTTGCCAGCATAGGCGGGTCCGTTCAGGTCGAGTGTCGCTACAAGCCTCCCGCCCGGCAATACCGCCAAGCCCGGGCTGTACGAAAATACCTGAAGCGCATCCGGAGACTCGTAAACCTTCACGAAGTCGTTGGCTACCAAAGGGAGCGCTTCGGTTGTCGAGCCCTCGCCGCCGAAAGCAGCACCCGCCAGAGCCGGACCCAGGACAGCGGATTGAATGAACGTTCTGCGGCGCATGATGCTTCTCCCGGGTTCCCCGACCGCTTATGCCGACAATAGAACGTACCCGTCAGCGATCGCTTTCTTGCCCTGATCATTGAAGGCTTCGTAGAACAGATGCACGCCCTTGCCGGA
>JAKQQT010000011.1 GCA_029564025.1 Armatimonadota bacterium | reverse complement strand
TCTCCATGCCGTTTGCACTGACCTTCACGAGGCAGGTTGGGGACGAGTTGAGCGCGCACGCCGCGGAAGGATATCCGTACGAAGTCGTGGGCGTGCTGGCCGGCGGCCGAACGGGAGATTCGTATAGTGCAGACCGCCTGTATCGCGCCATAAACCGGCTTCGTGTGCTGGAGGATACACACGACGTTCAAGCCGGCAATCAGGTGAAGAAGGAACTCGGTTTGACGCCGGGTGATTCCAGCGCCAACCGGTTTCTGATGACTGGCGAGAACGTACTGGCTATTCAGAATCTCTGCCGCCGCGATGGACGCGACGTCGTTGGCTTCTACCACTCGCATCCCGACCAGCCCGCAGAACCTTCCCAAACTGACCTCCGCCTGGCGCTAGGCACCATCCCGGGTTACGTCTATGTGATTGTTTCGGTTCGCAACGGGATTCCAACGGAAATAACCGGTTGGCTGTTGAGCGACGACAGGGCGGAGTTCGTACCGGTAACGATACGGTTCGAACCGTAAGTGGATCCCGAGTTCGCGTTACACGAGAAGCCTGAAAATCCTGTGGACATCCGCCGAACGGTGCTGTATAATCTGCTCGTATCCGGCAAGGGACGGATAATACCCCTCTATGTCCCAATTTGCGCGGGTGCCTTGGGTCGGGATTGCGTATCGGTGGCGGAATCATCGGCAATAGTTTGTGCTCACCGGGAAAGTACGTCTGGGTTCGATGGAAAACAGGTTGTTCGTGGGAAACCTCTCGTTCCAGATAACGGAACACGATCTGGAGGAAGCGTTCAAGGAGTTTGGCGGCGCCAACGGCAACATCCCCGTTACGGAAGCGGGCCGATCGAGGGGGTTCGGCTTTGTGGACGTGGACGAGGACAAGCTGGAGGAAGCCATCACCAGGATGAACGGGGTTGAGTTGAACGGCCGCGAGATCACGGTCAACAAGGCGCGGCCCCGCGAAACGCGTCCTTCACAATCCTGGGGCTGAGAGGAACCGTGTCGGCCCGCCCGAACCCACCGGCGGTGAGTGCATCGCCGCGGTGACGGTGTTCGGCGTTTGGCTTTGTCCTCTCATTTGCTCCGGTAAAAGGGCCCGGCATCCACAAGGATTCCGGGCCCTTCTCTGTGGCCAGGGAAGCAGGGGCTACATATGTCCCTCGAACTCCTTCTGAATCAT
>JAKQQT010000704.1 GCA_029564025.1 Armatimonadota bacterium | reverse complement strand
CCGATGCGTGTTCCGGTTATCTCGGCGATTTCCTCGCCGGACTTGTTCTCAAAAAAGTGCAGGATGATCACCGCCCGGTGCTTCTCCGGCAACGCGTGCACCGCGTCCCGGATGGCCGATTCCGAGAACCGTTGCCACAACACGGATTCCGGTGACTCGTTTATATCCGACGGCAAACGATCCGACCAGTCGTTGTCATCGGCCTGCAAATCAGCCCGTTGCGACTCGTACCGGGCGATTTTCGACGCATGTCTCATCGCCGTGTTGAGCGCGATACGGTACAGCCACGTGCTGAACCGGGCATCTCCGCGAAACGTGTTCAGTGACCGGAATGCCCGAATGAAAACCTCCTGCGTTACGTCTTCGGCGTCTTCAGGATACCGCAACGCCCGGGCCACCACCCGGCCGACCATCGGCTGGTAGCGATCCACAATCGCCCCGAATGCATCCACATCCCCCGCCCGGCAAAGGGCGACGGCCTGGGCATCCGGGTCCTGCACGACTTGTTTGCCGCGTGTGAACACTGTTGCGATTCCGCGCGGCTCCGGTGTCTCTGATAACTCAGACTCCCGACGCCGCGAAAACCTTCAAATCAAGCCATCGGATTGGGACCGTGAAGCAGGTGGTCCGCCAGGATTTTAACACCAATACCCACTAGCACCAGTCCTCCTGTCATCTCCATCTTCCGACCGAACCGTTCGCCGAGCCTCGATCCCAAACGCATGCCGATGATGGTCATCACTCCGGCGACGATCCCGATCACAATGACCGCCGACCAGATGGTGACGTTCAGCATGGCGAACGACAAGCCCACCGCCAGGGCGTCGATGCTGACCGCGATGGACAGGCTGACCATGGTGAGACCGCGGGTCGGGTCCGATCGATTCTGTTCATCTTCTCCGTTTCGCGTCCCCATCATCGCCTTTCCTCCCACGAACAGCAACAGTGCGAAGGCGATCCAGTGGTCCCACGTAGAAATCGATTCGGCAAGCCGGGTACCCGCCAGCCAGCCGATCAACGGCATCAGCGCCTGGAACAATCCGAAATGGAACGAGAGCCGGAACACCTGCCGCGCCGAAACGCCGCCCAGCGCAACCGAGCAGGCGATGGACACCGCGAAAGCGTCCATCGCCAATCCGAAAGCGACCGCCAACAGTTCGAGAGGACTCACGATCGCGAGGCTTTCATGCGGCTGTGATCTCCCCGACGCCTTCCACCGTGCGTCCGCCCGGCAAAACGACGATCATCCGTGTCTCGTGCGGACCGGATGCGTGAACCTTGCAGGCGCCGTCCACGATTTCCCACGATACCCGCACGTCGCCCCGCCGCGTGGCTACGGTTCCGTTCGCCCAGGCCAGCGGACCGGGTTGCGGCGCGATGCGAACGGCTTCGAATCCCGGCTTCGCGGGTTGAACCCCCA
>JAKQQT010000698.1 GCA_029564025.1 Armatimonadota bacterium | reverse complement strand
AATCCGCGATCGTTCACGCTCATCAAGTCGACCGAGATGCTGGTGATGGTGTACCTGGGCGGCGTGGCCAGTATCGGCGGATCGTTGCTCGGCGCCACCGTTTACACACTGTTGCTGGAAGGGTTGCGGCCAACCCTGCAGATTCTGGGCATCTCGCAGGAATGGCGGCAGGTTGTGGCGCCGCTGATGCTGATTCTGCTGATGATCTTCCGGCCGCGTGGGATCATGGGCATGCGCGAATTCGGGATCTTCAAGCCGCTCGCCGAACGCCGCCGTAGACCGACGAAGGAGGCGGAACCGTGAGTCTCCTGAGCGTGCAGGGATTATCGCACTCGTTTGGCGGGCTGAAGGCGGTTTCCAACTTCAACGTGACGCTTGATCCCGGCGAACTCGTCGCCGTCATCGGACCCAACGGCGCCGGAAAAACGACGGTTTTCAACCTTCTGACCGGTGTCTACAAGGCCGATGCGGGAATTGTGACGCTGGACGGGCGGAACCTGGTCGGCCTGCCGGCGCACCGCATCGTCGCGTCCGGCGTGTCGCGAACGTTCCAGAACATACGCCTGTTCCGTGAACTGTCGGTCCTGGACAACGTACGCGTGGCGCATTATTCGCGGTCGCGGGCGTCCCTTCACCATATGCTTTTCCGGACATCGCACTACCGCCGCGAGGAGGCGAGGGTAAGGGTATCATCGGAGGCTCTGCTGGAGGAATTCGGCCTGGCGGACGTGATACACGCAAGCGCTTCCAGCCTTCCTTACGGCAGACAAAGGCGCCTGGAGATTGCCCGGGCTCTGGCAAGCCGTCCGCGCCTGCTGTTGCTGGACGAACCGGCGGCGGGAATGAACCCCCACGAAGCCGAGGATATGATGCGGTTGATTCTGCACATCCGCGACAAGTACAAACTTACCATCCTGCTGATTGAGCACCAGATGCGGGTGGTGATGGGCGCGGCGGAGCGCATCATCGTGTTGCATTTTGGCGAGACCATCGCCGAGGGAACACCTGAGGATATCCGTTCTCACCCCGCCGTGATCGAGGCCTACCTGGGCCGCGAGGACACGGCATGAGCGGCAAGTCTCCCATGCTGAGTATTTCGGGCCTGAACGTCTCGTACGGAGGCATCAAGGCCCTGCGGGACGTGAGCCTGGACGTTCACGAGGGGGAAATCGTGGCGTTGATAGGCGCCAACGGAGCCGGGAAGACAACTCTTCTACGCGCCATTTCCGGGATGATTCCCTCGGAAAGCGGATCGATCCGGCTTCACGGGAAGGACCTGCGGGGTACGGCCGCGCACAAAATCGTGGAAGCGGGTGTGGCGCACGTTCCCGAGGGGCGCGGCGTGTTCGCCAACCTGACCGTGCACGAAAACCTGGTCCTCGCAACGTGGTGCCGGAAAGACAAGCGTGCCGTGGCGGAATCGTTAAACAACGTATACACTCTGTTTCCGAGGCTGAAGGAACGGAGCCGGCAGTCTGCGGGCACTCTTTCCGGCGGGGAACAGCAGATGCTGGCGGTGGGCCGGGCTCTGATGACCGACGCGCCGCTACTGCTTCTCGACGAACCGTCGATGGGACTTTCGCCGGTGCTTGTGACGCAGATATTTTCCATTCTGCGAAAGATCAACGAAGCCGGTTCCACGATACTGCTGGTGGAACAGAACGCGCGTCAGGCGCTGGCGCTGGCCGAACGTGCCTACGTGCTGGAGACGGGGCGCATCACCCTCACCGATGACGCTTCGATACTCCTGACCGACCCGCGCATCCGGGCGGCGTACCTTGGCGGGTGAGGTACGGATTCAGGGGTCAGGATTCGGGATTCAGGCCGGGAGGGGTGGACCCCTGTGTCCGCCCTTTCCGGGTAGGGGCACGGCATGCCGTGCCCCTACGGGCGTCCGCATGGACGGAGTAGGGAAATCCGCGGTTGCCCCGGGATGAACCGCAGATTCCTCACATTCGTTCGGAATGACAAGCCTCGGATACGGTGAAGAGGTCAGTTCACCGCGAGGTCCGGCTTGCCGCGCTCTTCGTACTCGATTTCCAGCGTCTCGTCAAAGTTGTCCACGTAGAATTGCAGGGCTTCCTCAATGTACTGCATGGCCTCTTCCGCGGTGGCGCCCCACGAGTGGCACCCGTGAAGATTGGGACAGAAGGCGTGATACAGGTTGTCCTGCGGTTCCACAACCACACGAAACTCCATGGTTAGCCCTCCTGACCCTGGTCTTCCAGTTTCATCTGCGGGAAGAGGATGACGTCGCGGATGGACGGGGTGCCGGTGAGGACCATCACCATGCGGTCCACGCCGATGCCGAGTCCGCCGGTGGGCGGCATGCCGTACGTCAGGGCGCGCACGAATTCCTTGTCCAGCGGGTGGGCTTCCGGATCGCCTCCGGCGCGCAGAGCGGCCTGGGCAACGAAGCGGTCCCACTGGTCCACGGGATCGTTCAACTCGCTGAACGCGTTTCCGACTTCCTGGCACGCGACGAATGCCTCAAAGCGGCGCACGAAACGCGGATCGTCCGGGTGTTTCTTCGCCAGCGGCGAGGTTTCCAGCGGGTAGTTGGTGATAAATGTCGGTGACTTCAGGTGCGGTTGCACGAACCGTTCCAACAGTTTTTCAATGATTCCGCCGATGAGGTGCTCGCCTTCGATCGGAAGTCCCACTCCCTTCAGCGCGGCCTGGGCGGATTCGAGCGTTTCGAACGCCTCGGGCTTGACGCCGGAATACTGCTCGATGCCTTCCAGCATCGGCAACCGGCGCCACGGGGGTGTCAGGTCGATCTTGGAGTCTCCGTAGGGCACCGTCGGTTCGCCGTATAGTGCGACCGCCGCGGAGGCGTACAGATCTTCCACGAGGTCCATGACGTCCTCGAGGTTGGCGTAGGCTTCGTAGGACTCCATCAGCGTGAACTCGGGATTGTGCTCCGAGTCGATACCCTCATTTCGGAACACGCGGCCGATTTCAAACACCTTCTCGTAACCGCCCACAATCAGCCGCTTCAGCTCCAACTCCAAGCTGATGCGCAGGTTGAAGTCGCTTTCCAGCGCGTTGTGATGTGTGATAAACGGACGCGCGGCGGCGCCGCCCGCGACGCGCTGAAGCATCGGGGTTTCGACTTCCAGGTATCCGCGCCGCTCCATCACCTTGCGAATGGTGGACACAACGAGACTGCGTTGCCGGAACCGTTCGCGCACTTCCGGGTGAACGGCCAGGTCCAGGTGGCGGTGTCTTCTGCGGTATTCCACGTCGGTCAGGTCGCCGAAGGTTCTGCCGTCCTCGGTTTGTTTTCCGAAAGGCAGGGGGCGGATGGCCTTGCTGAGGACCTGGAACTTGTCGACGAAGAGGGTTTCCTCGCCGGTGCGGGTTCGGCGGATTTCGCCTTCGGCCCCCAGGAAGTCGCCGTGG
>JAKQQT010000688.1 GCA_029564025.1 Armatimonadota bacterium | reverse complement strand
CTTGCAGGGATCGAGCCATTTCAAAATCGTCAGCATGTCTTCCTCCGACACGGCGGTGCATCCGGCGGTGGGCTTGCCGGGACCGCTCCAGACGTGCAGGAAGATGGCGCTACCCTTGTGCGGGACGCGTTGCGGGATGTTCCAGGAAGTCACCACGGCGTACTTGTACTGCGGAATCCGGAGGGACTCAAAGTCGGCCCAAAGGGTTTTCGGATCGCGTGAATCGCGGACCCAAGTGTTGTATTGCGAAGAGGCGCTGTCGGACACCCAGTAGTCGGTGTCGTTGGTCGTACGGTAGGGCATGCGGACGCCCAGCGGCTTCGGCACGGTTCCAAACGCCTCGGTGAGCCGGTAGACGCCGATGGGAGACTTGCCGTCGCCCTCGCGCTCCTTGCCCAGTCCTTCGCGACCGATGTTGGCGGGCATCGCCGGCAGTGCCTGACGCCACTTGCCGCCGCTTTTCTCCCAAGCGCTCAATTCGGCCGTAACCGACTTTCGGTCCGGAGACACGACAAGGATGACCTGTTTCGACGAACCAACCGCCGGGATGTTCGCGAAGACCGGTTCACCGGCGCACGACAAGGCGCAACCGGAGGCCAGGGCCAGTCCGGTGAACGCGATTGCCGTGGTGTTGAACATCGGTTTGAAACCTCCCGGAGTGCGGTGGTCTATCAGTCTTCCACGAACGTCAGCGGAAGCGCGTCGGGCGCCAGTCCGGCGTCGGCGGCTCGTTGCAGGAAAATCTCGATGGTTTTGCGACCTTTTTCTCCCAGGTCCAGCGTCCAGTGATTGACGTACATGCCGACGAAGCGGTCGGCGGTTTCCACGTCCATATCGCGCGCGAACTGCATCGCGTGGAGCACGGCTTCCTTGCGGTGTTCCAGCGAGTAGGCGATGCTGTTGCGAAGGACGCGGCTGAGCGTGGCCTGAACGTCGGTCGGCAGGTCGCGGCGGATGGCGTTGACGCCCAGCGGGAGCGGAAGATCGTAGGCGGCGTGCCACCACTCGCCGAGGTCGACCACCTTGTGGAACCCCTCGGCCTTGTGCGTCAACTGGCCTTCGTGGATAATCAGGCCGGCGTCCACGTGACCGGCCTTCACTTCGTCCGTGATTTTGTCGAAGGGGACGACGGTCGTCTGCACGTTGACTCCCTTCTCCGCCAGGTACATGGAAAATGCGAGCGCGGCGCTGGTCATACGGCCGGGGATGGCGACCTTGCACCCTTCAAGCGCGGAAAGTGCGGTCGGTTCGGTGGTGACGAGCACCGGGCCGTAGTTGTCGCCCATGCTGGCGCCGTGCGAAAGGAGGGCGTATTTATCGGAGACGAAGGCGTAGGCGTGCACCGACATCGCGGTGATTTCGAGGCGCCCCTCGGCGGCCCACTCGTTGAGGGTCTGGATATCGCGCAGGATGTGCGTGAACGTGCAACCCTCGGTGTCGATGAGGTTCTCGGCAAGGGCATAAAACATAAACGCGTCATCGCTGTCCGGGCTGTGACCCAGAGTGAACGCGCGCGAACCGGTATCTTTGGGCATCATAGGCTCCTTTTCAGGCGCAATAAAGCGACGGCATCTGGACCAACTGGACGAGCACAAACTCAAGGCATCCTGAGCGGAGCCCGCAAGGGCGTAGTCGAAGGACGCCGGCGCACTTCGACTGCGCTTCGGTCGCAAGCTCCCTACGCTCCGCTCAGTGTGCCTCACGTTCAAATAGACGAATTCATGGGTACAGGCGCACAACAACCGCGGTACACCAAAGCGCCGCGCCATCCATATCTTATGTTACGCAAGCGCGGAGTGCAGGGTTTCGCGGGCGCGGATTGCACGAAAGGGTTGTGTCACGCACAATGAGGGTGTGAGGAGGCAGCGGATGAAATCATTATCGTTGAAATGGAAACCAAGTGCCGCGGTATGCGTTGGCTTTATGGTTCTCCTTGTGGCCGTAACGTTGTCGGCCTGTAAGGACGACCGCCCTTCACGCCATACCGGAGAGGGCCTGACGTTGCAGATAGCAGTCGAGAACGCCAAGTCGGTGTATGTTAGTCGTGACCAAGGCAAACTTCTGGAAGGCATCGCCGTAATGAACAACATGGAAACCCCGGTTATGCTTCGCCTGTTCAGGCAGTCCTCTGGTTTCGGCAGAGACGCTCCGAAATCAAAGCCGGATCTTTATTTCCAAATCAAGATCACCTCACCCGGCCCGTGGTATCGAGGTAGCGCAATCTCGAAGCATTACGGTTACATCGCGCAAACCGGCGAGCTGGGCGCGGGAACTGAGTGGTGCGTTGTTCCAGAGAAACTCCGCGTTTGGTTGAACCGGCAGATTGCGGAGCCTTGGCGTAATGGGGATTGAGACAGACGGTGTTCCCTTCGAGGTTTGGGTGGGCGCGTCCGGCACGGGTTCCGTGGTAGGCGGTACAACATGGGCGGTTGCGCGTGGGAAGGCGATGAGGAGATGGAGACTGCCAAAAGGAAATACGCGTGGCTCTCGGCGCTGTCCTATGCAGGCCTTGCGCTTCTGATCCTGGCTATGGTGCTTCCGCTGTTGCCTCCAAGCGCCTTCAAGTGGCTTCGAAAGGCACAACATACACCGCCGATTGAGCAAGTGCTGGCGAATGCGTCGAGCATGGAGGTCCGCATTTCCCGTGCAAATAGCGCTCCCGACATCTTGGTTACTCTGGGTCCAGATTTCCGTGAGGACTTACCCCAGCTGAGTTCGGCGTTATTCTGGTCGCTCAAGCGAACTTCGCGGTTCAACGAGGCCCCGCCTCGCACAAAACCCGACCTTCATTTAGTGGTTCGCTACAATCGAACGGGTCTTCTCAAGTGGCTGGAGACGGGCAAAACGTACTACCAATACGTCTCGACCACGGGGGAACTGGGCCGGGGAGACGAATGGTGCGTGGTGCCGGATGACTTCCGCCAGCGGATTCGCCAGCTGTACCTGACCAGGCCGGGCTTGACCGTTCCCGAGGGACCCGGTGGCGAAGCCGAAGCCACGAAGGTTCTGCCGTGATGGGCGCTCTGGCCAAGGGGGGGGAATGACAGGTTCAGTGGAAAGATAGACTTCGATGCCAATGATTAACCTACAGAAGGATGATCGCAATGAGTAGATGGCTCAAAGTAATATTGCTCGCAATCGAGTGTTGCGTCTGGTTTGTGGGAATGGTGCTGATATTTAGGTCTCACGACCCAGGACGAAGCACCTCTCTAGCGGTCGTCTTAACTATAGCTCTTGGGGCCCTGTTCGTGTATTTCATGTGGTTCTACCCCGAGCCTAAGAGGGATTGACTGCTGGGGCAGACAAAAGCAGTGGGATGCGAGGGCGCCTGGCGTGAATGGATTCGGTACTGCCGCGGCGTTTTGTGCTGACGGCCAGTGACGGGCAAAATGGATGTATGAAACTCCTACGCCTCCGCCCGTCTCCCATTATCCTGATTCTCATGGTCACGCTGTCGGCCGCGTCGGCCTGTTGCGCGCAGAAACTGCCCGTCGTGCTTAAAACGGACCGCCTGACGCTTTTGATCGGCGACAAGCGGAACATCTCGCTGACGGTGGATGGGGTGACCGTGATCCGCGAGTCGGGTCTGTATCTCGTCCAGCCAGGTTGGGCCGGCACGTACCTGGACCAGGACAAATTGACGCCGATGGTGACGGCGACGACCGGTGGTGCGCAAACGGCGACAGTTGACGGCGCGCAATCCGTAACTGCGAAATACGAAACTCCCGATGCGCAGGCCGAAACCCTCTACGAACTGGGCGCGGACGATTCGCTGAAGGTGACCTTGCGGTTCCGCATGAAGACGGACAAGCCGGCCGAGGTGGAATATACCGCGGGTTACTTGAACGCGGACCTTCTGAAGGGCATGCCATTCACGGCGGAGACGATAGACGGTCCGCGCGAGGGATTCGTGCCGCTGTTTGCGAAGTCGTCGGACCAGACCGCCAGCCGGCTGACTCATCTGTTGAAAAGCATCCGGTTCGAGACGGCCATTGGCCCGATGGAGATATCGGTGACGGGCAACAGCCGCGTGACGTCGACCTTGAACCTGTTCGACGCGCGCGAGGAAGACGCGAACTGGGGGCGCAACAATCCTATCTTGTGGTTGGGCATCGGCTCGCCTTCCCTGCCGTTCCCAAACGGCGAGAACGTGTGCACGGTGACGTACCGGTTCGGGCCGTCGCCGGCTTCAAAACCCGCGAGGATGCTGACCGGAACGACGCCTGTGCGGGCCCTTCAGACCGCGCGGCTCTCGCCGGCCGAGGTTCTGCCCATCATCCCTCGCCCGAAGCAGTTGTGGCCAACTCCCGGACGGATGTACCTGGGCAGGGGAACGGTGATTGTGATACCTATGAAGGCATGTGCCGAGGAGACGGCCGCCGCGCGGGAGT
>JAKQQT010000650.1 GCA_029564025.1 Armatimonadota bacterium | reverse complement strand
GCCCTGAAAGTCAAGTGCATCAGCCCGGAGCCGCTCAACAAGATCTTGGCCCACGCGCAGAAGCTGGGCATCAAGCCGGCGCGCATGACCACCTACCGCAAAGCCGTCGAGGAGGGCTGGGCGCCCGCGCCGACCAACGATGTCCAGAAAGCCGTCTGGGACGAGGTGAAGAATAAGGGGAATAAATAATAGGTAATGGGCAACAAGCTATGACGAAGGAAAAGGGAGAAAGGAATAAGTAGGAGGGAGAGAACGCTCAACGTTCAACTTTCAACGCTCAACCTGAAACCCTAAACCAGATTCACACGCGACGGGTTTTTGTTATAATCCTCTTATGAAAACGTTCGGGTATACGTATCGTGACAAGACAGGGGCGCTCAAGAACGGCTCGCTGCAGGCCCCTGACCGCATCGATGCCTTGCGGCAGATCAAAGAAAGGGGCTGCATACCCGTCGCCATCACCGAAGGCAAAAGCACGGTTGCTGGAAAGCGTACGCCGTGGAACAACGCCGCGCGCGTCGCGGCCGCGGCAGGTGTTCTCCTGATCGTGGCCCTAGCCGTCTGGCTGACAACCCGACAGGAGACCGGTCCTCGACGCCTCCCCGCACCAGTACTCGCACCCAAGTCAGTCGCACCGATACCCCTCGCCGCCGGCCCTGAGCCCGCCGTCCCACCTCCCGCGTACGCCGCCGTACATCCCGAGCTCGCCGTCCAGCCTGATGTAGCACCCCCTCCAACGGCCGGCGTCGCACCCGGCACGCCGCAGCCGCCTCCAGCCGCATCAAAAAAGCCCTTCGAAACGCCCGCCCCGGAAACGGTCGTTGAGCCGACAAAGCCGACCCGCCCGAGCGCTTACAAAACCACAACGGAAGCCCTTTTGTCGATGGCCATGAGCGTCCCCCCCGGTGCCATGATACCGCCCATGCCAATTACACCGGGCCTCGAAGCTGATTTCGCCAAGTCACTGACAAATGACATCGTGGTCTTTGATGACGACGACGAGCGCATGATCGAACACAAAAAAAAAGTTGCGCTGGCCAAGCTTGCGCTGCTCGAGCAAGTCAATCAGGGCCGGAGCGTGTCGGAAGTCCTGAAAGAGTATCAGGAGTCCACGAACGAACGAGCCGCTGCCCGCAGCGATGCGCAACGTGAACTCGCGGAGCTTTTGAAGAATGGCAAGCCAGATAAAGCCGAAGCCTACCTGGAGGAGGTCAACAAGGCCTTCACCGAGTTGGGTGTCGAGCCGATCGTAATGCCGCGAACCAAAGCCCGGTGAGAGGGTGGGGGCGATGGTTTCTGGTTTCGGGTTTCTGGTTTGTGATTCCTGGTAGGGCGGTCTCGCCGAGACCGCCGCATAGGCGGGTTAACGCGGGTCACAAGTCAACCACGGAACTCCTGGCGGTATCGTTTCTGGTTGGTGCGAAACGAGGAACCAGGAACCCGAAACCCGAAACCTCATTGCAGGCGGGACGCCCACACCACAGGAGGCAGGGTAGTCTAGCCAAGGGGGGGGCAAGCGTCTCCTTGCCCGGACGAGCAGACGCGCTCGTCCCCCTCCCGCGCCCCCGCCCTGGGTTCGCCAGACGCACATGCCCCGTTTGGAGTGCGGCGGCTTGCCGTCGCTTTGGAAAGCGGGAGCAAGCTCCCGCACGCCATAACCCGCTTGCCGGAACCGGCATTAAATCACAAATTAACAAACCCCGGGATCGCTCCCAGGGTTCGTTTATAATCTCACTTGTTGACTAATTGACAATCAACTTATCAATCATCAACTAATCAGCTTACTTGCGGAACTTGCGCCGCAGGCCCACGGCCGCCACGCCCAGCGCCAGCAGCGCCATCGAGGTCGGTTCCGGCACAGCCGTCCACGCCGTGCCAGACGGCATGGCCACTTTCGCATTGAGCGTGGAACTTATGCCATCCCAGTTAGCTCCCTGCTGGTCATACAGGATCGAGCTTCCCAGATAGTAGTAGTCCTGCCCGCCCTGATTGATGAAGAAGATCGACGCGAAGTACGTCGTGTCCTCCGTCATCGTCAGACCGGTCGCACCCAAAGCTGCGCCGTCGGCGATACCGAAATTATTAGCGATCACCCCCAAAGCTGTAGTGGTCACCGGACCGGCCACATCGACCGTCGAGCCGACTGCGTTCTTCCACTCTCCGTACAGGCTGGTGATCGTCGCTGCTGACACCGACCCGCCTTCAAAGGCCAGCAGGAAACCCGTTGCCTTAGCTGTCGTCGCATTGAGTTTGGTCGTGTTGAAATAACCGGCCGCAGATGTACCCCACGAAACCGTGGCTGCCTGCGAGAGCATCGCGCACAGCGCGAGGCCCACAATCATCATCATTTTTTTCATTTTCATTTTCCTTAACTTAAGCCTGAAAGCGATAACCTCCAGGCTTGTCCACGTCCCGGCCTCCACACTGGAGACCGGAAAACACAAGCAACCCTTTACAGGCCAGCGGTGGTGATGCTGGCCGCTGTGGCCGCCGTGCGCACGATCCACGCGCCGCCGCCGACCGGGATCGTGACCGCCGGCACCGTCGCCGCCGTGCCGTCAAAGGTGCCGAGATCAACCCACTTGTTGCTCACGCCGGTGGTGCCGAGGGCGGTATCCGCATCCGCGCCGGTCCAACTGTAGAACACCGGATAGTACTGATTGGAGGCATCCCAGACCAGCAGTTGGTCGCCGCCTGAAACCGTACCCCAATCCACGCCAGCGAGGCCGGCGCAGGTGACCTGCGCACTGTTGTTCATAGCCAGATCGACCGGCAGCGCGTTGGCGAACATGTTGTACCCTTGCGAAAGGGTTTGAGAACCGCCGCCCTGCTTCACCTGGCCGGAGAAGACCAGCGAGGCCGCCGTACCGGACGTGCGCACGATCCACGCCGCCGAACCGGCAGGAACCAACAGCGTCGGCACCGTCGCCGCCGTGCCGTCAAACGTGCCGAGATCAACCCACTTATTGTTCACGCCGGTGGTACCGAGGGCGGTATCCGCATCCGCGCCGGTCCAACTGTAGAACACTGGATAAAACTGATTGGAGGCATCCCAGATCAACAGTTGGTCACCGCCAGAAACAGTTCCCCAGTCCACGCCGGTGAGCCCGGTCGCGGAAACCAGGTCTTGGATGGACACCTTCCCGTCGGTCGCGCCAACGGCTTCAAAATTGACGCCGATCATGTTGTAACCCGCAGCCAGACTGGCCGTCGAGTACCCCACGATATTGACGCTCTCGACCTGGGCGAAAGCCAGACCGGCCAGAGCACACGCTGCGAATGCAGTTACTAACTTTTTCATTATCCAACCTCCAGAGGACATAGGTAACAGGTAATAGGTAATAGGTAATAGGTGCTTAGCAGCACGCGGTTACGAACGACTCTTCTCTGTCTGCCTGTGTTCCTTCTTTGTTTTAGGAGACCTTTTCCAATCCAAATACGCGCACAGTTTACCCGAGGCATACCGGCACGTCAACAACCTTTTCGGGCGGATTCACGCTTTTTTAAGGTTTCTGGTTTCTGGTTTCAGGTTTCGGGTTTCTGGTTTCGGGCGTTCAAATCCCAAAACTTATTCCTTATTACCTATTACCTATACCTTCTCTCCAGGGTCGAAGCTCTCCGCTGCGGCGCCGGCTGCGGCCAAATCCCGCTTCCGACGTGATCCCTCGCGAAGCGCCCTGGGTGCCTCCGGCATCAAACGCTCGACGCTCGACTCTCGACGCTCGGGTTTACAACGAAAGAATGAACTTTACTCCCGTTCGCCGAACTGTCCCGCATCAACGCCCTCTGCCCCTCCGCACCGCTCTCGGAGCCTGCTCCGTGCGCCCGTCAACTGATGACCCATCAACCAATGACCTCATCAATCATCAACTGATCAACTCATCAACCAGACACTCGTCGCCCGGCTCGCCCTGCCTTTCAAAAAACGCTGCTCAACCCTCTTAACGGAACCGCATCCGCACCCGCGGACACAGTTCACCTTTTTTACGTCGATGGTAACTGTAGCCTAAAGCGCGAGCGCGCGCAAGCAGGAAAAATAGAAAAAATTAGGAGTTAGGAATTAGGAGTTAGGAATTAGTGCCTAGCACCTCGACAAGCACAATAAAAAAGGAAGTTTTTTCTCACACGAAGCCACGAAGGGCACGAAGGTGGATGCCGGTTTTAAAGAAGCCTTTGTGCCTTTGTGTGAGATTGAATTGGGTTGCGGGCTGCGCCCGCGTTAGAACTTCTTACTCTTCTCCTCCGCCTGGAACGGATTGACCAGCCGGACGCCACAGTAGACCTGTCCAGCATTCAGGTCTTCTGAAAGAATCCGCGTGCAGTGACCCGCCTCGGCCGCCGCCACGATGCCGGCATCCCAGAACGAGATCCCGTACAGCTCTTTGATTTCGGTCGCCCTTATGGCCAGCGCCGCGGACTGGGGAATGACCGGAAGGGAGGAAAGCAACTCGATCTGACGACGCACCACGGCCGCGTTTTGCCCCAGCTTCGACAACGCGACATTCGCAAACTCGAAAAAAACCTGCGTCGAGACCGTTGCGTCCCGGGTTTGCAGCGCGCGGGCAATCAGTTCGACGCACCGTTTTTGTTTTTTCGGATCCCGCCTGTCATTCGCATACACGATGATGTTGGTGTCCAAGAAGTCCATCCGGTCACCTCCTCGCGTTCGCCGCGTCGCGGTCAAAAAGGAAGCCCGCGTCCGAGCGCCCGCCCTTTTCTAAAGCGAGGCGCCGAAACTCTGCGGAGACGTCGTCGGACTGCTGCGCGCCGGCCAGTTGCGTCAGATAATCGCGGATCAACTGGTTGAGGGAAGATCCCTTTTCACGGGCCAGGCGGCGGGATTTCTCAACCACCTGAGCATCTGCCGAAAGCGTGATGTTCATACGGTTTTCTCCTTTTCTTATACCACTGCCGAAAAGTTCTTAGACTATATACGGGCATCAGGCACACGGGAGGGGCAAGCGTCTGCTTGCCCTTGGACGAGCAGACGCTCGTCCCTCCCTGTGTGTGGGACCGCCCGTTTAGGCCATATACTTTTCGGCAGTGGTGTTATTGGGTCGGACTCCTATTTTACACATATGTGCAAACTGTGCAACCGTGAAAGGGAGGAGGGAGGAAGGAGAAAGGAGGAAGGAGAAAGGAGGAAGGAGGAAGGAGGAAGGAGAGAGCGCTCAACGCGCAACGTTCAACGCTCAACGCTCAAGTGGCCAGCAGGCGAGACGCCCGCACCACTGGAGATGAGGCCTTCGCAGGGAGGGACTGCGGCCTCGCCGTCCAGCCGCTGGACATGAAATGGGTGATGGCTGGGCAAGCAGACGCTTGCCCCTCCCGGTGCTCCGCGCGAGTTGGGACGTCGCAGTGGTAGGGACATTCGCAGGGAGGGACGAGCGTCTGCTCGTCCAGCCGCTGGACATGAAATGGGTGATGGCTGGGCAAGCAGACGCTTGCCCCTCCCGGTGCTCCGCGTGAGTGCCTGACCAACCAGCAACATCAATAAAAACAAGTTGTTTCTCACACGAAGCCACGAAGGGCACGGAGGTGGATGCCGGTTATAAAGAAACCTTTGTGGCCATTGTGCCTTTGTGTGAGATTGGAGTTGAATCGCGCCCGGCATTGCATTTGGCGGCGCGTTGCGGCATACTGGCGGGCTTTCAACCCAAGAGGCTTTGCATCATGAGCGTGTTTTCAGAACTGACCCGCGGCATCATCAAAGAGAATCCCACCTTCCGCCTGGTGCTGGGCATGTGTCCCACCCTGGCATTGACGACTTCGCTGCAGAACGCTCTCGGCATGGGCGTGGCCTGCATCTTCGTGCTGATCTGTTCAAACGCGGCCATCTCGGCCCTGCGCAACGTCATCCCCGCCGCTGTCCGCATCCCGTGCTACATCGTGGTGATCGCGGCCTTTGTGCAAGTTGTCGACCTCCTGATGCAGGCCTACACGCCGGCCTTGGCCGAAAGCCTGGGCATCTTCATCCCGCTGATCGTGGTGAACTGCATCATCCTCGGCCGCGCGGAGGCGTATGCCTCGAAGAACGGGGTGCTCTACAGCGTCGCGGATGGTTTGGGCATGGGCCTGGGCTTCACGCTGTCGCTCTCTATCATCGCTGCGGTGCGCGAGTTCTTCGGCAACGGCTCGATCACCCTCTGGGGCGAACTGGCGCTCACGAACATCCACGGCAACGCGATGGTCCTCGCCATCCTGCCGGCCGGCGGGTTCATCACGCTGGGTCTGATCCTCGCGCTGATGAACCACCTGCAGGCGGTCTCCGCCCGGCGCGCGGGCGCACCCGCGCCCCTGCCGCTGGAGCTCGACTGCCGCCACTGCGCGCTCTGCAGGATGGGCGAGTAACGGTCTCGCCGAAACCGCCGCGGACGGCCCGGCGGGCCGTCCCTACCGGCGGCGCGAGAGATCAGAGGTCAGAGGTCAGAAAGCCCGCCGCCCGCAACGCGGGAACAAACGACGGGATAACCCTATCCACAGATTATACAGATTGAAATCTTTCAACGCTCAACGTTCAACGCTCAACGCTCAAGTTATGGGTAAGTGACAGGGGTTATGCGAGTCCGATGCGTGTTTGATGCGAAGCACAGTCGGGAGCGTGGGCGTCCCCGCCCGCTCTGTGAAAGTCCGCACGCAAGCCAGATACGCCCCGGTAGGGCGGTCTCGCCGAGACCGCCGCGGACGCCTCGGCGAGGCGTC
>JAKQQT010000649.1 GCA_029564025.1 Armatimonadota bacterium | reverse complement strand
AGAATGCCGGATGAAGCGCCTGGAAGGTTCAAAAAGGCTGTTGACGGGTTTCTGATTCTGTTGTTCTGGCTCTTTGTGGTCTTCGTGGCTTTTCTTGTTTTCGGAGCCTTTCGTGAGCATATGGCCGCGAAAAGAGAAAGAGCTGTCTATGAGAGTCTGGCAGACGTAGCGCTACGCCACGAGATGAGACTCAGTGAGATCAGCGCCGCACTTGGAGGCGCAAGGTGGTCCGATACAACGTCCGCAATGGACGGGGGCGCGTACTTCGACCATCAACCCATAAGAGGGTACATCCAGGATCAACGAACAGTCGAATGGCTCGAAGGTATGGTCTCGGCGGAGTTATTTTATCCGTTGGGAGAAGCCATTTTACCCTCGGCAACCCCGATATCTATATCAGTCCAGACACCGTTCAAGGGCACACTAGACGGCATCCGCATTGAAGCCGGATCCAGCCGGAAGCAAGTAGATATAGACTCAGACTGGAGTATAACGCAGGTCACCTCGGGAGACACAACGACTCTCAGGGCGTCCAACCGTCACTACAGGATTACCTTCAAGTAATGCATATGTGTTCCTTCAAGGCCAATGTGAGACAATCGCGATGATTAACTGACTCGACGCGGTTGACGGCGAATTGGTTTGGAGCGTTCTGGCTTCCGTGATTGCTTATCTTGACTGTTTTGGTGTCAATTCTGAACACGGCCTGTTCCAGTAGCACGACGTATCAGCCCTTGATTGTCTTTCCGTGTCCCGATTCATATGTCCGCATCGTAATGTCGAAGCGCAAGTATCGGTTCATAGGTCGGCTCGGCATGGATAGTCGGCCTGATCAAGCAGGCGGGGCTGGCCACCGGAACCAACGACGCGCGCCGGAAGATACAGGACGGCGGCGTGCAGGTGAACGGCGAGCGCATCAGCGACGTGGAAGCGCGCATCGCACTCGAGGGCGAGGTCATCCTTAAGGTCGGCCGCAAGTACGCGCGTATCGAGAAGGACTAATCCGGATTCGTTACGGGTTGTGTTGGCTTCTTTTCAAAAGAAGACCGCATATCAACAGGCCGGTCAGAACGACGGCTATGCTCAACACGATAGCGGCTCCGTAACTGCCCGTGCGGTCGAAAAGCCAGCCCCCGATTGCCGGTCCGGCGATTCCCGCCAGTCCGTAGGCGAGGAAGATGGGCGGATAGATTCTTCCGAACCGGCTGGCTCCGTACCTGGTTCCCACCAGAGCCGCGTGGATGACGAAACATGCGCCGAAACCGAATCCTGTCAACAGGGATATCAAGGCAAAGTAAGCCGCGTTCGATACATTCCACAACAGGCCGATGAGCGCCAGGGCCAGAAATCCGAGCGACATTTGTATGGAGTCGGCTTTCTTCCGGTCAACGACCAGGCCCCAGGTAATCCTGCCGGCGGCATTGCCGACAGCGAACGCGCTGATGGCGTAGGAGGCGCCGACCGGCTGTATTCCGGAGGCCAGGGCCATGGGCATGAGGTTGCCGATGACCAGCAATCCCGCGAAAGTTCCGCAGAACATTGCGCACGTCATCGCCCAGAAGAAGGGATCTCTGCCCGGTAAACCTGTCAGCGAGGCCGAATCGGTGTGCTTGTGGCAACGCTCGGCCGGGTATCGCATCAACACACCGGCCAGCAGGATGATGCTTCCGTAGACGGCTCCGATCCACCGAAAGATCAACAGAACGTCCGTCCCGCGCTCCAAAGGCTTCTCGACCAGACTGGTCAGTACGATGGCGCCCGCCCCGATTCCCGCCACGGCGATACCGGTGACAAGGCCTTTGTGCCTGGGAAACCATTCAATGCACGCGCTGAGCGGGCAAGGATACCCGAAGCCCGTGGCAGTACCCGCAACAACGCCGAAGCCCAACAGCAACCAGACGAAAGCGCCTCCGGAGAACGAGGCAATCAAGTATCCCACGCCAAACAACAATCCCGAAAGGATCATCGGCAACCGCGGACCGCTGGATTCCAGAAGTCTACCGGCAGGAACCATCGTCAGCGTGAAAACAGCGATCAATAATCCGAAGATTAACTGTGTTTCCGAAGTGCTTAGTCCATACGAAGATTTCAGAGCCGGTACAAAAGCGGACCAGGCGTACAAACCGCCCAGGCATATTTGGCTCAAGAGGGAAGCTGTGAGAATGATATACTTCAATTCGTATCCTGGCTTTCACTGCAGACCAAGTCGTTGATTGGCGGCACTACTCCGATCGGCCGAGGAGGCTTTCGTAATCATCAACGGCGCCATTCCCCAGACAGCATTCGATGATATCCCGTCCGAGCGGATCAATATCATCCTCAAGAAACCCGGAAATACAGGAGTGGAAGAAGCTGGTTAGGATGGCGGCGCCTTCATCGTATCCGTCGTTCCCGACTTCGGGTTGGGTGTTCACTTCCAGAAAATCCTCCGCTACGCGAACACCTTCGATGCGCATGGATCTGAGCGCGTATCCCAGCAAAGGGCATCGGGCAGGGACAATCTGGTCTTCCCTGAATCTGGCACTGCCACGGCGCGCGAGGTAGTCCCGGGCAAGCCACTGCGGCATGAAACCGGTTTCCCAGGCTCCGACATGCTGGTTGGGCACGAGGATGTAGCGTGTACGCGGCGTCTTCTGAATCTGCTCCAGCAACAGGTTGGCTTGAACAACCTTCCGTCCCGTCGCGAAGGGCCAGTAACTTCCCACTCCCTCGCTACTCACCTTTTCGGTCTCCACAATGCTGGGATTGGCATAACCGCGAGGGGCAACCAGGCGCCAGAGCCACGCCAGGGCTGGCGGCAGAACGTGCAACAAGCCGAGGATACCGTAACTGGGATTTTCCCGCGTGCACGGCGGAGTACGGATACCGAAACTGCGAATATCAACGGGTACAGGTTCATCGACAACATCCGGAATGATATCCCTGGGAATTATGACTCGCGGATTCGGACAGGGGACTCCGGGTTGGTCCTCGATGTGTTCCCAAATGAGGGCGCGGCTGTTTGGCACAGCATCGATGTTTAAAAACAACAAAGGTTGCGGCGGTTGTGCAGTCAGTCTCTCCAGATTCGAATCCATGCCGTATTCATTTATGTGATTCACCCGGACAAACCATCCATTTTCGGCATCCACAACCCAGAGTTTGCCATTTCCCTGTTGAATGTCGGGATGGCAGAGTGCGATATCATCGCAGACGGGACGCAGATCGCAAGTGCGAGGAATTTCAACGAACCGCTTCTCGCCCGTTATCAGGTTCCGTCCCTTCAGCATCTGTCCGTCCGGCAGTCGGTGAGGCTGTTCCAGCATCTCACTTTTTCCGCCGCCGCTGGCTCCTTCCTGCATAATCGTCACGACGTTATCGTAAGGAGTGACCACCTGAACCGCCGAGCAATGCGCCGCAACCCACCCCTCGTCCTCGCCTTGCTGAATCAATGAGCCGTAAACTCCCTTTTTGGCGCTGGGTCCGGGATACAGATTGTATGAGAAGATCTCGTGCAGTGTATCGAGACGATTGTGAACGACGATCTGTTTTCCGTGAAACACGGTGTGCCTGAACGGAGGAGCAACATAAAAAACGACGCTCGGTGAGAAGGTTTCAGGCACTTCGTCCACGGAAAGGATGCCCTGCAGTAGAGCGAGCGCCAGGGCAAAGAAGGCCGCGTTTGCCGGTAGAACGGCCAGGGCATCCCCGCCGAGACCCGCCCTGCCGGTGTGAAAAGCGAAGGTTGCCAATTCCTGCCGCGCCAGCCATTCGAACGTAGCTTCTCGCAGTCCGTTGAACGGAACGCCGTACTGCTCGTGAAAACGCGGCTTGTCAGATGCTCTGTCATCAGCAACGATCATCGTATCGGGATCACGCCGACGCATGTAGGGTTCCGGATAGTTCACGGAGATACCGTTGCGTACGCGTGCTACCGTGGCCTCCCGAACCCGCCGACCGTCCGGCAGGTCATAGGACACGTCCGTCGAAACAGACCCTGGTTCACCGCAGGACATGTCAAACAACCGAGCAACACTGTGCACAACGTGAACGCGCGGTGATTCGCTGAGTATCTTCCGCAACTCGGCCGGAGGGTTCAGAACTTCCCACATCGCTTTCATATTCCGTTTCGTTTCCTTTTCCAGGCTTTGCCAGCAGGAGCCGCTCGAGAGTGTCTGCCGCGGCTGTCCCATAGGCAAATCAAACGCCGCCGCGATGTCTCTCCAATCCCGGCGGATGTGCGGAATCGCAGGTCAGTCGAGCGACAGGCTTTTTATAAGGTAGACCACGGCTGTTCAGTTCGCAAACGCCGGTCCGGTTACCTTCCGGCCGTACATTTACACGCGGAAACCTTGACAGACATTCTTCGAGCCTCTATACTGGATTCGGTTTGAACTACCCTACGAATCCACGGGGGCGGCGATGCCCGGCAAGGGCCAGTCGTCCCTTTACTGTCATAGATATCCGGGAGCCTTTACCGTGAAAAGACCATACCAACCGAACCGACGCCACAGGAAAAAGACCCACGGCTTCCGCGTGCGGATGCAGACCGCCGAAGGGCAGAATGTCATCCAGCGCCGACGTCAGAAGGGCCGCTGGAAGATCAGTGTCAGTGTCGGCAAGGGCCTGAAGTACTGACAGTTTTGACACCGGGGGTGAACCCATGCTTGCCCGGGACAAAAGACTGCGCGCTGAACAAGACTGGGCGCGCCTGTTTCGGGACGGGCTGGGCGTATCCGGCCAACTGCTGACACTTGTGGCCCTGTCGACACCGGGGAAACGCCGGGTCGGTTTCAGCGTGGGACGCAAGGTCGGCAATGCCGTAAAGCGCAATCTGGTGAAACGACGCCTGCGGTCAGCCGTTTTGAATGCCTGGGATCAGCTTCCTGAAGCCGATATGGCGCTGATCGCCAAACCGGCTCTCGTTGAAGTGGATTTTGCGACGGTGGAAGAAACCCTTCGCGGGCTGTCACGAAGATTGCTGGCGGACAAGCGGTGGCGGGGATGAGCGGTTTTCACGGCTTCTCGCGTTGGCCGCGCTCGATGCTGGTCTGGTTGATCCGCCGATACCAGTCCGTGTCGCGGTTCACTCCGCCGATGTGCCGTTTCACACCGACGTGCAGTGAGTACACACGGATAGCGATTGAAACACACGGTGTTCTGAAAGGCGCGCGTTTGGGCCTTCTTCGCGTAATGCGATGCCATCCGTTCTGTAAAGGTGGGTACGACCCCGTTCCGGGAGCGCCCGTGCCGGACTCCACCATTGACAAAAACACCTGATGCATACAAGAACATTCCGAGGTTGGTGGCTGTTGCTGGCTGTGCTGGCGACGGCCTTTATGGTGTCCGGCTGTAACCGCATGACCGCCGAGGAAGCGCAGTGGCGCTTCGAGGAAGGACGCAAGCGTGAAGCCGAGAACAACCTGGTCGGCGCTCTCGCCAACTACGAAGCCGCCGCGAAAGGGAAGTTCGACCAGCAGGCTCAGGCGCTCACGGATGCCGCCCGCGTGGCCATCGCCGTCAAGGAGTACGACAAGGCGATTCAGTCGTACACGTTTCTCGTACAGCAGTTTCCCTTCCAGGACGTCAATTTTGCGGCGCCTGGTGAACCGGAAAACAGGCAGAAGGTCCGCGAGTACGTGGGCACGTTTGCCGACCACAATCCGAACGGTCCCTTCTACGCCGCCGAAAAACTGGCTGACGAAAAGAACAAGTCGAACTGGGCCTACAAGACGATGGACTTCCTGGTGGCTCTCACCGGGCGGAATCCATACTACTCCTACGCTCTGGCCATCCTGATTTTCACCATCGTTGTGAAGGTGGCGATGACGCCGCTCACCAAGTCGCAACTTCGATCGACAATCAAAATGCAGGCCGTTCAGCCGAAGATGAAGGTTCTGCAAGACCAGTACAAGGACAAGCCCGAGGAACTGAACAAGGCCGTGATGCGCCTCTACAAGGAAGAGGGTGTCAATCCTTTCGGTTGCGCGATGAACATGCTGGTCCAGTTTCCGATTCTAATCGGTCTGTACCAGGTGATCCGGTTGTACAACTTCCAGTTCCGCCAGGGGTATTTCCTTTGGATCACGGAGAAGTTCGGCTCAATGGCGCCCGGCATTATCGGCAAGAACCTGGCCCAGCCGGACACAATCCTTCTGGTTCTTTACGCGGTGAGCATGTATATCAGCACGAAGATTTCCTCCGTGCCGACCACCGACCCGCAAGCCCGCCAGCAACAGCAGATGATGAGCATCATGATGCCGGTGATGTTCCTGTTCGTGCTGAAGTCGTTCCCGTCCGCTTTCATCCTGTACTGGCTTGTGTTCAATATCCTGAGCACCTGGCAGACGTTCCACCTGATGAAAGCTCACGCCCATCACTTCCCGACGCCGGCGTCCGGTAACGGTTCGGCCGCTACGGTCGATGCCCCGACAGGAAAAACACCGGTCAAGGGCCCGGCCCGCACCACCGCCAGGCGCAAACGCAAATGAACCGTTCCCCCGTTCCGATTGGAGCAACCTGATGACCGAACCAGAACCAAACATGATGTCCGACCTGCAGGAGATGACCCCGGAACTCGCCCGTGAAATCGCACAGGATCTCGTGAACGCCGCCGGTTTTGAACTGACGGCCGTCATCACCGATCCAGCGGACGGATATACGGCGATCGATTTGCAGGGAAACGATACGGGTTACCTGACGGCCAGGCAGGGAGAAGCGCTGAACGCCTTCCAGCATCTGTTGTGCCTGATGGTGTCGAGGGCGACGGGCGAACGCGCGCGAATCGTGGTGGACGCCGGTCAATACCGGGCGAAACGGGCGGAAGCGCTGGTCAAAACAGCGCGCGAACTTGCCCAGCAGGTTCGTGACTCCGGACAGGAAGTTGAGATGGATCCGCTGAGCGCCGCCGAGCGCCGTGTGGTGCATTCGGCTTTGCTCGATGAACCGGGTGTGCGCACTTACTCCGAGGGTGAGGAACCGGAACGCCGCGTGGTAATCTCCCCCGAGGAATAATACCGCCTCCGCGCCTGGCCCGCCCTCCCCGCGTGATACAATCACGAGGGAGACACACTGTCATGCGGCGCTTCACCGGTCGGACGCGAGAATCACATTCCGGAATAACCAGACAGGGCTTCACGCTCATCGAGTTGCTGGTCGTGATTGCCGTCATCGCCATCCTCGCGGCCATCCTGTTTCCCGTCATCACGCGCGCCGCGTGGAAGTCGCGGGCCGCGGGTTGTATCTCCAACCTCCGCCAACTGCACACCGTCCTGATGGGCTACGCCCAGGACAACGACGATGTGTTCCCCGTCGGCACCGACTTCATGTTCGGCGACCAGATGCACCTTCCAACCACGGACACGCCGTTCCTCAATGTCGTATTGCGGGACCGGGTGGATGGACGCGCTTGGCAGTGTCCCGCCGACACCGGATTCCGGTGGTGGAAGGAAGACATGTCGGCAATCATTCTGGACTACAGCCCTTCATGCTACGCGGCCAAGGGGCAGAGTTACGACTACAACCTCCTGATGGTATGGAATCCGGCGGAGCAGAGGATATCACCGGTCCCGGCGGCGTCCGTTCGGCGCCCTGCCGAGTTGGTGATTCTGAAGGACGCTCATCATATGTGGCACAACAACAACAAGCCGCGCCTGCCGTTCCAACGCGCTCCCAACGATCCCGGCAAGTGGAATATGCTGTTTCTGGACGGCCATGTCCAACGCGGGATGCCGCTGGTGCAGGTGAACAGCCACGATATGTACCTGTGGTGGCGGTCGCAGAACGATCCCCGTTCGCGGCGGTAGCGTGTCGAGTGGTTACGATGTTTGATACGAGAGGCACATTGAGCGGAGCTCCTGCGGACGTCCTGGTAGGTGTCCGGAGGAGCGCAGTCGAAATGCGCCGGCTCCTTCGGTTGCTTTTCGTCACTCCGTTTCGAAATTCCGCTCAGGATGCCTCGAGTTATTTTCGTTGATGAAAGTTGATGACAAGACGGTGTTTCCTTGGAGGCGGCGCTTGGGTATTGGTTTTCTCGTGCTGTTGGCATCAGGTGTGATCCTGGTTGCATTGTCTACCCTGTTCGTCTACACATCTCTCCATCCGGCGCGGATTCCGGTTCAGCGGACGCCGGCGGAAGACGGCATCGCGTTTGAGAACGTTAGTTTTCCGGCGCGCGACGGCGTGATGCTGGAAGCGTGGTGGATACCTGCCGGAGAGCCTCGCGGAACGGTAATCCTGTGCCACGGTTACCCGATGAACCGCTCCGATATCGCTCCGCTGATTCCGTTTCTTCACAAGGCCCAATACCACTGCCTGGCGTTTGACTTCCGCACGCTCGGGCACAGCGAAGGCCGAATCTGCGGTGTGGGCGCACTGGAGACGGCGGACCTTCTGGGCGCTACGGATTATGCCAGGAACCGCTCGGACAAACCGATTGCGGCACTTGGATACTCGATGGGCGCGTCCGTGGCCGTGATGGCCGCGGCACTCGAACCGGCGATTCAAGCCGTCATCGCCGACAGCCCTTACGCGAGCCTCGACCGAATGGCAGAACGCAGGGTGCGGTTTCTGCCACGGACGTTACGTGTACCGCTTGCCGCCTATGCCAACTGGCTGGGAGGTCGATTGGTCGGCTGTAACCCCGCCGATACCTCGCCGCTGAAGGTTATCGGAAGTATAGCGCCACGCCCGATTCTGCTGATCCACGGGGAAGACGACCGTTTGATTCCATCGTCCGACAGCCGCGAACTGCTGGCCGCCGCCGGGGTTTCAACGGAGCTGTGGCTTGTGCCGGGGTGCCGCCACGTGCAGGCTCACAACGTTGATCCGGAAGGATACGAGCGCCGCGTTCTCAAGTTTCTGGCAACAACCCTGCCTGAATAAAAACCGCTCCGGAGGTCCGGAGCGGCGGGTGAGAAAACGGGGATATCGAACAATCAGGCGCCGGCCGCTTTCAAGGCGTCCTCCTCGGTTCCGTGAATCGCGAACACGCGGTCCAGGCCCGTTATCTCAAAAACCTTGATAATCATCGGGTTGTCGCACACCAGGCGCATGAATCCGCCGCGTTCGCTGACCCGCTTGAGTCCGCCCACCAGTGAACCGAGACCCGTACTGTCGATATACTGAACCTTCAACATATTCACGATGATGCCGGCGTGTCCCTGGTTAACCTGCTCCACGATGGCGCTTCGCAACTGGCCGCAGTTGTAGGTGTCCAGTTCACCCTCCAGGCGCAGAACAGCCACATTACCGATCATCTCGATGGTGATTTCCAGGTCCAATTCGCAACCTCCTTGTGAAAAAGAATTGCCGCGTCAATCCGGGCCGGTGAAGCCTAAGCGTCCTCACTCCCGGTGGCTTCCGGCGCGCGGGGGATACGCGCAATGTGGTCCCCGACCATCAGCCTGCGGGCCGGTATATCGACGATATCACCGATACGGACGTTGCGGATTTCGGTGACATCGATCATGGTCGACTGCGCCGCGATGCGTCCCACTACAGGAACCGGCTGGCCGGCGATCTCCAGACACACCCGATCGCGCCCGGCGATGTGTTTCGCCAGTCCCTTCATGCCGCCCCGGCGCTTCCATACGCTCAACGGTTCCACGGTAAAGCCGTCGTAGTAACCGACCGGCACGGTTGCGATGGTCGATTCGCGGGTGGCTTTCCATTCGTGGCCGTAGCCGACACCGGATCCTCGCTGAACCGTTCGCAGGGACGCGATGCGCGCGCGGAACCGCCACGTGGGTCGCAGGTCGAATGTTTTCGGCACGAATCCGTCGGGGTATTGCCCGTAGAGCAGGGTGCCGGTGCGAACCATGCGGAACCGTGCAGTCGGCATCCGCAGTATTCCTGCGCTGTTAAGCACGTGCGTGAACTTCGGGTGGAAACCGAGCGTGGACACGACGTTAAAGACCTCGAGGAACAGTTTCGCCTGGGCTTCCGCGTTGGCCGGGTCCTCCTGGGTTGCGTTCGCCAGGTGGGTGTACATACCCGTCCAGCGGATATCCTGATGGTTCAGCCAGGGTTGCACGATTTCGGCGTCGATGCCATCCCGGTCAAGCGCCCGGATGCCGTATCTCGACATACCCGTATCGATCTTGATATGAGCCTGGGGAGTGACCCCGAGTTCGGTGCCCGCTTTAGCAAGCGCGTCGCCCCCCTGATCACTGTCTACCGTGGCCGTAAGATTGTGGGTTACCAGTTCCTTCGCGTTCCACGGTCCGCACGGCTCGAAAACGAGGACCGGCGTCTGCACGCCTACGCGGCGAAGGCGGATGCCTTCTTCCAAAGTGCTGACGCCGAACCAGTCGGCCTCGTCTGCCATGCCGGGACCGACGAGTTCGATTCCGTGGCCGTAGGCGTTGCTTTTCAGCACGGCCATCACGGCGATGTCGGGACCGACGTGCGTTTTGACCTTTTGGTAGTTGTGGCGGATGGCTTTGAGGTCCACTTCAATCCAGGCTGAATTTGGAGTTTCCATAGTCTTAGTGTTGCCGAAACGGCCGGCAAATGGTGAAACGGCTTCTGCCGGCAAGATGCTTCCGTCAGTCGGCCGGAGGCCCGAAGGTCTTAGCTCCGCGACGCATCCACGATCGGGCGTAGGGCAAGCCCTTCGTCCACAACCAGGAAGCGGGTTTGTTGACGGGAAGGTCGAACTCGCCTATATAGCGCACCAGACGGGGGCTGAAACCGCTTTTGAACCGGTTGAGCCCGGCAGTTTTGTCGTTGGGATCGTCCGGTGTGCACGAGACGCCGCGGAAGTCGTACCAACGGCAACCCAATTCGTGAGCGAACGAAATCATCTTCCACTGCATCAGGTAGTTGGGCATCTTCTCCCGATGAGCGTTGCCGCTGGCGCCGTAGGTGTACCAGCACTTGTCGCCCATTACGTACAACAGCGCGCCGCACACGGCTTCCCCTTCATATTCCCCCAGAAACAGTCGGATCCATCCGGGCGCAGACAAACAATCCCACATGCGTTCGAAGTAGGATTCACCGCGGACCAGAAATCCGTCGCGTTCGGCGGTCAATCTGAGCAACCGGTAGAAGGTTATCAGGTCTTGCGGCTTGTCCGATGCGCGGACGGTGATTCCCTTTCGCTCTGCGAGACGGATGTTGTAGCGCCACTTCTGGTGGAAACCGGCCATAATTTCGTCCAGCGGTCGTTGCAGGTCCAATTGCATCACGCATTTCGGTTGAGTGCCGGCGAAGCCGCCCTCGCCGCCCACCGGCCGGAAGCCACATGAGTTGAGCGTGGAGGCCGACTCCTCTTCCTCCCACGGGGGATCGACTTTCAGCAGAATACCCTTTCCCCGTGCTGTGACCTCTCGCGCCGCGTTTGACACGGCCCGGATCGATTCCGCGTCATTCGGGTCGGCGACTGGACCTCTCGGAGCGTAATACAAGCCGAATCCGCCCGGCAAAGCGCGCCTCAACAACAGCGCGCCGGCTCGTATCGTGTCGCCGGACATCGCGGCGATTACCTGGCTTGTCCAACCACTGGAGGCCTTCAGGTCTGCCCAGCGGGTCGTCTGGAGGACATCTCCGCACGGGTGGGCGGACACGAATTCGTTCCAGAGATCGCGCCGGTCGTTTGGCAAAACCTGAGTGTTGAGAGAGTCTTGCGGATTCATGCGTCGGAGCCCTGCCGGAAGAGAGCGGTCTTCAGCAATGTTGAACCGCACCTGGCGGAGTTTTCAACACTCTGAGGCTGGAGGAAACCTTGTCGTGTGTCGCGGACGTCTAACAGGTTGGTGTCTCGACGCCGCCAGGATGCCTCTCCACTGCATATTGCGCCGCCTGCAACCAAAATTTTACTCATGTGGCCGTGAGTACACCAGGAAGCCTTATATTCAGGAACCGCATACGCTATAATAAGATACGTGGAAGATGTAAGGCCGCGTCGGCCTGTGCGCACGTCGTTGCGACAGGCAGGCAGTCGCGCACTTCCGTGCAAGTACTGATAATCCGGTCAGCGTTCCCGTGTTGCGCGGATTCCCTGTCGGGCGTCCGGGGAGCACAAAGCCCGTTGTTGCCGTGAACCTTTCGGCGGCGCGGAAGGTTCGATTCGGGCTGATATGGCGCCAGGGAGTTCTCTGCGCAACAAAACGAATGACATTTCTTTCTGCTTTGGGAAACCCGGGCACCGGGAATTCCATATTGTTTACTGAGTACGGTCCGGCGGTGATCTAGACATCCGCGGAAGGGGCCGTCTGTCGATCGAAAGGACCTAAGAAGATGAGCTTGTCGCGATGGGTCACGACCTTACTGCTGAGCAGTTCGGTTGCATGCGGCGCCCTGGCTGGGGG
>JAKQQT010000305.1 GCA_029564025.1 Armatimonadota bacterium | reverse complement strand
CCGAGGCTGGCGCTTCCGCCATCCAGGTTTACATCGCCGCCGATGTAGAGGTTCGAGACAGCGATTGAGGCTCCGCCGTTGAGGTCGTCTGTTCTCAGCCCGCCAAGGATTACTGCGGTTGCGCCGGGGCCGTTGATGGTGTTGCCGTCGAATTCGAGGGTGTCGCCGTAGATGAAGACGTTCTCGTCGACGATGAAGTCGAGGGAGCCCGCGGTTACATGGATGTAGTCCTCTTTTGTAAGGTTGGCTGTGTAGCCGTGGGCGTTTGTGACGTTCAGCGTCACCGTGTAGTTGCCCGCGGCCGTGTATGTGTGCACCGGGTTCTGCTCGGTCGACGTCCCGCCGTCACTGAAGTTCCATGACCATGAGACAGGTCCTCCCGTGGAGGTATCGGTGAACGCGACCGCAAGCGGAGCCTGACCGGTGGTGATGTTGGCGGTGAAGTTTGCGACAAGGGGGGGCGCCGGTGTGGCGGTTTCCGTGGGTGTTGCTGTCTGTGTCGGTGTAGTGGTTTCCGTGGGTGTTGCTGTCTGTGTCGGTGTGGGTACTGTCTGTGTAGGCGCCGGCGTACCCTCTCCTATATCGTGGAGGAGCCACTCGCTCCCGGTGCGGCCCACGCCCTCTCCGGTGATCTGGATGTGGACATCCTCGGGGAGATCGTCACTGAGGACGAGGGCCTGGCCGGTCCCCCATGATGTCCAGGTGTCGTGCTCGTCCCCCAAAGCATCGGTGAGATTGAAGTCGGCAGTCCGGTCGACGCCGTTGACCAGGATGGCAAACCGCCCCCGTTCGAGCGGGTCGCCGCCGTCGTGGTAGATGTAGAGTTTCCCGTCCTCTGTCACGTTGCGGGCGATCATCGCGGGAGGTGCGTCGCCCGGGAGACTTGAAAAGACGGTTACTCCGACGATCGCCGCCGCCGTCACAAAGACGGCTATGAGCGCCACGGCGGCGATGAGATCTGAGGCGGCGGTTTCGTTGGTCATGTCCATCCCTTCACGGAGATTCCATCTGCTCATAAGTCGGAAGTCTATAGTCCGGACACCGTCGTGACCCGCACGTTGCATCCGATCATCTCGGTTTCGTTATACGCGATGGCGATCATTGCGACTTCGTCTCCGTTGGAAAGCCATGGCGAAGCCTGTATGTCGTCCCAGACGTAGTAGCCGCTGGTGTTTACTTGGACATCGCGCATAATTGATTCTTTCTCGTTTTTATGCGCCCCATCAAACCGATATACGATGAAATCAACCCTGGTCACATCTTCCAGCGTGGTCTGGGCAGCCATCGTTGCGCGTTTGTTGCCCTGTCCCGGCCCTGCAAAAACTAATTCTTCATTGGCTCCAGGGGTGGTGATTTGGATAGAGGAGTCGTTTCCACAGGTTTCCGGCCCGGGCGTCACCCCCGGCTCCGGGTCGGGGGAGAACTTCCCGGCCCCGCCCCGGAACTCCGCTTCTGCAAGGATTGTCTCCCCGCCTCCTGAGATCGCGGTCAC
>JAKQQT010000619.1 GCA_029564025.1 Armatimonadota bacterium | reverse complement strand
GGCTACCTGACCACCAGCGGACACCTGGCCTCACCGCAATTCGGAATCCGCCAGAGGCTGATTGCCGTCGTGACCGACGCTCCGCTGACACCGTCGGACCTCTTTGATCCGCGAGATTCGGTCAACCGCTGTGCCACTTGCGACGATTTGTGCGTCAAGGCTTGCCCTTCAAACGCATTCAACGGAACTCGCGTGGATCTGATGCTGGAAGGAATGGCGTACGGATTTACCAAAACCAACGCGAAGCGGTGCGATTGGGCGAAGCGCTACGTCCTGTCGGGCGACAGCGGCTTCAAGTATCTTGGCTCGCGGGTTGACATCGCGCCCGGCGAAACTGTCACGCAGGCGTCGCTGGCCGACGCGTTGGTTCAACACGACCGGATCACCAAATACCGGCCGGTGGTCGCGGAACCGTGCGTCCTCAAATGCCCGCTGGCATGCGGGGACTGAGCCGGCTTACTGGAACGTGCCGGACGTCTTCTCCGACTGAGGCCGTTCTTTCGCCTTGAGTGATCGATAGCCTGATGCGCGGAAAGCGGCGAGCGGATTCAAAGCCGCCCCTTTCCGCCGTCGGGCTTCCGCAATGAGCGGCCTCACGTCGGTCTGGAATGCCTCCTGCAACGTCAACTCCGCCATCAGCACATCGTTGGATTCCTGGTACCTGGCAAGCGCTTCGCGGTCGACCAGCAAGGCCCTGGCGTATGCGGACTGAAGGTTGCCGACTGTCTGGACAAGATCCTCCAGCGGGTCCTTTACGTTGTGGCTCTGGTCGATGAGATAGGCCGGATCGAAGTCCGGCACGCCTTCCTCCGCGGCGAGCACCAGTTCCACGAACACGAGGAACAACTGGTACGGGTTGATGCTTCCGGCGGTCAGGTCGTCGTCGGCGTACTTGCAGTCGTTGAAGTGGAAGCCGGCCAGTTTACGAGCCTGAATAAGCATGGCGACGGTCTGCTCCACGTTTCCGCCGATCGGCGTGTGGCCCAGGTCGACGAGGCAGGCGGCCTTCTTTCCCAGTGCGCTGGCGATCACGTAGGAGATGCCCCAGTCCGCAACGACCGTGGAGTAGCAGGCCGGCTCAAACGGCTTGTGCTCGATGAACACCCTCCAGTCGCTTGGAAGGGCCTCGTAGATTCGCCGGTAGGAATCCAGCGCACGCTCGAACGCGCGGCGGAAGTGCGACTGGCCGGGATAGGAGGACCCGTCCGCAATCCAGATGCTGAGCGCGCGGGAACCAAGCGCCTTGCCGACCTCGATGACCTCGATGTTGTGCTGAACCGCCAGGTCGCGCACGGCCTTGTCCGTATGGCTCAGACTGCCGAATTTGTAGGAAACCGGCTGACCCTGCTGATCCTCGAAGGTGTTCGAGTTCACCGCGTCGAAGCCCAGTCCCAGCGAATCGGCGTGGTATTTCAGGTCGTGTAAACGGTCGATCCGGTCCCAGGGTATGTGCAGGCTGACGCGCGGAGTGGAGCCTGTGAGCAAGTGAATTGCCTGCACATCCTCAAGTTTTTCGAACACATTGCGCGGTTCGCCCGGGCCGGGGAACCGGCCGAATCGAGTTCCGCCGGTGCACACACCCCACGACGGAACGGCGATTTCCAGTTCCATCAGGCGGTCGATAACGGCCTCCGGCGACCCGCCCCGATGCAATATCTGCTCCGCCAGCGATTCCCAGTCCAGGGCGTGCCTGGTCACCAGGCCGGAGTTGCTTTCGTGTATGACTTCATTCCATTTCATCAGCGTATCCCCTCGCGCTCATGTTAGCGTTCCGTTCCTTGCGAAAAGGCAATCCCTTGCCTGATCAAGCGCGGCCCACCTAACCTGTTTTTGTGCCACGCGCTTGTTTTCTTCTGGTCTCCCTTCTCCTGACGCTCTTCTGGAGCGCTCCGCGCTGTGCCGCCGTGGAAACCGTCATCTTCTGGTTCGGCGCCACCCGTGAAGAGAAATTGTCGATTGACGCGATGGTTGCGGAGTTCAACCGCAATCACCCGGATATCCGCGTCGTCGGGATGCTTACCCCGATGCAACAGATTCAGCAAAAGCTGTTGCTGAGCGTGGCGGGCGGCGTCCCCCCTGATGTCGTTCGCTTCTACACCGACCTCGGCGGCGAACTGATGGCGCGCGAGGGACTGGAGCGCATCGACCTCCTTGCCAAGCGCGACAACGTCGACCTCAAGGCGTTTTACCCCGTTTCCATCGAACAGAACACCTTTCAGGGACGGCTGTACGGCATGCCGTGGGTTGTCGGCCCGAAAGCGCTGTTCTACAACAAGCGCCTCTTCCGCGAGGCCGGTTTGGACCCGGAGAAGCCGCCGCGCACCTGGGAGGAGATGGAATACTGCGCCAAACGTCTGACGAAACGCAACGCGGCTGGGCGAATCACGCAGTTGGGATACGGCGACATCCTGGACTTTGCCACGTGCCTGTGGCAGTCCGGCGGGACTCACCTGACGCCGGACGGCCGTCACCCCGCGTTCAACAGCCCGGAAGGAGTGAAAGCTCTTTCCTTCTGGATCGGCTTCTTGAAACGCACCGCCGGCGATATCGATGACCTGCGCGCATTCCAGTCTCAGTTCTCCGGCGCGACCACGGACCCCTTCGGTCTTGAGAAACTGGCGATGCGGACCGACAGCCCGTTCCGCATCCCGGATATGAAACGCTACTTCCCGGAACTTGATTACGGTATCGCTCCGTTTCCGTCGGCCGGGCCGCGACTGACCGAGGTGGTTGGCAACTCGCTTGTGATTCCGCGCGGTTCCAGGCACAAGGAAGCGGCGTGGGAGTTCATCAAGTTCGCCACGTCCTACGAGCAGGTCCAAAGGGTTTGCGCGCGCACCTTCCGCCTGCCGGCACGTATCGACGCGTCGATGGATCCGGCCTTCACGGAACACCCGCACTTGAAGGGATTCGTGTCGGAACTGCCATACGGGCGCAGTATCCCCGTGGTGCCGGGTTACATGGAGATGGCGGAGGCGCTGGGCAGGGGCATCGAACAGGCGCTGAAAGGCTATATAACGCCGCAGGAGGCGCTGGACAAGGCGGCCGCGGACTCGGAACGCATCCTGTCCCGGGGCATGGAAGACGTTTCCCCCCTGCCTGTCATCAACTGGCGTCTGGTCATCGGGACGCTTGGCATTGTCATCACGCTCATCGTCGTTGGCGCCGTGTGGCAGGTGCGCCAACAAACCGTCCGATCGAAACGGGATCGCCGGGAAGCGCTGGAGTTCTACGCGTTCCTGGCGCCCTGGATATTCGGCTTCCTCCTTCTGACGTTCGGCGCTGTCGCGGCGTCCATGGTTCTGTCGTTCAGCCGTTGGGACGTTCTGACCGAGGGTCGCTGGGTAGGCTTCCGGAATTATGCCGACCTGATCCGGTCCGATCCTCGGTTCATCCACTCGCTTGTCAATACGCTTGTCTACTCGGCGATGGCGATTCCGGTTTCGATGTGCCTCGGTCTGGCCACGGCGATGCTGTTGAACCTGCCATTGGCCGGGATACGTTTCTTCCGCACGCTGTTTTACGTGCCGGTCGTCGTATCCGGCGTGGCCACTTCTCTCCTTTGGCAGGCCCTGCTGAATCCGACCACCGGCTACATCAACCGCATCCTGAGCGTAGCGATTCGCCCCGACTTCGCCGGGGGATTCCACTTGGCTCCGCTGGTTGCCAACCCGCCCGGCTGGCTGGCCGACCCGATGTGGTCCAAACCGGCGCTTGTGTTGATGGGAACGTGGGGCGTGGGCGGCGCAATGCTGATATACCTGGCGGGTTTGCAAGGCATCCCGAAGTCCCTGTACGAAGCGGCGGAACTGGACGGCGCGACCGGGTGGCGGCGTTTCCGCAACGTCACGATTCCCCTGCTGACGCCCGTGCTGTTCTACCAACTGGTGATGGGCATCATCGGGAGTTTCCAGGTCTTCACGCAGGCCTACGTGATGACCGGAGG
>JAKQQT010000610.1 GCA_029564025.1 Armatimonadota bacterium | reverse complement strand
TCCCTGCCTTTCAGTTCGCCGACTTCCACGCGAACGTCCTTCAACCCGGCACCATCTGCAAGAATCAGCAGTTGAACGGCCTCGTTTTCATTGCCGGCCGCGGATATGTCACCCGTTCGGCTGACCGTGGCATGGAACGGCAGGTCGTACGGAAACACCTTCTCCATCGATGTCGCCCAGCCGAGGGCGTACGGCGATTCCGAATCCAGCGCTTTCCAAGCCCTCCGCATGCGGGCTTCCGACAACGCTCGCGGGGCGTTTTGAACGACCTGTTGCTCAAAGGCAACCACCCGCGCTCGCAGAGCCTCCTGTTCCTGCTCGCTTCTTGCCCCGGCCAATTCGGATGACAGGCTTTCGCACTCCGATTCCCATGGCATCAGAACATCGGGGAAACCTTCGGCTACGGAGGCTTTCTGCAGTGCGGACAGCTGGAGGGTTGCCCGATTCAGCCTCGGGCCGAGGTCTTCAACCACCGAGATGCGTTCGAAGATCAGCGTGGTATCGAATGGAGGACGCGTGATGAACAGATGCAGTTCACCAAGCCGCGACACCCGAACGCGCTCCAGTTTGTAAAGAGGAATTCGGTAGTTGGCGACGCCGGGCTTCAGTTTGACGGGCCAGGAGACGTTCTCGGCCTCCGGGGTGTTCAGATGGAACGCCAGGTTCACCGTCTTGCCCGACCGGTTGTCGACCCGCAGTTCGGCTGTGTCATAATCGCCCCAGTTGTTGGGAATGCCGTCCCGCAGTCGCAGAACCAGCGCCGGCCACTCGTCCTGTCCCGGCTTGTGCGCCCTGTACACATAGCCGCCCGGCGTGCCTTGAATTTCCTGCACGTTGCCGCGCAGTGTCCAGCGCGCCCGGTCGGCCTGCTTCGAGAAGTCCGATATGACCAGGGTCTTCTGTTCGGCGGCGATTGCCGGGCATGCCGCGAAGCCAAGTGCCAACACCCCGATGAACAAGGCTCTTTTCATCACGATTCGTCTCCTTCCGATCCGCACGCGACCTTGTCGAAACCCACGCTCACAATACCGGCAGTCTCTACTTCTTCGACACCGGTCATCTCCATCTCGCCGAGCTGATGTCCTGTTGCCCGGCGCCAGTCCATCACAAGGTCGTTGACACGCAATCCGCGCACCCGGCGAAATATCAACCCGTACGGCTGTGTGCGCGCGCCCCAAACATCGGGGTCCGATTCCACTGCCCCCGGCGAATCCTGCCCGACGAACTCCAACCGGATATTGTTCAACGACACATCTTCAATCCGATGACCCGGCATGCCGCCGACGAAACCCGCCGAGCGGACCTCCGCGGATACGTCTCTGATGGTGATGTTCCTGATGGCGCCCCGAAAGAAGCCGCCGGTCTCGTTGCCCAGCCAGATGAATAACGGTCGGACGGTGTTTCGCATTGACACGGATTCGAAAAACACACCCTCGATGACAGCCCCGTGCCTGACGCCCGTGTCTTGGTTCGCAGGCAGAACGCTGACGATATCGATGCCGATGTCCGTGTCGCTGATGGCCAGATTCCTGAACCTGCAGTTCCGAATGGGTCCGTCGCCCTCGTATCCGATGCGGACCGCGCAGGCCGTCGAGCGCAGGACGCAGTCCGACACGAACACTTCCTCGCACGAAGCCATTTCACCCAGGCGCGTGATGTCGCTTTTCACCGCGATGCAGTCATCGCCCGCCGAACACGTAAAATCGGTGATGCGGACGCGGCGACAGCAGTCGATGTCCAACCCGTCCGTGTTGGGGCCGTCCAGGGGGTTGTCGATGGTCACTCCCGTGATGTCGACGTCTTCACACCCCATCAACCAGGCGGTGTAGCACGGCGAGTTCATCAATCGAACGCGGTTGAGGCATACCCGGTTGCACTTCACCAGGTGAATCATCGCGTGGGGTCTCAGCGCTTTCGGCTTGCGTACATTCCGGGCCAGGCGCTCGCCGGTCCAGAAGGCCCGCCCCTGACCGTCGATGGTCCCCTCGCCTTCAATCGTCACGCCCTCGAGGCCGTACCCGTGAATCAGCGCGCCGATGCCGGGAAAGGGTCCCCGCTCGCTGTCCGAGGGCGCTTGTGAATAGTCTTCCGGTGCCGTGCTACCCAGAAGGCGTGCTCCCCGATGAAGATGGATGTTTACACCCTGGCGAAGGAACAGGGAACCGGTGAGGTAGCGCCCCGCTGGAAACTCAACGACTCCGCCGGTTTTCGAGCACGCGTCAAAGGCCTTCTGAATAGCCTGCGTATCAGCAGTGACACCGTCGCCGGCGGCTCCGTGCTCGAGAACGCTGATTTTCACCGCGCACGTCTCCCTTATGTCCTGTCCCCTTCCCGTCGACAAGCAGAGGGGCGGGAGCATTCAGCCCCCGCCCCAGTATGGTGTCGCTCAATGTGGTGGAATCCACGGAAGCCGACGCTATGTGTGAATCTACTTGCGAAGATCCGATTGATATCCCGCGTCGTGGGCCCTGTCGTTGAACTCGGTGATGGAAACAGCCTGAACGTGTCCGTCAAAGAACAACTCCACCACTCTGCTTCGGTTGTATTCCGCGGCGTCGGCGTTTTTACTGGAGTAATGCCACGCGCGGTGGTCCCAGAACAGAGCGTGTGCGGCCGGACGCTTCACGTCATTCATGGAGAAAAAGGCCACCGACCAACCAGGTGTTGAACCACCAAGGTCTTTGCCTGTCGCGTAGCCGTCGGCTGTCCGGTTGCTGGAGATGTTGGTTCCCCTGTATCCGTAACTGACGCCCACCTTCTTGCGCGAACCGCGCAACGGCCAGTCCTTCCAGGGCAGATCCGTCGTGGCCCAGTCGTTCAATCTGCGAAAACGGCCAAAATCGGCGGGGCAGGCCCACACCTCCCTGGATTTGATATAAGGATCCAGTTGCAAGGCGATCGTACCCACGGCGTATTCGGGCCTGGTGACATCAATGTTCACCCAGGGCGAATGAATTGTGGCGCAGAAGTCCTCCGTGGATATGCCTCCGGTTTTACCAGGCCCTGTCCATAGAGGGAATCTCTGGTCCCAGTCGTCCAGATACGCCAGGTAAGCGATTCCGATCTGCTTCATGTTGCTGATACACGCGGACTGGTGCGCCTTAGAGCGCGCCTTCGCGAAGACGGGAAATAGAATCGCCGCGAGAATCGCGATGATGGCGATGACGACAAGCAATTCGATGAGGGTGAAACCCTTGCGAAAGGTTGATTTCATAACCTTCTCCCAACGTTTGCGCAGGTGTTACCAACCGGTGCTTTCACCACGGTTGCGGCCATCCGGAGGGATGGGGACCTGCACCAACCCGATTCGATGATACCGTTTTTTTCTGGTGGGATGCTGAGGTCAAACGGACTGAAAACGCCGCCGCCGGCTTCCGCTGAAGCCTGAAGCGGCCGTCAAAGTAACCTGTTTCCGGTGAACGCGGCATACTGCTTCGCTCCGCGTTGAACCTTGATTATGTCGGTGCCGGATACCGTACCGGCTTACTACATTCCTTCTTTGATATCACTATACAAGATAAGGAATGCTAAGGCAAGCGGAAGAAGAAAGACGGCATCACTCAGGTCATCCTCGCTCCGGAAGACGCATGAAACGCCCGGCAACCCCGCCGGATTGACCGCCATATGCACATCGCACTATGAACATAGCACCGTATGAATGGAGAAAATCACGCGATTGAGAGTGCACGGACGGTATCTCCCCCCGGGGTGACACAATGAATCAGGGGATATCGTCAGGGATTCAGCCGGACGATCGAAGCGTTCAGGATGGTGGCGAAGCTGACCCAGGCGATATATGGCAACAGCAGGATAAACGCAGGTTTGCTGTGTACGCGGAACGCAAGAATCGTTCCCAGGATGGCGAACCACAGCGCTATGATATCGATCAGCGCCAGGTCGGGCCGCTGAAGGCCGAAGAACAGCCAGGACCACAATCCGTTCAACGCCAACTGAACCAGGAACAAGCCCAGCGCCGTTTGCGCTCCGGCGAAGCCCGCCTTGCGCCATACGAGAAACGCCGCGACAGCCATCATCGTGTACAGCACGGTCCACACGGGGCCGAACACCCAACCGGGCGGGTTGAAGGAAGGCTTGTTCAAGCCCCTATACCACTCGCCCGGCATATACCGCGCGGACAGCGCCGATACGCTGAAAACCAGCACCAGCCAGGCCAACAGGCCAAAGAAAGAACCGGTTTTGCTCATTCCTGTCTCCCCTTCCTCGGGCCAGGTGAATGCGCTTTGCGCATCAGATCAAAGTAATGGTCGCCGCGCACGATCTTCACGGCGGGATCGAGGTTTTCTACTGCGCTCGCGAGATGACTTGGTGTCACGTTCCACGCCAGAAGGCCGACGGAGACGAACTTAGGCGACTTCCCATCCCAATCGCGCACGGCTTCCTCAATGGCGCGCCGAATGCCGGCCGCGCTGTTCGCCTCGCGCAGTACGGAGAGCGGCACGCCTTCCTTCAGCATCATTGACCGCGACCGGTTTTCCCAACTCATAAAAAGACCTTTTGGCAGAACGATTGCGGCGTAGAATCGCGCTTTGCTTTCCGAAAGCGGGATGTTCTGCCCATCGATGCGGTTCAGAATATGAACGGTGTTCATCCCGGTGCGGAGCATGTAGCGTCGGGTCTGTCGGGCGAACATCCCGAACGTCGCGTCGGGCCAGGGGTCCGGGTTGATATATCCCGCGCCGGATGGACCGGCAATGAGCACGTCGTTCGGAGTCGCCGTCCGCTGATAGTATCCAAGGATGCCTGGCGCGGCTTCCAGCAACAGCGGTGTTGTGGTCCATGTGATCGGCACACGCCCGCGGGCCGGGTCGTCCCACAACCTTCGCATCGCGTGCTGGTTGTACTGCAGGTTATCCCCCTCGCTCATCACGAAGGTGACATAAACCTTGTTCTCCAGTTTCGGAACCGGAGGAGCCTTTGGGGGCTCGACCGACGCCCTCGCGGCCGAGAAGACCGACATGTTCTCGAACCAGTCCGCCGCCAGAATGTACACTCCGTGGCGAGAGGCCAGTTCGGTGCCGCCAAACTCACCGGCCACGTCCTGCGCGAACCAGCCCAGATACGGAGTGTAGGGCTCCACATCCGACATGATCCGCTCCATCAGCACGCGTTCTTCCTTTACATTCGGGTCCAGCCAGAACGCCATGGCGCGGTTCGCAATCGCGTAATCCCGCATGTAGGCATTCGGCACCTCCACGTGCGTACGGGCCGGCTCACGCCCCTGCGCGGAGACTTCAAACTGGTTCCAGATATCTACAGACGCAATCAGGCGCTTTGTCCCTTCCGGCGGAACGATTTTGTAAACAAAGCGGCGATCGTTGTCCGCGAAACGGTGTCCGCCGGACCCGGGACTCGTTCCCGAACCGCCGGAATCGTACAGGAACGGTTTCTCGGATTCCGCGGGTGGAGTAAACCGGGCCACCTCCTTGCCGTCGGCGCGAACGACCACTTCGCCAACCGCCGCGCCCCAGCCGTCTTCGGGATGGCTGTCGCGGAACCGAAGGTAAACGGCAGATCCGCCGAGGAATGGTGTCAGGTCAAGTTCGCGGACTTCGCGGTTGGATGCGTTGCTGATCGGCCGGTTCTCGCGCAGAATCTCCTTCCATTCATCGCGTAACTCCGGATTCACACCAACCGAGCGGGTCGGCGAAATGCCGATGAGCATACGGTGCGTTGTCTTGGGCCACAGGTTCGCGAACTGCCAGGAGTAAGCCTCCAGCCGGTTGCGAAAACGTCCGCGCAGGTCTTCCAGAACCGGCAGATTGTGCGGAGCGTCCGTCAGCCGCTTGAGGAGGTCCGGTGCCGCGACCACGGCATCCTTCAGTCCGGCCAGCGTGGTGGCGACGTTGATTGTGTCCGGCACATCGGGATCGTACACGATGATGCCCTTTACTTCGCTCCGGTACTTGCCCATCAACTCCCACGGATCACCAAGAACGGTATAAGGCACGCCGAGGCCGGTTTTCAGCCACGTTTCCTTCCCCTCCTCGGTAGCGCGCATCAGGTAGATGCGAGGCTCCTTGCGGTTCACCAAACCCTGCAGACTCGCCCACAGCAACTGCTCTTCGCCGGGAATCCTTTCGATATCCACAACATCCAACTGCCGGGCTTTGGCGAATACCGGCAAAGCCTGATTCTTCGGCCATGAGATTCCTGACGGCGCGGCTGAGCCCTCGCCTGCCAAAGCGGAGGCGCACACAATAGCGGCGGCTATGCACATGAACAGGGCTCCCGGAAATCTTCGATATGTGTTGAGCAACCTGAATCCTCTTCGTTATTCACTGAACGGAACCGCGCGAGACGAAGTCAATAGTCCCTCGATCCGTTGTCGATCAGTGTGTTGATGTCGACCGGAAGGTACGAGTACAGGTCGGTGTTCTTCAGGAAGAACCGGACCTTTTTATCCCTATCCCGCAGACTCTCCGGAAACGCGGCTGTCTTCCACGTCATTGTGTGTTGAACCGAGTCGCCGGTAAACGGCACGCAATCGCTCCGCGAGAAGCCCGGCACGACCTTGTTGTTGCGGTCGACTATCTCGGCTTCAATGCGGCCGCCCTTGCGGCAAACTGCATTGATGACCACCCGGGGTGTGTTGAAGACCTCCCGCCGCGTGATAAACGACCCTTCACGGTTACCGGCGCTCATCGAGCAGAAACCGTCCAGCCTCAGCGTCGCGAGTCCGATGGCTCCGTCCGGCGTTCCCTTGTCGTGCAAACCGTTGAAACCGCCGTAATAGAAATAGAGCCGGTCTCCAAGCTGAACGGGCGCTCGGGCCGTGTAGATCATGCCGGAATCAAACACCCCCTTCGGACCCAGAGGTATGAACGGCTTGCGCTCCGGCGTTCGGGTCCACGACAGCATATCGTGGCTCCAGGCCAACTGAACATCCACCGTCAACGGACTGCCCTCCTGCGCCTCGTACATCACGTCCGGACGCGTGTATTTACCGTATTTGATCCAGCGCGCGTGATATATCCACGGCAGGCCGATGTAGATTCCCTGGTACGGGAACACCGGCATTCCGTAAATCTGCGTGGCGTCCGGATCGAGGTCGTCCGCCCCGAACACGGCGCCCTCGACCGGTTTCTTCCACTTCAGCCCGTCGTCGGACACAGCCACGCCCACGGCGCGGTGGCGGCGGTTCGACGTCTTGTAAGTGGCGGTAAAGCGGCTTCTGTAGGGATCGAAGAAGACGTTGACCACGTCCGATGACGAAAACAGGGTCCTCTGTTCCGGTTTGCGGTTCCAATCCCAGCGGATTCCGTCCGGCGAATATGCGACGCACGGCCCGTCCGCGTAGCCGAACATCAGCCACCGCTGTGCCGGCGATGCCGGGTCAGGATGCCGGATGACGCTGGGTATGTGGCACAATCCCTTTCCTGCAACGATGTTGTTCTTCTTTGAACCGGCATACTCCACGACGCCGAGGTCCGGTTTCGTCCAGCGGAGGCCGTCCTTCGACACGGCCATCATCACATCGGCGCAGTCCCCGCCCACGCCCTGGTACCACATGCGGTACGTATCGCCGTCTTTCAACACGGTGCCGTAGAGATACGGTCCCCAGCCTTCCCACGAGTGCTCCTTCCGGATGACGGGATTACCCGGGTGCTTGACCGCAGAATGGAAGACGCGTTGCAGGTTTGCCGACTCCTCCACAACAGTCGCATCCAGAAACAACCGGCGAAATGGCGGCGATCCGGCAAGGGAATCACTCTGTGGAGCGCTCCGGACCGCCGGAATGAGCGCCAACGCCAGGGCAACACACCATATGATGCGCGTCATATTCCAACCCGACTGCTTTTCCGGGCAATGTTCAGTCTCTTGACGACCTTCTCCAACTCAACGGCGAAGAACACGACGGTGGAGAGCAGAATCGTTATACCAAGCTCACCGGCGGACAGCGGTTCGGTCTTGAATATCCCGTTTAGAGTTGGTACATAGATAGTTGCCATCTGGAGTATGAAGGTCAGGGCCACGGCTCCGGCCAGCGGCTTGTTCGATAACAGTCCCTGCTTGAAGAAGGATTCTTTCTCGGATCGAATGGCCAGCACGTGCCCCATCTGGCTGATGCAGAGCACGGTGAACACCATCGTCTGCCAGTGAGCCTCAGCGCGTTCCAGGAAAACAGCCTGAGTCAGAATGGATACGGCGCCCATCAGCAGGCCGACCCAGATGAT
>JAKQQT010000593.1 GCA_029564025.1 Armatimonadota bacterium | reverse complement strand
GTTGTGAGTTGAACGTTGAGCGTTCTTTTCAAAGCAAAGGACAGCATCCCTCCCCGCGAACGGCAAAAGCGGCACCCCTGTTGAGGAGGCGGATCAGGAACAATCCATATTCTGAGACCGCGCGGCGGCGGCATGTTGCGTTCGATTATTTGTTATTTTCAGGACTGACCCCAATGCCCCCCGCCGATGTTCGCCCACAGTGTTCCGTGCGGATAAGATGTTGAAATCCTCTGACCGAGCAGCGTGACCGCATAGCGCAATGCCGAGCCGATAAAACCGCCGCAGCCGACAAGCAGGAAAGACGTAAGGGTAGTATGCATGGGTATTGAAAAGCCCGACGCTATCACAATCGCCGGGGGCTTTACTCCTCGTTCGTGGAATACGGTACATGCCCGCGTGCAGGCTGTCAATCCGGGTGAACGATCCTCAGTTTGATGATGACCTTCATCAACGCCTTCTCCGGCAACGCCAAGCCGCTGCCGCGCGAGGCAGCGCAGACCTACGTGCTGTTGCTGGCCCCGTTCGCTCCGTACCTGCGCGAAGAGCTCTGGGAGCGCGGTGCTATCGTCATTGGACCTGATATCGAAGCCGGCGACGGTGTCTTTGCGGACGCGCGCTCACCCCGCCTGCGCCAGATGGTCGAGAACCCCGGGCAGGTCCTGCGGGAAGGCGCGGCGTACGGCTTGGCTGTGGTCGCCGACAACCAGGTACTGGGTGACTGCGATGCCGTTGGCACGCAGGAGCGCGGCGAACTGAGGCTGGTCCTCGATGACCGGGCCCTCGTTGCCGTCCTTGGTGACGTCGCCGGCGATGAGGCTGATCCGTTTGCCCCGGTAGGAGTCGATGTGCGCGCGTGGATTTTCCGAGTCCCACACGGCCGGGTCTCCCCCCTCGGCAAGGGGAGGGAGGTGTTCGAGGAAGGCCAACGGAACCTTGCTCGTGTCCCACTTCACCGGCTTGCCCAGCAGCGCCCCCGGGGCGAGCTTGTCGGCGACGGGGCTGACATACATGTACGTCTGGAAGGAGGGGTGCCCTAGGTCGCTCGGCGCCGAGTAAGCGGAAACGGCCGAGAACAACTCAGGTCGTTTGGCCACGTGGTGCAGCGCGGCGAAACCGCCCATCGAGTAGCCGAGGACCGCCCGCCCCTCGGTGGTTCCGAGTGTGCGGAAGTTCGTGTCGATCCACGGGACGAGCTGGTCGAGGTGGAAAGTCTCCCAGTTGCGTCGCAACCAAAAGAATTCGTGTCGGGCGTCCAGCCCCCAGCAGCCCTTGCTGATGTCGGGCATGACGAAGATCGCCTCAGTGCCCGCGGTCTCCTGCAGAAGCAGTGAGCCGCGACAGCCGAGCGGACTCATGGTGTACCACTGGCGGAAGCCGGTCTTGATCCCTCCCCCGTGGAAGAGGTAGACGACCGGATACCGCTTGTCAGGGAAGTCGTCGTAATCGAAAGGGAGGAGAACATTGACTCCGGGCCCACCGTTCTCCCAGCCGGTGACCTCGCGGGTGCCGAAACAAAGATAGACCAGGCGGTGCTCGCTGTCCAAACGCCGGGCTGTACGCACGGTCAGCCCGTGGCCGTCGCGGAAATTCAGCCCTCCGGCGGAGAAGGTCGCGGACGCGACGTTGGGAGCGGAGGCGAGACCGAGCGCGGCCGCCGCGGCCGTGGTGAGTCCGGCGCCGAGCACGTCGCGGCGTGTGCAGGTTCCGTGTAGGTGCGTCGTAACGTCCATGCGGCCGCCGTAGCGTGGGCACCGACTGTCCGCATCTGGTCCCAACTTCAACGAATCGTACACATCGCCCTCCGTTGTCCTCCGTGCAGGTTCAGCCGCTTCCACACGTCAGACCGATTGCTCCTTCATGACCGGGTAACGGCGTCATTATACATCCATCCGTGTCCGCCGGCAACACTAGATCTGAAGGGGGCGCATGGCAGTATCACTATCGCTATCGGGATCGGGATCGATTGTGTTTCCGCCGTAGGCCGCTGTTTCTTCTCGCGAGCTCGAAGCAGCGCCTCCGATCCGCATCGGTCGTCTTCCCGTTGCCCTCGGCGATATTCAAAGGTATCGATTGACTGGCGCGCAGTCATTGGTCGCGCGCCGCGCGGTGGACACCCTCCAGTGTCGCAGCGATCTCGTAGACCCACGCGACGTAGCCGATAGCCAGCCGGTAGACGTCCAATCTCTCATGTCTCAAAGCCATTGGCGTTCCTTCTTGTTTCGATCCCGATAACGATAGCGATTTCGATATCGATAGGTTCTTAAATTCCCTTAGTGCCGCATGGAAGGTGAACATGAAGAAAAGTGCCTGGCGTTCGTTTGAAGAGGCAAAGGCCGATCTGGAAAATCAGGCCAAGACGGTGGCGATAGACAAACCCGTCAGCGCATTTGTCATGGATTGCACGCTCTGAGCGAGGACTTCTGTTCGACTGCCCCCCTGTCGCTAACCGAGTACGATGGATGACCTGTTCCGTTCCCGTTGCGAATTGACGATACATGCGAATGTTGATACTGTAATTACGTATTTGAAGTGGGAGGTTCTGATGCAAACGGTTGAAGTGAAAATCGCCCGGATCGGAAACTCGCGCGGCGTGAGAATCCCCGCCGATGTGTTGCGCCGTTACGCCTTCACGGATACGGCCATCATGGTTGAGAGTGTGGACGGCGTGCTGCTGCGGCCCAAGCGGAAGACGGACGAAAAACTGTCATGGGGCGATACGGCGAAAGCCATGGCTGCCGCCTCTGAGGATTGGTCGGAGTGGGACGGGGTGGACGTGGACGGTCTGGATGCGGCCCCGTGGGGGCATGCGGGGGGCGCGGAGAAACGGCCCGGCTACGGGAAGACGAAGAAGGCCGACTCGCGGAGATGGTCATGAAGCGGTATGACATCCTCTGGGCTGAACTTGATCCTGTGCGAGGTTCCGAGATCGCCAAGACCCGTCCGGTTGTGGTTGTGAGCTTGGATGTTCTGAATGAGGTGCTGGCGACGGTGACGGTCTGTCCGTTGACCAGCCAAATACACCCAGAGTGGCGGTCCCGCATTCAAATCCGCTGCGCCGGCAAGCCGGCAGAAATCGCGGTCGACCAAATCAGAACCATCAGTAAACAACGGCTCGGGCGCAAATTAGGGTCGTTGGCAGAGTCCGATGCTGCGGCCCTGCGCCGTCTTATCACGGAAATGTACGGCGAATGAAGTCCCGCTAACAATG
>JAKQQT010000586.1 GCA_029564025.1 Armatimonadota bacterium | reverse complement strand
CTGCGCTTGCCGCAGAGCACGCAGACATTGCCGGTGCGGTCCATGCGGAAATCGACCTTGCCGCCTTTGGCCGCCCTGACGGCCGCCGCCGTATCGTCCGTCACCGTACCGGTTTTGGGATTCGGCATCAAGCCGCGGGGGCCGAGCACGCGGGCGATCTTACGCACCTCTTTCATTGCGTCGGTGGTCGCGATCGCCACGTCAAAGTCGGTCCAGCCGTTCTTGACCTTTTCAATCAGCTCTTCGTAGCCGACCTCGTCCGCGCCAGCCGCCTTCGCCTCGTCGGCGTGCGTGCCGGCCGCGAACACGATCACGCGGATCGTCTTGCCGGTCCCGTGCGGCAGATTGACCGTGCCGCGCACGGTCTGGTCGGATTTTTTGATGTCCACGCCGAGGCGCATCGCGATCTCAACCGTCTCGTCGAATTTCGCGTTGGCGTTGGCCTTCACGAACGCCACCGCCTCTTCCAGGCTGACCTGTGCCGTCGGGGCCTTTTTCAGCGCATCATTATACCGTTTGCCATGTTTTGCCATGATCCGTGTCCCCTTATGCTTAGTCAACCACCTCGATACCCATATTGCGCGCGGTACCTTCGATCATCCGCATCGCCGCCGCCTCGTCCGTCGCATTGAGGTCCGCCTTCTTGATCTCGACGATCTTTCGGACCTGCTCGCGCGTGACTTTGCCGACCTTGTCGCGGTTGGGGACCCCGGAGCCCTTGGCCAACCCGGCCTCTTTCTTCAGCAGCGCGGAGGCGGGGGGGCTCTTGAACACAAGGGAGAAGCTGCGGTCCGCATACACCGTGATGACCACGGGGATGATCAGGCCCGCCTTGTCTTGAGTCTTGGCGTTGAACTCTTTACAGAACGCCATGATGTTGACGCCTTGCGAGCCCAGCGCGGGGCCCACCGGCGGCGCAGGATTCGCCGCACCGGCGGGAATCTGCAATTTCACGATACCCGTGACTTTCTTCGCCATACTTTTGCCTACTGTGTCTGTCGCGGCCCTCCCGGCATCCCCACCGGTACGGACGGGCCGCAGTTGACGAGCCGCCGCCGCGCTCAGGGCGCAGCGGGACCGGCCGGACGGCTACGCGTTCTCGTTGACCGCGCGCTCGACCTGCCAATACTCCAGCTCGACCGGAGCGGAACGTCCGAAGATCGCTACAGAGACCTTCAGTTTGCCCCGGTCGGGATCCACTTCATCGACGGTGCCGTTGAAACTCATGAACGGTCCGTCGATGATCTTCACGGTCTCGCCCGGCTCAAATTGAACCTTGGGCTTGGCCTTTTCTTTGCTCTTGTCTGCCACCTGATTGACGATCGCGTCAACCTCAGCCGTGGACAGCGGCATCGGACGCTCGCCGCCGATGAAACCGATCACCCCCGACGTCTCTTTGAGAAACCGCCAGGTGGGCTCCAACACGTTACGCCCCTCATCATAAAGGGCCAGATTGATCAACACGTAACCGGGAAAAAACTTGCGGGTGACGGTCGTCTTGACCCCGTTCTTGACCTCGGAGACTTTCTCGGTGGGAATCACGACCTCGCCGATGAACTCCCCCATCTCCTCAATCCGCACCCTTGCCTCGATGGAACGCTTGACCTTCTGCTCCTGGCCGGTCAAGGTGTGAAGCACAAACCATTGTTTCGTCATGAACGGCTCCCCGCGCTAGGCATGAATCAACTGCAGGAAAAACAGGATGGTTTTGTCGCAGCACAGCACCACCACGGCCAGGATCACGATGAACGCAATCACCACGACCGTCGAATCGACCAGTTCTTGACGGTCAGGCCAAGCGATCTTTCTGAACTCGACCCCGACGTCGCCGAGATACGCTCCCACTCTCTGGATGATTTGCTTCACGTTGCTCATGTTCCAGGACCCTTCGGTCATTCCGCTCTCAAAATGAGAAAACCTGTTGCCGCTCCCCGGCGGGGACGGCGACAGATACCCGTTCTAAACTGGCAGGCCAGGAGGGACTCGA
>JAKQQT010000557.1 GCA_029564025.1 Armatimonadota bacterium | reverse complement strand
ACTCCTGAAACGCCGGCCTAGTCCGTATCACGTACGCCATCTCCAGCGCCATGGGAGCCGCGAGGTCAGTCCTGCCGTCGTACTTAAGCGCGTGCACCACCTTGCGCACGGTTTCCGTGTACTTCACCGCGTATCCCGATGCCGTCAAGGGGCCGAATCCCCACGAACAGCCCAGACACCCGTCGGGACCAATCTCATCGCCGCAGACGGCGCACATCGGATGCCCGGCGCGCGGCCACTCGGCGATACACTCTTCGCACAGTGTTGATCCGACACGGTCGCATATAAGACACTTCGGCGGCCACACAAAGTCCAACAACGCGCCGAACAGATTTCCGCCGCGCTTACGCGAAGGGCCCGCGGTTTCAGGCGTCGCAGTCATCAAAGCGGGTGAATCCCTGGAATTGGCGGTAGCGCTCCACGACCTCAGGCCAGGTCAGCCGGGCGACACGCTTGACGCCGAAGTCCTGAACATTGAACGATGCCATAACGCTACCAAAGACGATCGCGCGGCGCATGTTCGCTTCGCTGATGTCGTCAGTCTTCGCGAGATGCCCCATGAATCCGCCTGCGAACGAATCACCGGCGCCGGTCGGGTCCGTCAGGCTCTCCATCGGATACGCCGGCACGCTGAAGAACGAAAGGCCGGAGGAGCCGTTGCGCGAATACAGGGCCGCTCCATTGCCGCCCTTCTTCACCACCACGGCGCTCGGACCGAGATCAAGCACTGCCCGCGCGGCCTTGACGACATTGTTCTCGCCTGTGTACTGCCGAATCTCCGCGTCGTTCATGAACGCCACGGTCACGCGCCCTAGTACCTTCGTCAGTTCATCCTTCGTACCGCTGATCCAGAAGTTCATCGTATCGCACATCATCAGTTTCGGCGCTTCCACCTGCTCCAGCACGGAGAGTTGCAGGGACGGATGGATGTTGGCCAGAAACACGTACTTCGCGCGGCGGTAATCCTGCGGCAGTTCCGGCTGAAAATCCGCGAAAACGTTCAGGCGGGTAACCTCGCTCTTGGCCTCTCCCATATCACCGCTGTACGAACCTTTCCAGAAGAAGGTTTCGCCCGACACCTGCTGAACGCCGGAGATATCGATATTCCGCGCATTCAGCAAATCCCAACCTTCTTGCGGATAATCGGTACCGACCACGCCGACCAGGCCCACCCGCGCAAACATCGACGCGGCGATGGAGCCGTGCACCGCCGCCCCGCCAAGGCAGTTCGGCGCCTCCCCCACCGGAGTCGTAATACTATCCACCGCCATCGAACCAACCGTAACAATATCAGGAATCATATGTCATCCAATCTTCTCACCACAAAGACACAAAGGCACAAAGAATAATATATCTATAATACCAGCCTGACAATACCGTTTTTCAACACAGGAACGTTGAAATTGATGAGCAGTCCAAGGCGCAATCCGCTGAGACGAAGGTACGTAAGCAGTTGGGCCTCGTGAATCGGCCCGAGGCACTCCACGCACTTGATCTCCACGGCTAACCTATTATCGACAACCAGATCCAGCCGGTATCCACAGTCCAACCGCAATCCCTTGTACACAACCGGCAACGGCTGTTCTCGAACGAACGACACACACCGATCTTCAAGCTCGCTACAGAGGCATGCCTGGTACGCCGATTCCAACAAGCCCGGCCCAAGGACACGATGGACCTCGATGGCGGCGCCAATCACCTGATATGAAAGACCATTATCATACTGCTCAATCGTCATAATGAAGCACTGTCGTGCCAGGCACCAATCCCCCAAAGACCAAAAGTCATCTTTGTGCCTCTGTGTCTTTGTGGTGAAATAGAACCATGAATGCGAATTGCGGTAACGTAAGAGCTTTTCGCCATTTTTTCGGGTTAGACAGGGTTCGCCAGAGCCATTCGAGTTGGAAGTTGCGGACTATCGTTGGCGCGCGTTTGACGATCCCGGCGAAGCAGTCGAAACTGCCCCCCACTCCCATCGCCAGTCGCACTCCCGTGGAGGCGAGGTTGCGGGCGATGAACTTCTCCTGTTTGGGAATGCCCAGCGCCACAAAGAGGATGCGCGCGCCGCTTTCGGCGATGGCGCGGACAATATCCGGTTCGTCGTCCGGTTGGAAAAAACCGTCGCGCGCGCCCGAGACCTTCAGTCCCGGGAATCGCTGGCACAACGCGTTCGCCGCCATCTCCGCCACGCCCGGCGCGGCGCCCAGAAGATACACCGGATCACCGGTTTTCGCGGCCAGTTCGCACAGGCGCTCCATCGTGTCCACACCCGGAACGCGCTCGGGAACCGGACTTCCGGCCCGTTTGCTGGCCCACACAACCCCGATGCTGTCCGGCGTCACGAGGTCGGCATCGTTGATGATTCCGCGAAATGGTTCGTCATCCTGTGCGATGACAATAGCGGAAGTGTCCGCCGTGACGACATAATGCGGCCTGTCCTCGCGAAGGAATTCGGAGCACCTGATGACCACGCCTTCCATCGGAAGGCGGTCGACCCGGCACCCGAACAGCGTCACCGATGGTATGTCACCGGTTCCGCTCACGGCTTGTCGGTTTTGGTCTCGGCGCGCTGGAGAAGCGTCACTTGTGTCGCAGTTCGGAAGATACGGCCGTCGAGGTTGAAGGTCAGCTCGATGAATCTGGCCGACCAACCGCTTTCGGGCAATTCCAGCGGAACGCTCGCGCCATTGTCGGTGACTGGAAGCGGCGTGCTGGTCCACGTAGCGTCCCGAAAGTCGCGCGTTGGAGATTCGGCGCTCCACACGGAAGCAACGCTTGGTTTCGGATCAGCCTTTGTGGTCAGCGTCACCTTCCCGCCGGCAGTCTCCGTTTTCCATTCCACCTTGGGCAGTGGTTTTCCGGAGGCCAAAGAACGTGTGAAGGCGGTGACTCCCTCGAACACGCGAACGCGATCCTGCAGACCGTGGCCGCTGTTCGGCGCGTATATCACCCATTTATGCGCCGGCAGGCCGTCCCAGTACAGGTTCAGCGAATCGAGCGTCCAGTACCTGTCGTTCGTGCCCATTATCATCAGTTTGGGCATCTTCAGGCGTTCGCGGTAGGCATACGGATCAGTCAGCGCAACAAGCCGCTTGCCTTCCGGTGTGTGCACCATCGCGTCCAGGTTCGCCGATGTGTAGTCGTGAATCTGTTCGCTCGGCTTCCCGTAAGCGACCTTCTGGTGCTCCAACTGGGCCGGCAGGTCCAGCATATCGAACACCATCGGGGCGATGCCCTTCACGCGCTTGTCTTCCACCGCGCCGGTCAGCCAGGCGGTCCAACCCCGCTTCGAGGCGCCGGTGATTGCGAAGCCGGTCACCGCCGGCCGTTTCTCCTTCTTCGCCCAATCCTGCACGGCGTCCATCGCTTTCACGACGGATTTCACCATCGGCAGTTGCAACGGCCACGTGTCGTCACCGGTCTCGATGTAGCGTTTCCATGTGTCGGCGATCAGGGCGTCTTCCGACTTGCCGTCGAATAACGGCTGGTTCGGAACGTTGTACACAATTGCCACAAGGCACCCCGTGGCTTTTGCCGTCTCGATGCCGATCAGGGCTTCCTCGGGGCTTCCGTCGCCGCCCGTGTTGTACAGCAGGCAGAAGTGCGGATATTCGACCTTGGTCGGCACGAAGACCTGCAGACGGTGCGTCCATCGGATGCCGTGCCATTCCTGCGAAATCAGCCGCAGGTCAAATGCCTTCCCACCGGGGAGTTCGCGTGCGGACCTCTGCGTCCAGGAGTACTTCCCGTCGTCCTTGTTGACGTAATCGACCAGGCCGGCGCCGGCCGCCCGCGCGAGCAGAATCGCGACGAGCAGTACCGACGCCGGAAAACGCCGCGCTAATGTCATTTCTTGAATCCGTGTTTCTCCAGCGTGGCCCAGAACGCTTCCGAGCCCTCAAAGCCAACCACATATTCCAGCACGTTGCCGTCCGGTCCGATCAGCACATTGGTCGGGATACCAGTGACCTTGTACGCCGAGGAGGCTTTCCTCTCCATGTCGCGCAGAACCGTGAATGTGTAGCCTTCCTTCTTCATCCAGGCCTTCACGTCGTCTGCTTTGGGCTCGTTGTTGATGGTGAGAAGCACAAAGCCCTTGTCGGCAAATGCCTTGCGCGCGCTGTTCACATCGGGAAGCGCGGCGCGGCACGGCGGGCACCAGGTGGCCCAGAAGTCCAGCATCACCGTTTTACCCTTGAGATTGCTCAGTTTCACGGCGGGACTTCCATCCAGCGTCGGCAGTTCGAAGTCAGGAGCGGACTTGCCGACGAATTCCTTCGCGGGATCAGCCTTTTCTTCCGGCTTCATCTCGGTGGCGCCTTCGGGTGGAACGAACTTGAAGGTGAAGGCCGGGAACGGTTGCTTTTCGTAGGCGTAAGAGAAAATGTAGGCGAATGCCTGCTTGCTCTTCAGCGTCATTCCGTACTTGCGGACCAGGTTGTCTTTCTTACCGATGATGAGAGTAACGAGCGTGGGGTAATCCTGTGTTTTGCCGGCGGCCGGTTTCATCGTCAAACGCCAGGCCGGCGCCGATTCGTATTGAATTTCGCTGACGGTGATCTTCTTGAGGTTCTCCGGTTGCCGCAGGTCGCCCAGGATGTAGTTGACAAGTTCCGCGGGTGAAGGCTTGCCGGCACCGGGCACATTGCGGGCATACTCGTTCGCCTCGGGATCATAGGTCACCGTTTCCTTGCCGTTGACCCAGGTTTCCGTGACGTCCGATTCCTGTGTGTCCCGCATGTAGTACTGCTCCGGGCTATTCCATTTGAACAGAAGGGATGCCGGCGGCTTGGGCTCCGAGGTAGCCGTTACGGTTATCTTGATCGTGGCGGGACCAAGCTTACCCGTAGCATCGGCGGAGGCTTTCACTAAATCCGCCGGATCGGGCTTTGGCGGCGCGGCCGAAACACAAACGGAAGCCAGCGTCAGCAGACAGCCGGCAACCAGGGTTGAACGAACCGGGCGAAATCGAGCCGTCATGGCGATATCCTTTCGGGAGCGCGGGCAGTGTGAGCGTTTTTGCCGTCGTGCCTCCCTACCGCATTATACGCTTATTCGTAAACATTACGAGCACCGTCCAGTTGAAGCCCAGGAGTTTTTCATCCAATCCGGCTTACAAGCGGCTTGCCTTGTGGAAAGGTCAAGGATTTGTAGGTATAATCTAGGCGAATAACACTTACGTGCCGGCGAGGGTTACCAAACGGCACGTCCCGCCGCGGAGGAGGTGTTCCATGGAAAGCGCCGCCGCCTCAGTTGATCCAATGAATGCGGAACCGCAGGCTCTGCACGCTCAGTTGACAAATCATCCTTTCGTGCAAGGGATGGAGAGTTCCCACGTCGAGATGATGGCCCGCATCGCCGTTCCGGTGCATTTTGCCGAGGGTGAACAGGTCTTTCACCAGGGAGGAAAGGCGGACAGGCTGTTTCTTGTCCTGAAGGGCTGTATCGCCCTGGAAGTTTACAACGCGGATTACGGCCCCATCCCCATTCAAATGGTGGAAAGCGGCGATGTGCTGGGATCATCCTGGTTCGTTCCGCCGTACAAATGGAATTTTGACGCAAAGGCGGTCCGCGAGACGGATGCCTTGGCGTTCGACGGCAAAACCCTGCTTGAAATGTGCGACAGGCAGTTGGACTTTGGTTATGACCTGATGAAGCGAATGGCTTCCATCGTCGACCAGAGGTTGAATGCCGCCCGCGACCATCTGCAGGACGTGTACGGCACTTCGCGTTAGACCTGCCGAGTCGCGTAACAAAAGGAGAGCGTAACCGCTCCGGTTCGCGCCGTAGTGGTTGCGCTCTCTTGTTTTCGTTCCGGGGATTATCGCCCCGTTATCTCTACCAATCGCGCAATCGCATCGCTAACGGCCTTGCCAACGACTGCTGAGACGGATTCTCCAAGCCCGAATTCGTTTCCTTCGATCCCAATCACAATCAGCCGCGAAGGCAGGCGTCCAACCGCCCTTCCCAGTTCCACCGCTTCCGCGAGGTTGACGGCGTGCGTGGATGTCGCGAACCAGTCGCGCTCCAGCGTCTCCAAACCGTCGAGAACATGGACAGTTCCTGGCGGTGACCCGGAGACGACCGCGTCCACCACAATCACGGTGCCATATTCCGCCCAGACGTCCAGTAATCCAATGCCGTCGGACGTGTGCCGAATGACGCGGATGTCCGGGAACGCCTCGGCGATGCCGTCAGCCACCAGCAAACCGGCGGCATCGTCGCCGCGAAACGGATTACCGAGACCGATTACAAGGACCGAATCCGGACGATAGGGCATCTCCCGCTGATTGACTGTTATCGCTCAGTGAGTCCTTTCAATCCGCACTTTCAGGAAGTGCGTGGAGCACGAGATACAGGGATCGTAATTGCGGATGGCCTGCTCGCACTGCCACGTCAGTTCATCGAGCGGCATGTCGATCCTTGGTGTCACGTAGCGCCGGAGATCGTCCTCGATGGTCGGCTGGTTCTGCGCCGTCGGCGGCGTGATCTTCGCGTCGGTCACCAGCCCCGCGGAATCGAACCGGTAACGGTGGTACAGAATTCCGCGCGGCGCCTCCGTGCACCCGCACCCCATGCTTTCGCGCGGCGTCACATCCACGTACGACCTTTCCGGCGGCTCGTACTGCTCGATGATCCGGATGGCTTCCTCGCACGCGTAAACAGTCTCCACCTGACGCGCAAGGATGCTCTTGAACGGATTACAGCACCCCGGTTTCAAGCCGGCTGTTTTCGCGGCCTCGCGGGCGGTTTTCGTCAACAGATCCGCGTTCAGGTTGAACCGCGCAAGCGGACCAACGAAGTACATTCCTTTCCCGATATGGACTCCGTGAAGGGCGGTGGAGTGCGCGACGTGCTCTTCCGCGAAATGCTGTTCATACTCGTCTATCGAGATGTCCAGCCCCTTGTTCGACACAAGGCGGCCTTCGCTGAACGGGTACTCGTCCGGGTGGCGCAATGCCACGAACTCGTAGTCCGACTCGAAGTCCGGGTACGGCAAACCCGCCAACAGCGGAACTGCCTTCACCGCCGAATCACGGGCCCACTTCAGTTGATCCACCAGGGGTCGCAGATCGGCCTTGGAAGGTGCCCTGTAGAAACCACCGACCTTCACGTTGATCGGATGGATCTCACGTCCGCCCAGAATGCGCACAATGTCGTTGCCGGTCTTTTTGACGCGCAGAACCTCTTCCACGACCTGACGGTGGTCCCGCGCCACGGCGAAGGCGTCGTCAAGGCCCAGGAAGTCCGGCAGGTGCAGGAAGAACGCATGCAGAACGTGGCTTTCGATCCACTCGCCGCAGTACAGCAGGCGGCGCAATTCGCGCAGTTGGCCGTCCACTTTCACGCCGAAAGCCTTCTCGATCGCGTGGACCGAACTCATCTGGTAGGCGACCGGGCATATCCCGCAGATTCGCGCCGTGATGTCCGGCACCTCCGCGTAGGAACGACCGCGAAGGAACGCCTCAAAGAACCTGGGCGGTTCATAGATACGGAATTTCGCGTCTACCTTGCCGTCGTCCGATATCTTGATCAGCAGGGCGCCCTCTCCCTCGACGCGGCAGAGGACGTCCACCTTGATGACTTTACCTTTCATGGGCTTCACTCTCCCGTCGGAAGGCTTCCGCGTAAGCGTTGAAGCCCCGGTAAGCCCTCACGAGTTCGCTGTCGGTCGCTCCCAGCGCTTTCCAGGCTTCGGTAAGCGCGGCCGTGTTCGGCGTCTCCTTTGGGCCGAAACACCCGTAGCAACCGCGGCAGTAGGACGGACACAACGCATCGCAACCGGCTTGCGTCACCGGCCCCAGACACGGTTGTCCCTGGGCAACCATTACGCAGACGGTTCCCGCCGCCTTGCACTGCATGCACACACTGTGCGGCGGCGTGACCGGCTTACGGTTGTTCAGCAGGGCGCTGATGACCTCAAGGAGCTGGTATTTGCTGATAGGACAGCCCCTCAGTTGGAAGTCGACAAACACGTGATCGCGGATGGGCGTGGATTTGGTGAGTGTCTCGATGTACTGTGGAGACGCATACACGGCCCGAACGTAGTCTTTGACGTCCACGAAGTTGCGGAGCGCCTGAATCCCGCCGGCCGTGGCACACGCTCCGATGGTGATCAGGTACTTCGAAACGCGGCGAATCTTGTGGATCCGTTCGGCATCGTGCTCGGTGGTGATCGAACCTTCCACGAGCGAAATGTCGTACGGCCCTTTCACCACGGCCTTGGTCGCTTCCGCGAAGTTGGCGATTTCCACCGCGCCCGCAACCGCCATCAGTTCGTTTTCGCAGTCCAGGATGCTCAACTGACAGCCGTCGCAGGAGGCGAACTTCCAGACGGCCAGTTTGGGTTTCACCGGATGTGCCATATCACACCTCCCAAGTGCCGAACAGCGGCTCCAGGCGGTCGAACCGGAACACGGGACCGTCGCGGCACACGAGGTCCGGTCCGAACTGACAGTGACCGCAACACCCGATGCCGCACTTCATATTCCGCTCCATCGAGACGTATATGCGGTCGGATTTGACCCCTCGCTTTCGCAATTCGCTGACGGTGAAGCGCATCATCACCTCGGGGCCGCAAACCATGGCGATGGTGCTGAGCGGATCAAAAGGCGCCTTCGGGATGAGCGTCGTGACGACGCCGACGTTGCCGCGCCAGTTGGCGATCGCGCGATCGACGGTTACGTATATATCCAGGTCGAAGTGCGCCCGCCAACGCTGAAGTTCGCGCTTGAACAGGATGTCATTCGGGCTTCGCGTCCCGTAGAGAAGCACAACCTTCCCGAACTTGTCGCGCTGGGCAAGGATCTTGTACAGGGCGGGCCGCAACGGCGCCAGCCCGATACCGCCGCAAACGATCACGATATCCGAGCCTTCCGCCTGGTCCACAGGCCACGCCGTGCCGAACGGTCCGCGAACTCCCAGCGTATCGCCCCGCTTCAGGTTGTGCATCACGCGTGTGACACTGCCCACCTCGCGCGTTGTGTGCATTAACACCCTCGGCGTCGTCGGGTCGCCGCTGATGGAGATCGGCACCTCGCCCACGCCGAACAGGTACAGCATGTTGAACTGGCCCGGCGCAAAGGCGGGCACGTTGCCGTCTTCAGGCTCCAGGTCCAGAGTGAATGTGTCGTGCGTCTCCCGGTGCACTTGCCGCACCTGATAGGTTTGCGGAACCATTCCGTCGTGCTTCGGGGGAGAGGAGCCTTTCGTTGACTTTTCCAGGGTTGCTGTCATCTTGTTCCTCCCCTATCGAAGCCCTTCGCACAGATCGACCAGTTGGAGATGCGTGGCCCGCAAACGTTGCACGATGACGTTGGCGAAGCGGGACAGAATCTCGAATCCGAAATCGTGGTCGTCTTCGCACTTTTTTCGCAGGCACGCGGCGTCCAGGGCAATGACCCTGGTCAGGTCGATCACCCGGACATCAAACGACCATTTGTACGGAGGAATGAGCCACGACCAGCCGAGGATGTCCCCTTCGCTGACGGTCTGTATCTGAATGGCTCCCTTCCCTGGAGCGTAGGTTTCGATGCTGACGTGGCCGGACCGGATGATGTAAAACTGGTTGGCGTCGCGGCCTTCCCGGATGATGTACTCGCCGGGTTTGTAGACAACGTTGGACGCGCAACCGGTCAGCAGGTCCAGGTGCTCGGAACGGAGCCCCTGGAGGAATGGGTGTTGTTCAAGGATGGGCTTAAGCGTTTCCACCGGTTTGCTCCTTTCGTTCCGGCACCCCCGATACGATGGCCATAGCTTCTTCCCTGATGTCGATGCCGGTGGGACACCAGGTGATACAGCGCCCGCAACCCACGCAACCCGAAGTGCCGAACTGATCTTGCCAGTTGGCCAGCTTGTGCAGAAGCCACTGCCGGTAGCGGGATGCGGGCGACGGGCGAACACTTCCGCCGAAGATGTAGGAGAAATCCTGCGTGAAACACGAATCCCAGCGTTGCCGCCGCTCCGCCTGGTCGCCGGAGATGTCCGTGAAGTCCTCAACCGTTGTGCAGAAGCAGGTAGGACAGACGGAAGTGCAATTGCCGCAGGTCAGGCACTTCTCCACCGCTGTGTCCCAGCCGGGATGCTCGTAGTTTTCCTGAAGGGCTTCCTTCAATCCGTCGGTATTGAAAGACCGGCCCATCCGGGCTTCCGCCTGCTTGATGACTGCCCTGCCCGCGGCTATCTGTTCCGCGGTGGCGGGTGTGGTCGGCAACTCGGCGGCGATTTTCGCGCCGGCTGGCGTACCG
>JAKQQT010000546.1 GCA_029564025.1 Armatimonadota bacterium | reverse complement strand
CCTCCTGCAGTTGCAGGAAGTTCGCGCTGGCCTTGAGTTCCGGATAGCCTTCGGCGAGCGCGAATACCTGGCGCAGACCCGCCACCAGAACGTTTTCGTCCTTCGCCTGCGATTCCGGCGAGCCGTGGTTGGCCATCGCGGCCGTGCGCGCTTGCACCACGCGTTCGAACAGCTCCTTCTCGTGCGTGGCGTAGCCCTGAACAGTGCTGACCAGGTTCGGTATCAGGTCGTAGCGCCGGCGCAGTTCCGTGTCGATATCCGACCACGATTCATCGCATGTGTTCCGGGCGCGCACGAATCCATTGTAAGTTCCGATGAACCAGATGATCGGAAGCAACAGAGCGAGAGCCACAATGGCGATAACTGGCAAAAACACTTCCATCAGTCTTTTCCTTTCAGTTCGCGCACAAGGTAGTTCGGCAAGCGCGTGATGATACCGTCGATTACCTGAACGGCCTGCTCGAACTGCTCTACTTCGAATGTACCTGAGTTCCAGGCGATGATGAACGGGCCGCCCATTTCAAGGGCGAACCGGGGTGAAGTCAGTAGAAACTCCATCGTCGATTGATGGAGCACATCATAGGCCCAGCGCTTGTTGGGTGACGTGACGCGGAACTGGTCGCTGAACTCCGTGGATTCAAAGTCGATGTCGCCCGCGCCGAAGAACTCGCCGATACGGCTGAAGATGGACTCGCCGGATATGGACAGCGGCTCCAGCGGCAGGCCGGTGTTCACCAGCACGGCGGAGAAGTGATGGTGGTGCGTTTGCCGGTTGCCTTTTGAGTCCGTGCTGTATGTCTGGTAATGATAGTCGAATGCCAGCATCCAGCGCTTGTTGTAGATTCCCTCGATCGTGTTGTAAGCGTAGCGGTTGTCTCCATTGCGCAGGCATGAAAACCACGGGTATTGCTCATCGAATCCTGAAACGTTCTCAGATGAATAGGTCAGCCCGTTCCGGGTTGCCCAGGCGAGCAGGTCCTCGCGGCGTTTCTGCGCGGCCCTGATGCTCAGCACGACGCCGGCCACCATCAGAATGGCGACCAGTATGAAGAACGCGAAGAACAGACCCTGATCCATCAAATAGCTCCCTCCAGACTACCATACGCTGTTTTGGCGTCGGCAGGTTTCACCTGCGACCATCCATATCATCGGGCGCGCCTGCACATATTTCCTCCGTGTGCTTCGCGTTAACAGCCATCCCTTGGGTTGGTGTACAATCCCGGCTAGCATGATGTCATGCACATCACGCGGTTGAGGCTTGTCGATTTCCGGAACTACGAACGGCTGGAATGGGCGCCGGACCCGGGTTCGAACCTTCTGCTTGGCTCCAACGCTGTCGGGAAGACGAACGTCCTGGAAGCGATTGCCACGCTGGCAACAAGCCGTTCGCCGCGAGCCTCGCGCGATTCTGAACTGATCCGGTTCGGGCGGACTTCGGCTCATCTTCTCGCGGAGGCCGACAGCGTCGGCCAGGGCGGACTTACCGTGGAGATGATACTCGCTCCGCCGGAAGCGCCCGCGGCTACCGGATCCATTTCGCGCACGGTTCGGGTCAACTCGGTGAAGAAAGCCCGCGTGTCGGAGTTCATGGGTATCTTGCGCGTGGTGGCGTTCTGGCCGGACGATGACGACCTCGTGCGAGGCGATCCTTCCCACCGGCGGCGTTTGATGAACATCGCGCTTTGCCAGGTCAGCCCGCGCTACTGCCACGATCTCGGGCGCTACCGGCGCGCGCTTGCCCAGCGCAACCGGTTGCTGAAGGCGCTGAAGGCCGGGGCAGGAGGTTCCGCATTGCAATCTCTGCCCGCCTGGGACGAGCAGTTGGCGCACTACGGGGCGCGGGTCATACAGCGCCGGGCGGCCTTTGTGGATTCCCTGCAACCGCTGGCCGCCGAGATTCACCAGGCGTTGACCGGAGACCGCGAGGAATTCAACGTCTCTTACGCACCGCATTGCGCCCCCGGAGCCGATGAATCGGAGACCGAGCGCTTGTACCTCGATCGTCTGCGCGGACGAAGGAGCGACGAGATCATGCGCGGGATCACGCTGTCGGGGCCGCACCGCGACGACCTTGCCCTTCGCATCAACGGCGCCGATGCCCGCACCTACGGAAGCATGGGTCAACAGCGCACTGCCGCGCTCAGCCTCAGGGTGGGGGAGTTGCGTTTAATGGAAGAGGAAACCGGCGAGCCGTGTATCGTGCTGATGGATGAAACCTTCGGCGAACTGGACGAAGCCCGCGCCGGCCGTGTGCTGGAAGACGTCTTAAGTGGCCGGCAGGGATTCGTGACCTCAACCGGCGCCCGTCGCCTGCCGGAGTCATTCCTTCAGCACAGCGCTGTCTGGAGGATGGAAGACGGAGGATGGAGGATGGAAGATGGAAGATCGAAGATGGACCGGGCCAACTCCGAAGATTAGCCCGGTCCTTTGCGTCTTCAGAATGTCAATCAGTACTCCAGGCGTTTGCCGTTGACCTCGATTCCCTTGAGCATGGCCTGGCCGTCCGGGCCGACGGAGGCGATGGCCACAATGTTGTTTCGCCCCATCCGGTTTACTTCCTCCTGCCGCGCTTCCGGTATGAAGTAGCGCTCGATTCCGTATTCCACCCAGATGTCTGACGGACCGGATGCGCCTCTCATCATCGACCAGTTGCGGGTCACGCGGCCGCGGACGTAGACGATACTCGGGTCGTGTTTTGGCGGAATCGTCAGCACGATGTCCACGACCTTGGCGAACTTCATCCCTTGCGCCAAGCCGACAAATACGGTTTGGTTTCGCCCTAGAGTCGACGTATCGAGACCATGCGACTTGCATTGCCACGCTGACAATCGCGAAACGTCATACGACAGTGTCATGTAGTTGCCCATGAACAGGCTTCGCGGATCAACGGGCACGACCTTCAGGCGGATCTCCGCGCCGGTCTCGCGGCGAACCTGATAATAGACCGACTCGCCGACCAGGAACACCAGTTGTGCGACCACGATTGCAATGAACCAGCGTTTCATCACGCCCTCCTTTCCATCATCGATTTGATGAGCTTTCGCCGTTGAGTTTCGAGCGCCGCGCCGCCAATGACTAGCACCAGGCCGGCGCCGATGAATCCGAGACCGCTGGGAAGCATGCGCCCGAACAGGTCAAAATAGCGCGTGATCATGTGGATCACGAACACCGCCAGACCCCAGTTCACCAGTCCGGGCATTCCCTTCTCCCAACCGAGCCAGACGAAACCGATTTCCAGGGCAAGCAGAAGGACATTGAAGAGTACCATCAGACCGTGCCGGTAACCTTCTATCAACTGCGCGAAATCGGGCGTCAGAACCCACCAGGTCATCACAACCGCCAACAACGTGATTCCCATGGTGACTCCGGCCTCCGACCGCGACGCCGTGTTCTGATTGGCCTTCGTCAAGGCCCATATCGAGCAGGCAAGCGCGATGAGTAGAATGGGTCCGATCCACATCCAAACGACCGGTATGAGCGCGCTGAGGCTCTCGGTATCCCGGTAGCCGTACGAGTAATGATGCGGCCAGACGTGTTCGAACGAGAGAATATACAGGCTGAAGGTCAGGAAGCCGACGCCGAAAGACGTGAAGACCGGTGAAAGACCTTCCACGGCTGAGTTGTCGCGGTGGATCAAACCTACGGCGTGCAGGAAGACGCCGATCGCCATGAATCTCAGCATCACGAGGTCGGGGCGGCCCCACCATTCCAGGTGTTCCGACATTGGGCCGACCATCACCCACACGGTACCTACCGCCAGCGCAAGAGCCAGTTGCAGTCTTGAGCGCAAAACGTATGCCAGTGGGAGGATACTTAGAAACCAGTACATCAGGCCCCTTGAATACTCCTGTTCGTTACCCGAGCCTGATATCTGGAATGTCTGAGCAACGAGGAATATACCGGTTCCGAACAGAATGGAACCAAGCAGGATGAAAGCGTTGCCGACGCCCGGGTAATGTCCAGGTTCGCGCCCAAGCCAGTAACCGCCGAAGTAGGCGCTTGCGGTGGCGATCAGCAACAGCGCAAGTCGGGCAAGTGGAGGCATATTCTCCCAATTTGCGCCAACCAAGAGAAGCACACCGGCTCCGATGAGCACGGCGCCGATAACCGTGAGCGCTTGTATCATCGGAACCTGGCGCAGAGTGCGCGTGCTCTCGGCCTCAACGAGACCGTAGCGCGCCAGGATCAACTGTGCTTGCCGTTGATCGATCAATTTCTCGGAGACCCACGCGCCGGCCTCCTTTTTCAGCCATGTCTTCCAGTCCATCTGGCCCTGGTTCTGAGGTTCAGGCGAATTGAACACATTACACCTCCTGACGGGGTTAGGCCCTTTGTCACACCGATTATGCCGAAGCCTGCATCCTGCGGGCGAGGGCCGAAGGTACCAAAGACGAAAAGCAACGGGTACCAATTGCCGGGTGTATATTCAGCGTGTGCTTCATCCGTGTGGTAAAATGAAAGCGGTCACCGGTCGCTCGGACCGGTGAAGAGGTTGTGTTCGTGTGCCGGAAAGGAAATCAGTGACTATGATTAGCCGCCAGAATATCGGAAGAGTCGGAGCCTTCGCGGTCGCTGTCTGGATGATGTCCGCGGGTTGGGCAATCGTTGGGCGGAAGAGCCCGGAAATCCGCTTTGCGCCGACCGTTACCATCTCGGAACCGGTTCAGCCGGAACGGTCACTCGCTCCTGCGGGTAAGACCGTATCCGAACGTGCCGCCGAAGCGTTCCAGAGCACCACACAGAAGCCGTTTACGCTCGTCTGGAACGAGGATCGCAGTCGTGTCGTGGCAATGGGAGGCGGTCGATCTCGTGTCTACTCCGGTACGCCGGAACAGAAAGCACGCAGTTTCGCGGCCCATGCCCAGGCGATCCTGGGATCGGTACAGGTTTCACCGCAGATGATCGCCCTTCCGGAGCGGGACACACCGCTCGGTCCTCAGGTCATCCTTCAACAGACCGTCAACGGACTGCCCGTGCTGGATAAGCAGGTTGTCGTGACGATGAACCGGGCCGGTGAAGTGGTGCTCGTGGAAAACACCACAACTGATTTACCGGAGATCGACACGCGTGCCGAGGTCTCTCCCCTGCAGGCCATCCTCAACCTGCCGGGCACGCTTGTTAAAGCCCCGGAACTGGCGATAGACGCGTCCGGAACCGAACCGCGCCTCGTCTGGGAATTTGTGTATTCGCCCGCTTTCGACAAGGTGCTTCGCACCCGCGTGGACGCTCGAACCGGCGAAACCGTAAGCCGACTGAACCTGGTGAAACACGTAACGGGCACAGGAAAGGTGTACTTGGGAAATCCCAAGTCTTCTCCGACTCAGGTCTGGAGAGACATCAAATGGCTGGATGGTAGCGGCTACCTGACAGGTCTGTACGCGAAATCCCATCGCTACACCGGATCGTCCGGTACCGGTTTCACGGGTGCGCAGGATGTATACCAGCCGTCGCCGTTCGTTTACGACTACGCCGGCACCGACACCAAACTCCCGCAGTTGCAAGCCTACTATGCGGCGAATACCATTCATGACTTCTTTAAAGACACGTTCGGAATGACCTTGCGGGACAATCAACTGCCGATGTACGTGTCGGTACCGGATTACCCGAACGCTTTCTATACGCCAACCGGAACCTACGGGGCAATGGTTGCCGGCAAGTACGGTTCGATTGACCTGGCGCTGGACACGGACGTTCTGGCGCACGAATACACGCATTCCGTAGTGGACGTCGTCGCGCCGTCGCTGTCGGCCAATTACAACGCCGAACCGGGCGGTATGAACGAAGGTTTCGCCGACTACTTCTCCTGTACCACCGTGGGTGATCCCAAGGTGGGCGAGTATTCCGGGCAATTGTTCGGCTTGCCGGCGATACGTGACATCAGCAACCGGAACCACTATCCCGAAGAGATTCTAATGTGGCAGACATCCGGTAGCATTCAGTATCAGGACTTCCACGAGGTGCACCAGATCGGCGATGTGTGGGGACCGGCCTGCTGGGACCTCTATACGGCCCTTGGGAAGACCAAGGCCGACCGCCTGCTGTACACGGCGCTGGGAACCCTGACCGGCACATCGACGTTCCAGAGCGCGCTGGTTGCCATCCTCGCCGCCGACACCTCAATCTACAGCGGCGCGAATGCCGACCGGATACGGATGGTCTTCAACAATCGCGGAATCTATGAGACGGCAAGCCCCATCCAGTATCTGAACGGCAATTCCTTCTACTCTGGCACGAGTAAAATCCGCACCGGATATATCTACAAGGACAGCTCGGGTTACTTCTGGCCGGAATACTCGGATTCCTGGGTGCCGATGGGACTGCACTGCGGATTCGGAGTCGGCCGAAAGTACGCGATCGTGGGATTTACGGAAGACAACACCATCAACTCGGTGTTCGTGGTTGTGAAGAACAGTTCCGGCACGACGATCCATCGCCAGGGAGCCAATACCTTTGCGCTGAATGCCAAGGTAGGCGGGGTAACGAAGGCCTACAAGGAGATTTCGTTCCTGTTTTCCCTTCCGACTTCACTGATACCAACGGGCGAGACGAAGGTCACGGGCCTGAAATTCTTCCTGGCGTCGTTTACCCAGAAAGCCGCTGACGTGACTGCGTCAACAACGGCAAAGGCGACGGTGGGAAATCACACCACGGAGATATTCATCCCGCAGACGACACCGGTCGTTGCCCCGCCGCCGTTCGGAGACGTGGACGCGAACGGCAAGACGCAGGTGGCGGACGCGGTTCTGGTGCTTCGGGCCGCCAGTGGTTTGCAGACCCTGACGACGGCGCAGAAGACCCAGGCCGACCTCGCCAGCCCCGTGGACGGGAACCCGAACGCGGCTGACGCGATTATTTTACTGAAAACCGCCGCGGGATTGATGTAATCCCTCACCGGCTGTATCCAACACTTCAGGGGCCCTCACGGGCCCCTTTTCATTACCGGATTGAGCGTCCCGGTGACGGGACCGGAAGGAGGGTGGAGGTGAAGGAATTGATTATGGCCGGTTTGCTGGTCGGTTCGCTGGCGCAGATTCCGGTTAAAGACATCACGGTTTTCAAGGACGGCAACGTCTTTGTGGTTCACGAGGGTATGGCAACAACCAACGACGACGGCACGGTTTCCATGGATTATCTGCCGTCGCCGATACTGGGAACGTTCTGGCCGTACAGCGCGGATCCCAGTGTGAAGCTTACTTCGGTGTCCGCGCGCTCCCGCCGCGTGACGGTGGAACGGACGTCGCTGACCACACGCGAGTTGCTGGAAGCCAATCCCGGCGCGAGCGTTACGGTGTCTGAAGTAGAAGGACCCAGTTACACGGCAACCGTCATCGGTGTCACAACTCGGAGCGCCGAGGAACTGGAAGCCATCGCTCCGCCGAACACCGGAGAGAAGCTTCCGGAGAAGGGGAATATCGTCTTGCTGAAGACGGCGACCGGGGTCATCGCGGTGCCGCTGGACAAGATTCGGACGGTGACCTTCAGCGGAGAGCCGAAATACACGTCCGGCTCGCAGGAATTCCGCAACCTCATGACCCTGGGCCTGGACTGGAGCGGACGAAAGCCGCCCGCCAAGGCCAACGTGGGGTTGATCTACGTTCAGCAGGGAATCCGTTGGGTGCCGGCCTACAAGGTGACTCTCGACGGTAAGGGCAAGTCCGAGGTCAAACTGCAGGCGACGCTGGTGAACGACCTGATCGACGTCAATGACATCTCGGCCCACCTCGTGGTCGGCGTGCCGTCGTTCGCTTTTTCGGGAACCATCGATCCTATCAGCCTTCAACAAACAGCGGCGCAAGTGGGCGCGATGATGGCGCCGTCTTCCCGAATGGCCTATGGTCTTTCCAACGCGATGATGTCGCAGACCGCATACTACAACTACGACGCCTCTCCCGCGCCTGGCCTGCCCGCGCCCGAGGTAACCGGCGCCGAGCGGAACGAGGACCTGTTTGTTTTCGACCTGAACCACATAACGATGAAGAAAGGCGAGCGCCTGGTGGTACCCATCGCCACGTATGATGTTCCCTACAAGGACGTCTACACACTGGAGATTCCCGCCGCGCCGCCGCCGGACCTGAGGGG
>JAKQQT010000309.1 GCA_029564025.1 Armatimonadota bacterium | reverse complement strand
CGTTCGAATCGAAAACGCCCGAAGGCAAGGCCATGCGAAAGACCCTGTCGTACGTCGACGCGCGGTTCATGGCGGAACGCATCAAGTGCCCGACGATGATATGCGTGAACCTCAACGACCGCATCTGCCCGCCCGCCACGGCATTCGCCAACTACAACCGGCTTCGCAAAGGCCTGAAGAAGAGGATGTTCGTCTCACCCACGCTGGACCACGAACTGACCCCGGAGATGACAGGCGAGATGGGCAGGTGGTTCCAGGAGCGGCTGAAGCCCACGCCGTAGGATCGAGGATTCGGGATTCGGGATTCAGGATTCAGGCAGGTATCATGTGCCGGGTGTCAGGTGTCAGGATTCCGGTAGGGGCCCGTACGGGCCCGGTTCGATAGCTTTCATACGGGTTACGTAGGGGCGATTCGCGAATCGCCCGATTGTCGTAGATGCCGTAACATGAAGCCACCCCGCATGGTAAACTTAGATCAGGATACCACGATGAAAAGCCGACTGGAGTTACCGGACAACATTGTCAAAGCGCTCGAACAAGCCGCCAATCAAAACGGCATGACTGTTGTCGAGTGGATTTCCGAAAGGTTGGCTCAGGCTAACGGGAACGGCAAGGTAACCCCGACCGCCGATGATGTCGAAACGGCAACAGCGCGCCTGGAATCCTGCATCGCGGACTATGGCATCTCATACGGTATAGACAACAAGGATATCGACTGCGACCTGGCGCGAGAGTACGGCGATGCTGACGCGGACTCCATCGACGGAACCAGCGAATGATGCTGTTGGATACTTCGGGGCTGTTCGCCTATCACAACCGAAGAGAATCCAGGCACCAGCAAGTTCGAACGCTGTTCCGCTCTTCCGGTAGTTTTCTGACCACCGGTTACATCATCGCGGAGTTCGTAGCCCTTGCCCAGGCGCGCATAATTCCCCGAACGCCCGTGCTGTCCTTCGTCAATACCCTTATCGAGCATCCTTTGTTGGAAGTCGTGTGGCCATCCGAGGAACTTAACCGGGCGGCGCTGAATCTTCTGAAGGAACGGCCCGATAAACGGTATTCGCTGACGGACGCCGTCAGCTTCGTCCTGATGCGCGAGCGCGGCATTACCGATGCGCTCACTACCGACCACCATTTCGAGCAGGAAGGTTACGTCCGCCTGCTGGAACCGTGACGGCCGATGGTTTGCCACAGAAGTGCTGAGAAGGGATCCTACTGATGTCCGCCGATGACGCCTTTCCGGAAGCAAATTGCAGACACATATCGCCATCGGTAGACAAGGAGCCGTTCACGGCGAGGATGCGCTTTCACCAATCATGGTACCGCCACCACGTGCTGGGCGTTCAACCGGGACCGAATCCCGCGGCCCGCGGAGTGCTTTACGGCAATATGCTGACACAGGGCGACGGCGAGCAGGGGCGCAACTTCCTGTCGGACAGCATCTTTGCCCACGCCCGGGAACGTTTCCCGGTGATGCGGAACGGCGGTGGCGCCAACCGGTTGTCCTGCAACATGCTGGGCAGTCAGACGATGTGCTTCAACCTCTTCGGACCCCTTAAGAGCGATCAGAGTGGGTCACTCGCCAGCCTTTTACTGGGCCGGTTGCCCGGAGCGCCGAAGGATGCGTCGGTGACGGGCGTGTTCTTCGAGTACGCACCCGACAAGACACACCACCTGAACGACGCGACCTCGTTCGACGCCTTCGTCACCTTCACACGGCCAGGCGGCGCAAAGGGATTCATCGGCATAGAAACGAAGCTGACAGAGCCGTTCTCCCGCAAGTATTATCCCTTCGCGCCTCGGTATGCCCCGTGGTTGGAACAACATCGAGCGGAGTGGTAGTGGAAACCGGGCGCGGAGGCCATGTTCTCCGATCTCGCTTTCAACCAGCTTTGGCGAAACCATATGCTGGCGTTTTCTATGCTTCACCAGGAGGTCGCGGAGTACACGGAAGGCTACTGTGCGGTAGTTTACCCCAGTCGGGATGCGCAGTGCGGCCGGGCAATCACGGCCTACCGGGAGAACTTGGAACCAAGCGGCGAGGCGACCTTGTTGGCATGGCCACTTGAAGCCGTTTACGAGGCCTGGGAATCGGCGTTGACCGGTGATTCCCAGCGGCAATGGCTACAAGCCTTCCATACCAGATACCTGGATTTAGCCCAATCCGAACCGGCGTGGGCGGATTTCGTCAACGCGTAGGGGCGATTCACGAATCCATTTGTACCAACTAAATCGACTAACTGAGCGTGAGGCACGCTGAGCGGAGCCCGTGCGGGTCCCTACCGGCCCCTGACACCTGACACCCGTCCCCTGACACCTGTCCGGCGGTGAAACAACCTCTCACACAGAACCGTATGGTATCATGAGCACAGCGCACGTTGCTGTGGATACTCATGCTCTGGAACATCTTCAAAACCGATACACCCGCGCGGCAAGGATTGGTCGACTGGATCACCCCCCGCAAAACTTTCGAGGACGTCATCCTTCCGGAACGCACACGGAAGCAACTGCGCGACGCCCTGACGCAGATCGAGAAGCGCGCCCTTATCTTCGACCAGTGGGGGCTGGGCAGAAAGCATCAAACGGGCCTCGGGCTGGGCTTCAACTTCGCGGGTCCGCCGGGCACCGGCAAGACCCTTTGCGCGGAGGCTCTGGCTCACACTCTGGGCCGGCCTCTGGCGAGGGTGAAGTACTCGCAAATGGAGTCGATGTGGGCGGGCGAATCCGGCAAGAACATCGCGGCGGTGTTCGAGGAGGCCCGCTCGCGCAACGCCGTGCTGTTCTTCGACGAGGCCGACGCCATCGCCTCCCGCCGCCTCACCAACGTCTCCGGCGGCTACGAGCGAGAGGCCAACCAGGTCATCAACATCCTGCTGAAGGAAATCGAGGAGTACGAGGGCGTCGTCATTTTCGCCACGAACCTGGCCACCAACTTCGACCCCGCCTTCGAGCGACGCATCCGCACGCACATCTATTTCGAGACGCCCGGCCCCGAGGTGCGCCCGCTTGTGTGGAAAGCCCAGTTGTCGCCGCAGACACCGCTGGCCGACGACGTGGACTTCGAGGCGCTGGGCCGCGACTACGAGATGACCGGCGGCGACATCAAGAATGCCGTGCTCAAGGCGGCGCAGATGGCGGCCGGCGAGGAAGGCCCCGACGCCGGCAAGAGCATCCACCAGCGGCATTTCATCACGGCGATAGAGGAAGTACTGGACGCCCGCCGCGTGATGTCGCAGAGCCTGTACGACGACGGCAACGGCAACGGGTTGATGCCCTGGGAACCGCTTGTTGTCGCGGCACGGCTGGAGGCGGTGGAAGCGTCCGCCTTGGAAGGGCGCGAGGAAACCGCGCTGGTCGCCAACCAGGTGACGGCCCTGACCGAGGCTGTCAACGCCCTGCAGACGCGCCTGCGCGGCGGAACGTTCATCCCCCTTCCGGCGTGGGCCACCGGAACCATCGCCCTGCTGGTCATCGCCGCCGTGGCGGTGGTGGCGGGCGTTGTGATACCGTAATCCTAACCGGATATTTCACCACAAAGGCACGAAGACACAAAGAACGCACCAAGAGCTAAGGAATCAAAAACATAATCGACGAAATATAGGGCAATCGAATTGCGGCTCGATTAGTGAAGATTCTTCGAACAAGACGGTAGCAGGCTGTACAACCTTCGGTGGAAACCCGATTCTCTCAATACTGAAGTGCGTGATCCGGCTTGGTATTGGTCCGTTCCACCTTCATTATTCCTAATTCTTTATTCGTGCTTTGTGACTTTGTGTCTTCGTGGTAAAATGTCCCGCAGTCAGCAGTCAATGCCCTTCTGCGGAGGGACGCCTTTGGCGTACGGGTGTTTGATTTCGACCATCTCGGTCACCAGGTCGGCGGCTTCGATGAGTTTTGGGTGGGCGTCGCGGCCGGTGATTACGATGTGCAGGCCCTCCGGGCGGTTCCTCAGTTCCTCCAGCACGTCGTACACATCGAGCCAGCCGAACGTGATCGGGTATGTGATCTCGTCCAGAATCACCACGTCGTAGTCTCCGCTCCGGATCCGCTGTTTGCAGAGCTCCCAACCCTCCAGCGCCAGGGCCTTGTCGTGCTCCAGGTCCCTGCTCATCCACGTGAAGCCGTCGCCCAGGCCCACGATTTCCACGCCCATCGCCTCGCCGAAGCGGTTCTCGGCGGCCTTCAGTTTGCGCTTCTTGATGAACTGGAGCATACAGGCGCGCATGCGCAGGCCCATCATGCGCAGGACGATTCCCAGCGCGGCGCTGGTTTTACCCTTGCCGTTGCCGGTGTAGACAATGATCAATCCGTGGCGTTTTTCGGGTGGCGGCATCAACAGGCCTTTCAAACCGGGATGAAAAAGAGGGTCCCTTCGGGGGACCCCCATTCCCAGCATGCCACTTTTTCTGCTGTTTGCGCTACTTTCCGCGCGTCTGGTTCCGCAATTCCACGAATCCCGCGATGGTCATCACCACGGTGGCGGTCAACAGTGACACGGTTCCGATGATGCCCAGCCGGTCTTCGGTCATCCCGGGCAGTAGATAGGCCGAGCACACGACCAATCCGTGGATCGCGCCGGTGAAGGCCATCCATTTCCCGGACACCTCGTTCACCGGATACCACACGTTCGGATCATTCATCGTCGCCCTGACGCGGAATCCGTACCAGTGGTTCGGCGGCACGTTTCTGCACCACAGCGGCACGCCCAGCGCGATGAACAGAACGCCCGTCCCGACAAGCACAATCAGCAACTCCTGCATCCTATCCCGCGCCCTTGATGGCCTTTCCGGCGACAACGATCAAGCCGTAAACAATCGCCACCCACACGGCCACCCACAGAAGGCTCAACAGAAATCCCAGCGCCCAGCCGAGGATATTGAGCACGAAAACCGCCGCGAGGCCGATAATCAGCACGCCGACGCCCATCCTGAGCGCCACGCCGAAGTTCTTCCCTTGCGCCAGCGCCGCTATGAACACCACCAGCGCCACGATGACGCTCAGGCTCCAGATCAAGTTACCCATGTGATTCCTCCTTGAAAAGCACGCGGTCCGTTCCGCGCGTCCACAGGGCTATACGCCGTGAAGAGGGGGAAGGTTTCACGTCCGCCCGAACCGGGCGGCGCAGGTCAGCCTCAGGTGCCGCCAGTGGCTGGAAGCATCGGCTCGTTTGGCAACGTTTTGCCGGTGGCGCGCTGGTAGGCTACCTCGGTTTGCCTGATGAACTCGGAACCGTCCACATAACCGCCGATGCGGTGAACCTCTTCACCCTTTGCGTTGAGGAACAGGATGGTCGGATAGCCTTCCACTTTCATCTTCTCGGCGAACGCC
>JAKQQT010000521.1 GCA_029564025.1 Armatimonadota bacterium | reverse complement strand
GGTTTTTCCCATCGTGGCCGCGACACACAGTGCCATCACGGCCGCCATCCAGGCGCAACGCCTCATATCGCTATCCTTTCAGGATCGCCTCCAACTCCCGGATGAAGCGTTCGTTCATCGGGGGTGTGCCTATGGATACCCGAAGACACGTCGGCATTCCGAAGATATCGCCGGTTCGCACAATCACGCCCTTCCTGAGCAGACCTTCGTACACGGGACGGCATTCGCGCAGAACGTCCACAAGGATGAAGTTGGCCTCGGCCTTGGCATACGGCAGTCCCAGGCGCTCGAATTCCCGCTCCAGGTACCGCTTGCCCTCGGAGTTGACCTTCAGCGTGTTCCTTACGTGATCGTCGTCGTCGAGAGCCGCGATTCCGGCGACCTGCGCCAGCACGTTTACGTTGAAAGGTTCGCGAACGCGGTTCATATTGTCGATGATGTCCGGCCGTGCGAGGCAGTATCCCAGGCGCACGCCGGCGAGGCCGTAGATCTTCGAGAACGTGTGCAAAACGATGACATTGCGGCCTTCCTTCACGTAATCGACGCTGTTCGGGTAATCCGGATCCTCCACGAATTCCGCGTAGGCTTCGTCCAGCATCACCAGCGTCCCCGGCGGAATCCGGTCAAGCAGTCGGGTCACCGCATCGCGGGTGTTGATGGTTCCGGTGGGATTGTTGGGATTGTTCACAAACACGATGCGCGTCCGGTCGTTGATCCGGTCCGCCACGGCGTCCAGATCCTCCTTGAAATCCCTGACCGGCACCTTCACCACCTCAGCCTCGTTCAAGATGCCGGCCGCTTCGTAACGCACGAACGAAGGTAAACTCATGATCATGCGGTCGCCGGGGCGCAGGAAGGTTATGCCCAGCAACTGGATCAGTTCGTCGCCGCCGTTGCCGACGATCACACTCTCCACCGGAAGGCCCTTCTTCTCCGCCAATGCGTGGCGCAGATCGTGCGAAGTGGCGTCCGGATAGTGGTGAATCGCGCCCACGGCCTTCGTGATGGCGGCAATCGCGCGCGGCGAAGGACCGAGCGGATTCTCGTTCGACGCCATCTTGTCGATGTCGGTCAGGCCGTATTCCCTCTGGACTTCGGCGATTGGCTTTCCGGGCGAATACGGTACAAGGCGCGATACGCAGTCTTTGGGAGTGATCGTGTTGTCAACGGGCATTTATGGTTCCTTCCTGTTCCGTCCTGGTGTTTGAGTTGGTATCCTGCAGAGCCGAGTTCAGGTTATCACGAAAATCCGGTTCCATGGGAACTCCGGCAACGCACACCTGGCCGCCGGGCGCGACGATAATCTCCAGCCCGCAACCCTTGTCGCCGGCGTTCTGAATGTCGGCGATCAGGTCGCGGTAGCGTTCGGTCAGCGTCAACAGGCGCTGATTCGCCGAACCGCGCAGATAGAGGTCGGCGTGCAGGGATCGTATATAGGGGCCATCGATCAGCAGGTCCAGTCGCTTCAGCAGGTCCTTTTGCGCGGCGGAACCTTCCGCCACGAGGTGGTCCATCGTATATCCGGTGTAACAGATGACACCGAGATCACGCTGGGATTTC
>JAKQQT010000506.1 GCA_029564025.1 Armatimonadota bacterium | reverse complement strand
TGGAGATGTACGACGAACTCGATGAGGACAAGCGCGACATTGAAGCCAGCCGGATAGACATAGCGCATCACGCGGCCCAATACCCAAAGCTAAAGGCGGCGAAGGAAATCATCGACGATGTGCTCGACGACATACGCAGGCACATGGAAGAACTTGAACCGCTTGTAGCCGAACAGGAGCGCCGCGAATCGGAGGCGCAATACCGAGACTATCTTCGCGGGATTGGCCCGCTTTAGCCACGAAGGAGGAAAACGAATGCAACCCTCGCGCAAGTCCCCCTGCTACCTGTGCGAATCGCGGGAATTGTTCTGCCACATGGTCTGCGCGCGATACGCTGACTTCCGCGCCGCGCTCGACGACAAAATCCGCCGCAATCTCAAAACGTCGGAGTACGAGGACGCGGTGACAATGGCGTGCCAGCGGATGCACACAATCCGACCGAAGGACATGCGCGGGGGGGGTTCGATTGGCTAACATCATCTTCATGGCTTTGTGCTTTATCGCAGCCGCCTATCTTCTCTACCGCGCGCCACGAATCGCGCAATGGATCACGAATCAGCAGCTTTACGACCGACGCCGCAATTACGGAGGGAAATGACATGGCGCACACTTTCAAGGTCGGGGACATCGTTCGGGGGATCAGCAACTGGTACAGCATAACCTCCAAGCGCATGACGCGTGGACAGGTGATGGCGGTACACAGCGACGGCATCGACGTTAAGGTGCTAGAGCACGCGGAGAATATCTGTAAGGGTGTGACATTCAGGAAATTGTGCCCGGAGTATTTTGAACCCGTCGAACCCGCCGCACCCGCCGCCCCCTTCAAGAACATCACCGTCTCGCCCGCCCCGCACCGCCCCGTTCGCATCCTCTATAACCCGCCCGCGACCGTCGTGTTCTGGTCGGACGGCACAAAGTCGGTGGCGAAGTGCGCCCCGCACGAACGGTTCGACCGCGAAAAGGGGTTAGCCATTGCGTGCGCGAAGAAGCTGCTCGGCGACGGGTATGCCGATGCGTTCAAGGAGTTCCGGGAACCCGTGAATCGGGTGCTGTCGATAGACGAGGTGCGCGCGCTGGCGCTGGGGACGAAAGTTTGGGTGGAGCATCCTATTGATGCAATCTTTGAGGACGGCGAGCATCGGGTCAAGAAGCGGGAGCACATTGGGCTAGTGCTTGAGGAATGCAACGGATACTTCTGGAATCCTGCGTATGTGACAGATTTCGGTCGCAGATACCGCGTCTGGCTCCTTCCGCGCAAGCCCACCGAAGCCGAACTGCGCGCGAATCCGTGGAAGCGGGAGGGCTGCGAATGACCGCCCTTTACATCATCCTCGCCGCTGTCCTCTACGCCGCCGCCTGTCTGTTCGTCTACTCGCTGATGCGCGTTTCTTCGGACGCAGACGACCGCGCGGAGCGGGAACGCGCGGACTTCATGGCGCAACAGAAGGAGAAACAAAAGTGACGCTTGGAAGTTTGTTTGACGGAAGCGGAACCGCGCCCCTCTGCGCGACCATTCTAGGCTGGAATCCGCTTTGGGCTTCGGAGATCGAGCCGTACCCTATCGCCGTGACCACGGCACGATTCCCGAAGATGCAGCACTTAGGGAGCATCACGGAGATCAACGGCGCAGAGGTTGCGCCTGTGGATGTGATTGTCGGCGGTTCTCCCTGCCAGGACTTGTCTGTCGCGGGGAAACAGGCGGGGCTTACGGAAGGGACGCGCTCGAATCTGTTCTACGAAATGACGCGGATCATCCGCGAAATGAGAGGTGCAACAAATGGACAATGCCCGCGATACGTCGTGTGGGAGAACGTACCCGGAGCGTTTTCAAGCAATAAGGGGAAAGACTTCCTCGCGGTCATCGAAGCGTTCTGCGCCCTCGCCGACGATTCCGTACATATCCCTCGACCTGCGGAGGAAGAACGCACAGGCCGACTTACTTGGGAGAACGCCGGTTCCGTCGTGGGTGACGGATGGAGCTTTGCCTGGCGTATCCTCGATGCCCAATACTGGGGAGTGCCCCAACGCCGCCGTCGAATCTTCGCTGTCCTCGATTTTGGAAGCGAACGCGCCGGAGAAATACTATTTGAGCGCACGGGCTTGCCTTGGAATTCTGAACCGCGCGGAGAAGCGGGGCAAGGCACTCCCGCCAATGCTGTGGGACGCGCTGATGGAGGTGGTGGAGTTAGATGCCTGAATCCGTATGACGCACAGACAATGCGTGTGTACGATGCAAACGGCATTTATCCCGCGCTATTTGCAAACACGGGTGGTGGGCAGAACAGGCAGGCGGTGATCTACGAACCAATGTCGCTCAAGGAAGAGAACTGGGCAGAAGCCGACGCGAAGAACACGCTTCGGGCGAACGCGAGCAAATCTGCGCACGTTATTGTGCAGGATGCAGTCTACGCTCTCCAAGGCAACGGCATCGACCGCTCCCTGACGGCAGGATGCAACGGCGCGGGATGGCGCGAGGGCGAGATGTACACGCTCAACACGATTGATCGACCAGCGGTAGTGTATTCAATAGATCAGCAAGGCGGCAAAGGCGCGGCTAACTACGACGAAAACGTGATGTGCACGATTCTTAGCAGCGGAACACCACACGCGGTAGTTTTTGACGCGCGGGGCAACGGGGACGGCGATGTGGCGGCAACGATCACGGGCGATCACCAGAACCGCATAACGGACTACACAAATATCGCATGCTACCAAAACACCGGGCGCGGGTGGTGGAATGACTATGACGTTGCGCAAACCCTTCGGACGCCGTGCGGCGGTGATTCGACGAAGTCCAATCTAGTGGTCGAGAAGCACCGCCGTTACATCGTTCGCCGCCTAACCCCGCTTGAGTGTGCGAGGCTGCAGGGATTCCCGGATTGGTGGACGGACGGAGTGCCGGGGAGCGATACCGCAAAATACAAAATGTGGGGGAACGGAATGGCATTACCGTGTATGCTGGCGGTGCTCAATGGGGTCAACGAATCCGAGAGGGCGAATCGCCGCACCTGCCCCACCTGCGCGCACCATCTCGGCGGGGGACAGTGCCGCGAAAACGCCGAGGCGGAATGCGCCGAGGGCGGAGGGTATGAGTTGTGGGAGAAGAAAA
>JAKQQT010000424.1 GCA_029564025.1 Armatimonadota bacterium | reverse complement strand
ACCCAATGTCTCATCGACCCGACAACACACCGAGCGCGCCGGAGAAGAAGGCTTACGAGAAGCCAGAAGTGCGCACGGAGACGATGTTCGAGACCTCGGCGCTGGCGTGCGGCAAATGCATGAGCGGCCCCGTGGGCCAGTACCAGTGCGGCAGTTTACTGCAGAACTCATAAGTTCCCATTGACGGACGCCTAGCTTCGCGTCCGCCCTGCAGAAGGAGGGAAATCACTTGAAGAAGCATTTATTGTCCTTGATGGCCGTGATGGCGCTCGGCGCGTCCTGCGCGTTCGCGGACACCCAAGGCAGGATTGCCACATGGACGATGGAGGATAGCACGGCGGGAGCGCCGTTGGTCACCTACGGATCTGGGGTAGCCTCGAGGGGCGCTGGAATAAGTGCAGCAAGCCCGGAGTATGTAGGAGGGATTTCACCTACACCTGTCGCTGCTTGGAGCAGTGTCGGCTTTGCCACTGTATCTTCCTCGGCAGCCTATACAGCGAACGATTACGTCGAGTTCGACGTAAGTACTGCTGGATTTTCAAAGATCTGGTTTACTTTTGACGCTAGAAGATCTGATACTGGTCCTACATCAGCCACTGTATATTACAGCACGGATGGGATAAACTATACCAGTTCTGGAACGACATTTACAGTATCTAACGCTAGCGCAGGAACAGGAAGTCCGTTCTATACGGACCTAACTTCGATTGCAGGGCTTGATAACAATCCCAACGCCAAGTTCCGTATCTATGCTTGGAACGGTGCGGCCGCCGGCACGTTGCGTTTTGACAACGTTGGTGTGATCGGTACCAATACAAACACACCAACCATCAATACATCAAGTTATACGGTAGTATCTCCAGAAATCCTGCTAGGCGACGCTTCGACGTATTACCGCCACGTGGCGGTGAACAGCAATCCGGCGAGTCCGCATTACGGCTACGTGTATGTTGTAAATCAGTCGGCAACCGGACACGTCAAAGTGATGGAACCGAATCCATTGTCGGCAGGTACTGCCGCTACTTCGTATCGTGATACTGGTTGGACGATTCAAACAAGCACGGGAGTCGCCAGCAATCCTGCGGGAATCGCCATCAACTACGAGGACGATTCGATCTGGATGGCCTACGCTGTTCTTGCTGGGGCAATCAAGATAGAACGTGCGCCGCACCCGGATGACGACCATCCAATCACAACGGGTACTGTCGTCTTTACGCCGACCGAATCGGCTACAGGTGTCTCGGTTCGCTCGATGGCTTTCACGGGGAAGACAGCGGACAACAGCGCAAAGGTCTTCTTGGACAACTCCGTTACCGCTTCGGGGAGTTCGTATCGCATGGGATACAAAATGGACGGGAGCGGCGGTTGGATTGCGACCTCTTTTCTTGCCAAGACAGATCGTGGATACCCTTCATACGGAAGTGCCGTAGACGATACTGGGATTTCCTACTTCGCGAAAGGCATCGCAACCAACGACCGTTATCCCTTCTGGCGGTATAATGCAGACGGGACGACGGCATCCGGATTGATACTGCCACCGTCATGGGTTCCCAATACGGCGGGTGTCCCAACGTGCGCCCTGTATGGTAACTTCCTGTACTACTCAGCGCCCATCGGTAGTAAGACATCCAGCCTGATCGTATTGTGCTTCGATCTGGCGGGTAACTATAATTGGGGATTCGGTCCACCGCTGGCGGGAGCACCAGCCGATGGATCTTATCAGATTCTGAACATCACATCCAGTCAGAGTGCTTACTACATGGCAACTGATGACCGAGGCAACCTCTACATGAGAGCTGTGGTCGGCGGAAACTCAAGCACCATCAAGATTGAGCACCCGGCGATGCGGCGCACTGTTGGCGGGCCGGTGACATCATCGCCGGTATCGTACGGTGGTACCACCTACTTCGGGTCCAATGACGGTAACGTGTATGCGATTAATTCCTCTACCGGCGCTAATGTGACGGGCTACCCGCGCGATCTGAAGGTCGCCGGCGGTGGCCTGAGCGCCAACGCCGGAAGACAGATTATTGGACGCGTAACACTGCGGTCCATCGGCGCAACTAACTACCTGTTCCTGACCACCAATGACGGATACGTGGTTTGCCTGACCGCTTCGGATGGTCAGATTGTGTGGGCTACACAGCGAATCACGGCAACGGCCCTGGATACCACGCCGAGCGTAACGACGCCGGATCCGGGGACATTGGCAACGGCTTACGTGTACGTATCGCTCACGGACGGCGCTTCAATTGCTCGGGTTGACAAACTGAGCGCGCTTGACGGTAGCCTGGTTGCCCAATCGGCGAACCTGGCCACCACAGGTAGCCTGGCAATCTCCTCCCCCTCCGTCAACGGGGCGGGCGCATTCGTCTGTCTCTCCGGAGCCGCCGCGGCCGGTTATCGGCTGAACCTTGGCGACCTCAGCGTGGCCACCTCCATTGGCACGGGTTCGGCATTCGGCGCGCCGTACATGACACCGGGTTACAGCACATACCCGCGGGTCATCATCGGAAGCACAACCGGCTTAATGTCTGCCTTCAACGCGAGCAACGGCGCCGCCGTCTATCAAGACGTTGATATCACGCCTTCCACCACCCCCGCACTGTCCATTCCGCACGTGTTCAACAACGTGGCGTACTTTGGCGGTAGCGATGGGGTCATCTACTCATCGGGCATCGACAATCCGTCGAACGGTTCGGTGTTCTACTCCGGCGCTTCAGGGGCGACGGTGTCCGGCCTGGCAATCGATCCGGTCGGCATCAACGGCGCCCCTGCCTTGTGCTTCGGCGATTCAGCCGGCAACTATCACAAGGTGCTCATCTCCGACCCGACAAAGGTGTCTGTTCAGGGCCTGTCGACATCGACATTCACGACACCCAGTATCGACACAACGACCAGTTGTGTAATGCTTGGCAACGCGGACAGCAAGGTCTATCGGGTGGAACGCAAGTAACCTCGATAGTCCGCACCGAATGATAAAACAAAGGGCGCTCTCCACACCGGGGGGCGCCCTTTTCTCCCTAACCCCTCCCTTCGGGTTTCCCCTTCCCCTCAGGGGAAGGGGATAAAAGGGGTTAGGGGTATTGAAAAATGAGACTATACAAGATTATTTCCTTATTGGCTGTGGTGGCCCTGGCGGGGTGCGGTGGACCGGCGCTTGAGCGTGCCGGCGGTGGTACGGAGTCGTTTTCCGGGCGCGTGACGGCCGTGTCGGACGGAGATACACTGCGCGTGCTGGCGAACCGGCGCGAGGTGAAGGTGCGCCTGTACGGCATCGACTCGCCGGAATCGCACCAGGCTTTCGGCACGCAGGCGAAGAAGTTCACGTCCTCGAAGGCGCACGGCAAGACGGTGGACGTGCAGTACCGCGAGCGCGACCAGTACGGGCGCACCGTCGGCGAGGTGATATTGCCGGACGGCTCCAACCTGAACGCCCTGATCGTAAAGAGCGGCTACGCCTGGGCCTACCGCCACCACAGCAGGAAGTTCATTCCCGAGGAAGAGGAAGCCAAAGCCGACCGCCGCGGCCTGTGGAAGGATCGCAATCCCATCCCGCCGTGGGAGTTCCGGAGGGCGAATTAAAAATAATTCACCCCCCAACCCCCCAATTCTGGGGGGCTATCCGGCACCCCTTGCCCCCAGCATTGGGGGAAAGGGGCTGGGGGTTAGGCAACGGTATTCTTTATTCCGTAATCTTTAATTCTTAATTCTTAATCGAAAATCATCCGAACGTGACGTTGGGGATGACGTCGCGGAGGGGGTTGTGGCCGTTGTTCAGCAGGGCGCGGGCGCGGGTTTTGGCGTCGAACTGGTTTTCGGGCATCCCCGGCGCGAACTGCTGAACCACGAAGGGATTGGGAATCGTGATGCGCGAGCGCTCGAAGGCGGCGTAGTTGTGGCGGGCCGCGTAGTGCCGCGCGGTGCCGGCAAGGTAGGCGTTGATGGCGGAAACCAGTGTGCCGCGCCGTCCGTTGCGCAGGTTCAGCAGGTCCTTGAATGAAGGTTTCAGGCGCTTCCACGCGGAAGTGGCCGTATAGAACCACCGGTTGGCGTTGGTGTGGCCCTCGAACATCTGCTGGGGCGTGATCTTGGCGAACTTGCGCACGGGGTGCTCCGCGTCGTAGTGCTCCCAGTTCCAGTCGGTGATCAGGTCGTTGCGCACGGCGTATTCGAAGTCGCGGGCGCCGGGTTCGGGCGTGTTGACGCTGAACTGGGCCAGGTCGAGTTTGGCTTCGATGCCCCACTCCACGGTGCGTTCAAACAGGCTGGGGTCGTCGTCTTCAGTCACTCCAAACACGAAGGCGCCGAGCACGGCGATGCCGTAGTCGTGCAGTCGCGCGATGAGTTCCTTGTACTTCTCCACGGAAACGCTTTTCGCCATTTTACCGGTGATGGTTTCGATGCCCAGGAACAGGCCGCGGCACCCGGATTTGCCGAGCAGGGGTATCAGTTCGCGCCAGTTGTTGTAAAGGGTCAGCGCGGTGAGTTCCGTGGCCCACGGGATGCGGTAGCGTCGGAATATCTCGCATACCTTCTTGGCGTGCTCGCCGGTTTTATTGGGCAGAAAATTGTCGTCGATGATGGCGGCAACACCGCGGCCCTGGGATTTGAACCGGCGCGCGTCGGCCTCGATGACGTCGTACGGCACGTGCCGCGAGGCAGAGCCGAACACGTAGGTGACCGAGCAGAACGAGCAGTCGAAGGGACATCCGACCGAGGTCTGCATCGAGAACGGCATCAGGTAGGCGTCGCGGGGCGCCCAGGACCAGTCCGGCAGAGGCCGGTTTTCCACTTCCTTCGCGCCGGCGGGCGGATGCCACTCGAACGCGCGCTGTTCGCTACTGCCGGTCTTTCGGCGCTGGATGAGCCAGGAAAGGATATCGCGCAGTGTGGAGGGTGCGGTTTCGCCCAGGGCCACGCAATCCGCGTAGTGCAGGGCTTCCAACGGGAGCGCCGTGGCGTGCACGCCTCCGATGGCGATCTGAATCGGCTTGCCGCCGGCGCCGTTGGTGTCGCGGGCGTGTGTGGCAATTTCGTAAGCGCGCGAGGCCGACGTGGTGAGCGCGGACATGCACAGGATATCCGGGCGTTCGACCTGAACGTCGTAGCGGCCCATCGCCTGTTCGTCCCAGCAACGGGTCACCAGGTCGTACCCATCCAGATTGTCGGGAGTCATCGCCTTCAGCAGGCCGATGCTCATCGGCGGCATCGGAGCCTTGCGCTTGTGTTCCGGGGGTACCGGGGTCAGTTTGTCCGGCACAAGGTAATCGATATATATGGTTCCCAATTGACAGCCTTTCCAACGTCCCGCGAGCCGATCCACGCGGCGGCGGGATTCCTATTTACTATAGCCGCATACGGACGATGCGCGGGATTCCGGCCGGGTCTTTCAGCGCTGTCGGTTCCTTCCATCCGGTCTTTTTCGCGCGGCGCACGGTTTCCCTGCCCATCGTGTGCCCGACCTCCATCAACAGCCAGCCGCCCGGTTTCAGCCAGGTCCGCGCGCGGTCCAGCAGAAGATCCACAAACGGGAATTTGTCCTCGCCGGCAAACACGGCTATCGCGGGCTCGCTGAGGACTTCGCGGGATAGAATCGACTGCTCGGAAAAGGCGACATACGGCGGATTGCTGAGCACGGCGTCGAATCGGCGTTCCAGGGGAAACGGGGGTACTTTGTCCGACATCACGTCCCACTCAGTGATGCGGATGCGTTTGGAAACTCCCAGGCGGCGGGCGTTTCGGCGGGCCACGGAGAGGGCGTCCGGGCTGACGTCCACGGCGTTCACGCGAACCGACGGCAGGAAATGCGCCAGGCTGACCGAAATGCACCCGCTTCCGACGCCGATTTCAAGCACGCGCGGGGACGGCACAGGCGACAGCAGGCGGATGGCCTCCTCCACCAGCCCCTCGGTTTCGGAGCACGGAACGAAGACGCTTTTATTCACCAGGAACTCCAGCCCCATGAACTCCACCCACCCCAGGATGTACGCCGTGGGAAAGCCGCTTGCGCGGCCCCACACGAGGGTGCGGAACCGGATCGGATGCTCCAACAGAGATTCCGGGTGCGCGGTCTGCCGGAGCCGGATCTCGCGCAGTTTCGCCAGGTAATCGGTGTCGCTCGGAGAGGACTTCAGCGCGGAGGCGGCCATCAGGAGGGTAGCGTGCAGTCTCGGTTCCGGCACGCCGGCAGAGGACAGAAAGCGGACCGCCCACTCCAACGCGTCGCCGCACGTTCGCATTACGCCATCGCCCCGATCAGCGCGTCGGTGTATTCCTTCGTGTTGGCGGTACCGCCCATGTCGCGCGGGATGCAGGTTTGCGCGCCAAGAACCTTCTCCACCGCGTTGCGCACCCGGTCCGCGGCGTCCGTCTCGCCGATGTGGTCCAGCATCATGCCGGCCGAGAGGATGAGCGCCGTGGGATTGGCCAGGCCCTTACCGGCGATATCCGGCGCGGAACCGTGAACGGCTTCGAACACGGCCGCGTGGTCGCCGATGTTCGCCCCGGGAACCACGCCCAGGCCGCCGACCATGCCACTGCACAGGTCGCTGATGATATCGCCGTAAAGGTTCTCCATCACCAGGACCTGGAAGCGGGTGGGATCGCGCACCAGTTGCATGCACAGGTTGTCGATGATGATCTCCTCGGCCTCGATCTCCGGATATTCGCGCGCGATCTTGCGGAAGCACTCCAGGAACAGGCCGTCGGAGATCTTCATGATGTTGGCCTTGTGGACCACGGTCACCTTGGTCGCGCCAATCTTGCGGGCGTGCTCGAAGGCGAACCGGCTGATGCGTGTGCAGGCTTTGTCGGTCATCACCTTGATGCTCTCGGCGACGCCCGGAACCACGAGGTGCTCGATGCCGGAGTAAAGCCCTTCGGTGTTCTCGCGGATGACCGTGATATTCACGTTGTCATAGCGCGTGATCACGCCGGGGATGGTCTTCGACGGACGCACGGCGGCATACAGGTCCAGCGCCTGGCGAAGGGCCACGTTGGCGCTTCGGAACCCCTTGCCGATGGGCGTGGTGATGGGCCCTTTCAGCGCGATTCCCAGGCGGCGTATGGCGTTCAGGGTCGGCTCCGGCATCGGTTCGCCGTACTTGGCGGTCACTTCCGCGCCGGCTTCCAGCCAGGTCCATTCGATCGGCACGCCGGTTGCGGAAAGCACGCGCACGGTTGCCTCGGTGATTTCGGG
>JAKQQT010000412.1 GCA_029564025.1 Armatimonadota bacterium | reverse complement strand
CCTCGACGGGGTTCAGAGCGCCGCCGGTGATGCGGATCAAAGGGCAGTCCTCCGATTTCAGGCCCAACCGGTTGACGGTAGCGTGGAATCCGCGTTCGCGCTCCACAACGGCGGAGGTATATTCGTCCAGCGTAAACAGGGCGATCCGGCGGTGGCCTATGTTATACAGGTGCTCCACGGCCCGGCGGGAGGCGTCCTGATTGTCGACGCCCACAAAATCCGCCTCCAGGCCCGGCACATCGCGGTCGATGCATACGATTACGGTGCCTGCTTTCTGAAGGGCCTTCAATTTCGGCAGTGAGTTCACGACGTTTTGGCACCAAATCACCAGACCGGCCACGGGGTGGGCAAGAAGGTTGTCCAGCGCGTTTCCCTCGATTTCCGTTGAGGCTTCGTTGGTTGCCGCGTGGGTGTCCATAAACACCAGTCGGTAGCCCGCCTCCACTATCTCAGGCTCGCAACCCTTCAGAACCGTCTGGAAAGCGTGGAAAAGGGGCTCGTTGCCCATCAGGAAAGCGACGGTTCGCGGGAATGGCATTCCATTTTCCGGAAGCCGCACGATGGGACGGTGGCCGGCGCGGCGCTCCAGCAAACCGGCTTCGGACAGCCGGGCCACGGCGCGGCGGATAGCCTGGCGGTGGACCCCCAGTTCGCGCGACAATTCGCGCTCCGGCGCCAGCCATGCGCCCTGAGCATAGAAACCGGTGCGAATCCGGTACTCCAGAATACTGTACGGGTCGACTTTGTTCAAAGAGGTTGAACCTTGCGTTGGTTAAGCGTGGGCCAAACTTGTACCAAACCTACCATTAACAATACACAATCAGCCTGTGAAAACCTACAGTTCCGGCAAAAAAAGGCGGAAATGACACCAAACTTTGCTTAGCCGCTTATGGACCGGCGCAGGATGGCCAGGGCATCGCTGACTTCGATGGCTCCGTTTCCGAAAGAACCGTCCGGCCATGTCGGTTGCAGGTCGCCCCGAACAGCGGGTTCCGGGGAAATTGTGCGCAGTCCGGCCGCCACGGCCAGCGCCGCGCTTGCGTCCGCCAGCGTCACCGTGCCGTCTCCGTCCACATCGCCGTAGCCAAGGGCCGAGCCGATCATGTTCAGGGACATCGCAAACAGATAACCGTCCTTGCTACCGATGCCCGAAGTGTCCGCCGGCATGGTGACGGAAACCAGCGTTTTCGCGGAGTTGACCGCCATCTGCGAGAGAAGGATGTCCACCGGCGGTCCATTCTGGGCGGTTCCGGTTCGGTGGCGGTGGTCGCACGATATCGCCACGGTTTCATTGGGACCCAACTGGGCTCCGATGGCGCTCCACGCCCAGTCGCTGAAGGTCAGGTCGGCTGATGACGTGCTGGAGTCCGAGTAATTCAGCGTTACCGTGCCGGTATATCCCCCAAACCGGGCGGCTTCCAGCATATACAGGGTGGAATATTTGCCCGGGGGAACGCTGATAACCTGGCCCGCGAGAAGGATGGTGTTGTTGGCTCCGTCTGACTTGTCCGGGAACATGAAGTCAACCGGCGCACCCGAGGTGGGGAACGAGAACACGCTCAGCGAGTCCGGAAGCAGTTCGGCGGGGAATGCGTAATCGTTGGTCGGTTCGGTGTAGTCTCCGGGGTTATCGTGCCACGATATCCAGTCGCGCTCGTACGTCAGAGGTACGGCCACCGAACGCATGCGGTTGACCGTCAGCCGAACCGTTGTATCGCCATTCACCGGAACCTGAACCGAAGTGGCGCCAGGCGCGTAACCGAACTTGGAGGCGGCGATCGTTTGCGCGCCCGGCGCCAACCTTATCCGGAACGTACCGTCGGCTCCGCTGACAGCAGAGGCGTCCGGCGCCGTGATGGTCGCTCCGGAAACAATGTGTCCGGCGTCGTCGCTGACGCGGCCGACAACGATACCGGACGGAAGGAGAAAGTCGTGCAGGGTGGTTTCCTCGGCGACGACGTTCAACGTGTCGGTAGCCAGTCCGTACGCCTGTCCGCGTGCCGTGACCTGCCTGCTACCGGCTTTCAGCGTCAGGGTGTATACTCCGAACTCGTCTGACGAAGTCTGCAGTCCGCTCCAGGACACCAGCGCTCCGGGAATCGGCTCGTAAGTCCGCGCGTCCCGCACGGTGCCGTGAATCTGTCCGGTATCGCCGAACAGAACCATACGGACGCGGTTGTTTCCGGAATCGGCGACCACCAGGTCCCCGGCGGAGGTCATCGCCAGGCCAAGCGGTTCATTGAACTGTGCGTAAAGCGCGATGTAGCCGTCGCCGCCGTGACCCCGGATTCCGCAACCGGCCACCACATCGATTGTCCCGTCGCGAACCGCGAGCACCCGGTGGTTCAGCGAGTCGGAAATATAGAGTGTTCCGTCCGGTCCTATCGCCAGCCCTTGCGGGTGATTCAGCCGGGCCTGGGTGGCCGGTCCGCCCATTCCGCTATCGCCGGCCTCTCCCGTTCCCGCCACCGTGGTGATGAATTTCGTCTGGCTGTCCACGCGGCGGATGCGCTGGTTGTAGGTATCGGCGATATACAGGTTGCCCGCGCCGTCCACGGCGACGGCCATGGGGCGGTTGAGGCACGCGGATGTTGCCGGTCCGCCGTCTCCGCTGAAGCGTCCGCCACCGCGCGTATCGGCCCAGCCGTTGCCGGCCACGGTGGTGATGGTGCCGAACCAGTCCACCTTGCGGATGCGGTTGTTGTAGGAGTCCGCGATGTACAGATTGCCTGCTGAATCCGTGCAAATGCCGGTGGGCCAGTTCAGGCGCGCCGAGGTTGCCGGTCCGTTGTCGCCTTCATAGCCGGACCATCCCGTGTAGAAAGTGGAACTTCCCCGGACGACGGTGCCGATGGTGCCGGCCGTTCGCGTGATGGTGTTGTTGGCGATGGTGCGCACGGAGGCGTTGTAGGTATCGGAAAAAACGATGCCGGAACCGCGCACGGCCACGCTCCACGGACCCCACAGGCTGATGGATTGCGGGGTGGTTCCGCCCTGGCTACCCGGCCATCCGTCGCCGGCTTTGGTGGTAATCAGGCCGTCGATTCCCACGCCGCGGATACGGTCGCCCATAAAGTCGGCGATCAGGATACTGCCGTCCGGCAGTGCCGCGACGCCGGTCGGCCCGTTCAAAGCGGCCAGCGAAGCCGGAGTACCGTCTCCGAAGAAGATTCCGTTGTCCCAACCCAGCGGGCCGTTGCCGACAACGTTGACGACAACCGGTTCGGCGGAAAAAAGGGCGCCGATCAGGCTGAACAGAACGGCGGTCAAGGCGGAGAAGCGGGCAAATTTGCGCATTTGGTACGACCTCGGCTAACTCTGGTGCAACTGTGGTCCATCTGTATGATATCATGAATGCGTTGATGGCGGACGAAGCAAGCCAACCGGTTTCCGGCGAAGTGTCTATTTTGTCCGCAATACCGTTCCCGACCAGAAGAGAGCTCCCATGAAAACTCGTTACGCCCTGATCCTCACGCTCCTGATAGCCGCGCCCGCAATGGCTCACCTCAAGATGCCGAAAGAACCCGGCACCGAGATTGTCAAGCGATCGCCCGGCAGTCCGGCCGGCACCCTCTACTACTGCGGATACAGCCACGTGGACTTCAACTGGCTGTGGGACTGGCCGGATACGGCGAAAACTTGGAGCGGTACTGCCAAAACCCAGCTGAACCTGATGTACCGGTTTCCCGATTTCCATTTCAGCCAGACGCAGGCGGCCGCCTACATGGCCATCGAACGCGCCGATCCGCTGGTGTTCGCTGAAATCCGGGGACGCGTGGCCATGGGGCGTTGGGAAGTACTCGGCGGGATGTGGTCGGAAAGCGACGAGAACATCCCAAGCGGAGAGGGACTGGCGCGGTGTTTCCTGTACGGCCAGGGATACTTCCAGGAGAAGTTCGGCAAGCAGTCAACGGTCGGCTTCCTGCCCGATTCGTTCGGCCACACCCGCCAACTTCCGCAGATTCTGAACGAAGCCGAGATTCAGAACTTCTACTTCGCGCGTTGCCCCGTGCGCAATCCGGACTACAACCTTTTCTGGTGGCAGGCGCCGGACCAATCGCGCGTGCTGGCTTATTCGCCGTTTGGAACGGGTTGGTACAACAACAACGTGGACCCGGATAACCAGAAGAACTTCCCGGCCACGGTGCTCGCCCAGAGCGGCGTGAACATGGCGCTCATCGCGCTGGGAGTCGGCAACCACGGCGGAGGCGCCGCCATCACGGACCTGACCGCCATTGACAAGTTGAAAACCGATCCCGACTTCCCGGAGATCAAGCAGACGCCGTTTATCGATTTCTACAACGCGGCGCGCGCCCAGGAGCCGTCCGCGGGATTCCCTGTGGTCAATCGCGAACTGCAGTACACCTTTGAGGGTTGTTACACCACCCACGGTGACATCAAGCGCATCATCCGCGAATCGGAGAACGAGCTTTACATCGCCGAAACTCTGGCGGCCCTGGCCCACCTCAACGGCGGCGACTACCCGTATGACGACATCCGCGCCGCCTGGCGTCACACGGCATTCAACCAGTTCCACGACATCGCGCCGGGAACCGCCATCCACAGCACCTACGAAGAGGCCGCCAACAAGCACAAGTTGATCAAGCTGACCACGGACAAGCACATCAACAATGCCTGGAGCGTGCTGGAACAAAAGGTTGATACCACCGGCGCGGGTCACCCCTTCGTGCTGTTCAACCCCGTCACCTGGACGCGCACCGATCCCGTGGAGGTGACGGTCGCTTTCGGCGCCGACACTCCGTTTATTGCGGTCACGAACCCCGCCGGCGAGCGCCAGCCCGCGCAGATTCTGAACAAGGAATCCAGGGACGGCAAGGTGTACATTACGTTCACCTTCGTTGCCGTGAACATGCCGAGCCTCGGTTACCGCGTGTACCACGCCGCGCCGGCAGAATCCGACATGGCGCTGTCCGATCCGCTGACGGTGACCACCAGCGGGACCACCCGCATCGTCACGACGCCTCAGTTCATCGTGAACATCGACGGTCCGACCGGCCAGGTTTCGCGCCTGTTCGACAAGGTCAATAACAAGGAGGTCCTGCCGACCGGCCAGAGGGCCTTCCGCCTAGTGTCGCTGGGTGAAAACACGAACAACAGCGCCTGGACAATCTCGCTGAACGGCACAAGCACTTATCTGGACACGGCCACCAACTTCCAGGTCCTCGAGACCGGTCCGGTACGCGCCCGCTTCCAGGCCACATACACGAGCGGAACCTCCACGTACGTGCAGGATATCTTCATCTACCGCGGCGTCCCGCGCGTGGACGCCCGCATCAATGCCGATTTCAACGACTACAACGTCTTTATAAAGGCCATTGTCCCGACAACCCTGTCGTCGCCCACGGCCACGATGGATGCCCCGTTCTACGCGATACAGAGGTCGACGGACGGGCACGTTGATATCCCGATTCAGAAGTGGATGGACATCAGCCAGGGGACGAACTACGGTGTGTCCGTGTTGAACGACAGCAAATACGGCGCGGACATCAGCGGTGCCACAATGCGGCTGTCGCTACTGAGGGGAACCCACGAACCGGACACGGTGGGCGACAAGGGCCGGCACCTGATCAACTACAGCGTTTACCCGCACGCGGGCGACTGGAAACTGGCGGACACGATGCGCCGGGGGTATCAGTTCAACCTCGGCATTCGCCAAATGCCGTGCACCGTGCACGCCGGCGATTGGGGCACGGAAAAAAGCCTGCTCAGCACCACATTGCCGAACGTCATCATCACCGCCTTCAAGCGCGCGGAGGACAGCGGCGGGTACGTGCTGAGGTATTACGAGGATCGCGGCCAGACACTCAACGGATACATATCCTTCCCGCAGACGCTGAAAAGCGCTTCACCGGTGAACCTGCTGGAACATCCCAAGTCGGGGACCATAACCACGGTGGGCAACCTGGCCAGCATCACCACACGCCCGTACGGCATCTCCACGATGCGGGTGAATTTCTAGAAGACAAACGGGGGCCATGAGGACCCCGCCAGTTGTCATTTGTAACTGCCAGATCGGCAAGTTGAGCGTAACTTGACATCGAAAACCTAACCCCCCGGCCCCCTTCCCACGCGTGGGAAGGGGGTGCCCAAAGGGCGGGGGTTAGGCTATGGACAACACGTTTTACGCTCAGCTACTCGAGCTGTTGTTACGTATGGTGATCAGCCGTCGTCCCTACAGCGCCGCCGCTTTTTCGAAGATGCCTGCGGCGTTTTTGAGCGCTTCCTGAACCGGCACTTCCAGTATCTTCTTGCCGTCGAACCGTTCCCGGCCGATGACCGGCAGGTCGCACGCGATGATAACGGCGTCGGCCTCTTCGATGTCGCGGGCGGAGAGCTCGTCTTCCACACCCATGCTTCCCTGAGTCTCCACCTTCACCTGATGCCCCAGTTTCTTGCCTGTTTTAACCAGTTGTTCGGCGGCCATGTAGGTGTGGGCGATGCCTGTGGGACACGACGTCAACGCAACATATTTCATGCTTGAACTTTCTCCTTCCTGGCGGCGACGGCGCGCAGTGAATTGATGATGGCCGCCACCACAACCGAACCGACAATGATGGCCAGTACATAGGCCCAGCGGTTGATGACCACCGGCAGAACAATCGGGCCGCCGTGCGGAGCCTGGTCGCCGACCTTCAACAGCATGGCGATAACGGCGCCGGTCATCGAGCCGATCATGATGGTTGGTATCACCCTCAGAGGGTCAGCCGCGGCGAACGGGATTGCTCCCTCCGTGATACCGATCATTCCCATAGCGAACGAGGCGATACCGGACTCGCGTTCCTCTTCATTCCACAACTTCCTGGCAATCATCGTGGCCAGGCCCAGTCCCAGCGGCGGGATACAAATGGCGGCGGCGCAGGCGCCCATTACGTACGGATTGCCCTTTTCTATCATCGCCGCGCCGAAGAAGAAGGCCACCTTGTTCACCGGGCCGCCCATATCGAACGCGATCATCGCGCCCAGTATCATGGCAAGCAGAATCTGGTTGCCGGTGCCCATATGAGCCAGCCAGTCGGTCAGCCAGTTCATCAGGTTGGCCACGGGTATCCCGACGACCCTGTACATGATGAAACCGACGATCAGCGACGA
>JAKQQT010000396.1 GCA_029564025.1 Armatimonadota bacterium | reverse complement strand
TTTTCGACCCGGAAACGAACATCGCGGACGTGGCCTGGAACGGCTACTACCTCACCGGCTCGTCCGTCATCGTGAACGGCGCCGTGAAGAAGGTCGGCGCGGGCGCCAAAGTCGCGGCGGCCCCCGGCACGGTGGCTGTTGCGGCCGGCACGAAGTTGTATGTGCTTAACTCCGCTTTGGCGGACAAGCCCGGCTTCGAAGGCGGCAAGGACCTCGGCGGCACCGCCAGCGGCCGACCGGCCATCAAGGACGGTCTGATTGCTGTTGGAACCGCGGAAGGCACCGGCAAAGTCTACAGCGAAACAGGACAGGAAGTTGCCAGCGTAGCGTTGGGCGGACCCGTGAAGGCCGCTCCGGCGATCACCCCGCTTGGCATCTACTGGCCGGTTGAGAAGGCCGCGGGCCCGGCCCTGGTCTTCAACGGCGTCGAGACTCCTCTTGGCGCGGCTGGTGACAAGCTCACCTCTTCGCCCGCCGTCTTCGGCGGCAAACTGTTCGTCGGCACCGACAAGGCCGCCAAGGTCATGAACGTGGACGCGACGGGCGCTTTGACACCGCAGGCCGACACGGGCGCCGGTGAAGACTTCAGCACCTCCCCGTTCATCATGGCGGGTGGCAACGGCATCGTTGTCGCCGGCGCGAAGGTCTGGCCGTTCGTGGCCGCCACCGGCGCCCCGGGCGCTCCGATCACGGCTCCTGCCGCTCTGTCCGATCCGGTTGGTCCGTTCGCGGGCCCGGCCGTGTTCGGCGGCGCTGACGGCAAGGTTTACACCTTGGCCGCTGGCGCTGTTGAAGGCGTTGCCTTCGGCGCGGCTCCGGTTGTCCCGGTTGTTCCGGGCGCTCCGGTATGGGCGGCTGACACTGCCGGCAAGTTCGGCAAGGTCGGCGGTGAGATCGTTGATCTCGCCGGCCCCGTGGCCGGTGGCGTTGTTACCGACGGAGCCAACGTCCTCGTGGCGGTTGGTGACGATCTGGTATCGGTCGCCAAGTAACGGTACGCGTTACCAAGACGCAGGGGGCCTTCGCCAAGGCTACGGCCCCTGAATCAGGAGGGGCCCGACGGGAAACCGCCGGGCCCCTTCCTTATGCCAGGGACTTCCGTGATACCGGAACACCCGGGGCCCGCGAAGGGTAACAGGTATATGAAATCCGGAAATCGCCCCAACGCACTGATCCACGAAAAGTCGCCTTATCTTCTACAACACGCGCACAATCCCGTACAGTGGTTGCCCTGGAGCGAAACCGCGCTGAAGCTGGCGCAGGCGGAAGACAAGCCCCTGTTCGTGTCCATCGGCTACTCCACCTGCCACTGGTGCCACGTGATGGAGCGGGAGTCGTTTGAATCCGCCGATGTTGCCGATGTGCTGAACCATGCTTTCATCTGCGTCAAGGTGGATCGGGAAGAACGACCGGATGTGGACCGTACTTTCATGGAAGCGGTTCAAGCGATGGGGATCCAGGGTGGTTGGCCTCTCTCCGTGTGGCTTACTCACGACCTGCGTCCGTTCTACGGTGGCACGTACTTCCCGCCCACGACGCGGTTCGGTCGTCCCGGCTTTCGGGACCTGCTGATTCGCATCCATGAGTTGTGGACCACCAGTCGTGAAAGCGTTACCGACCAGGCCGGCAGGGTGGCCTTGGCGCTGGAACAAGGTTTACGGGAATCGGACGGCTCTATTCCCGGCGAAGACGCGTTGCATCGGGGATTCGCCTCATTTCGAAGCATCTTCGATCCCGAATACGGCGGTTTTGGCCACGCTCCCAAGTTCCCCAGACCGTCCGTGCTCAATTATCTTCTGCGGTATCACCGGCGCTTCGAGGACACGGACGCGTTGTCCATGGTTGTGCACACCCTTCGGCGGATGACGGCGGGCGGTATTCACGACCACGTGGGCGGAGGATTCGCGCGATACAGCGTGGACCGGGAGTGGCGTGTTCCGCACTTTGAGAAGATGCTGAACGACCAGGCGCAGTTGATGACGGCGTTCTCGGAGGCTTATCAGATAACCGGAGCGCCGGACCTGGCCGAAGCCGTGCGGGACATCGCCTGGTATGTGGCCGACCGGCTGACTTCGCCGGAAGGTGCTTTTTTCTGCGC
>JAKQQT010000395.1 GCA_029564025.1 Armatimonadota bacterium | reverse complement strand
GCGTCTCGGCGCAGCGTTCGGAGATGGAGAGGCGCAGCGCGATGGCGGTGGATTCGTCCGGCCGTGCGCTCGGGTCGTGCCACGTTGTGATGGCGTGGTTGTTGATGTTGATGTTCATGTGTCTTCCTTTTTGTTTTTGCGGGAACCGATCCCGCTTCAACACGGGATTAGCGGGATCGGGACCTGTGGTTTAGATGGGTTTAGCTTTGCCTTTTGTTTTTTTCGCTCTTGTCGGCGGTCTCTTGGAGATCCCCGCAGATGGTGACGGTCACGCCGACGAGTTGCTCATTGATTTTGTGCATCAGATCGGTGAGTTTTAGGTAGAGCGGGATGAACTTCTCGAACTCTTTCCGCGCGATCCGTTGCTGGGTTTTCAGGCGCTTGTGTTCGCTGCGGTGCTTGCATTGAAGGCATTGTTTCTTCATTTTGTGTGTCCTTTAGTTGGTTGCCAGACGCTCGGCCTCGGCCTTTGCGTCGGCAAGGTATTTGAAGCCCCGGCCGTTGGGGGCAAGAACGGTCTCGCCTGCCGGGGTGACGATGTAGTAGGGCCAGAGGGCTGTGGGGTGTCCGCAGTGGATGACCCGGTGCCCGGATACGTGGATATGCTTGGCACCGCAAGTCCCTTTGCCGTACGGCCCCGGCTTCCGTGTCCATTCCGGTGAGGTTTTCATGCTGGTGGGTTCTCCTAGTGAAAGTTTCTCCGCAAGTTGGCGGCGTATTCGTCCAAGGTCATTTCGACGCAGTGGAGCGGTCCGGAGAATCCGCACGAGCGGGCGAGTCTGACCGGGTTGGATTGGGATTGCGACGCGACCGTGCAGAGGTAGCGGTGCGTCTGGTGTTTCCCTTTTCCGTGCACGCGGTCGATGCGCCAGTAGCGCGTCATGTTTTCCTCCGGACGGATCAACTCGGGCTGAGTTGCTGTGAGTGTGTTCATGGTCGTTTTCTCCTGTTTCAGACATAGACCCATGCGCCGTTTTCCTGAACCTGGATGCTGGTGCAGCCGGCGTTGGGTTCGCCGAAGTCGTCGAGCGGGGCAAACTCGTCGCCGATGAGGAAGCCCTCGTAGCAGAGGGTGTTGTCGTCGTCGAGCATGCGGAACGGCTTGGCGTCCGGGTGTTCGGCGATCTTCTTGGCCGTGAGCGCCGTAGGGATGCCGTGCGGGCCGGTCATTCCGACGGCGTTGCTGTTGGTGCCCCGCTTTGCGTCGGGGTCTGCGAAGTAGTCTTTGGTGATGGTCCAGGCGTTCATTTCGTTCTCCGTATTTGGGCTTTCTTGATGCAGGTTAAGACCGCGCTGAGTGGCGCGTGTTCCGCCAAGCAGGCCATTTGAATGGCTTTGCGGCGGTTCGGTGCGGTGACGCCGAGGCGGATTACGCCGGCGTCGTGCTTGAGAGTGACGATGTAGAAGGATGGCATTGTCATGTTGTCCTTAGTTTTGTCGCCTGGAGTTTGGTGAGCAGGGTTGCCGCTTCATTGCGGCCGTCGCGGATGACGTTGCTTACCATGTCGTGAAAGTAGGAGCCGTAGTGAATTGTTCTGTTCCGCTTGGCGGATTCAGCCCGTTCAACGATTCGTATCCCGACGTGGTCCA
>JAKQQT010000366.1 GCA_029564025.1 Armatimonadota bacterium | reverse complement strand
ATGCGTTCCGCGGCGACCCGGGCCAGGAAGTTCGCGCTGGATTCATAAGCGATACGGTAGGAGGGATTGTCCGGGGTCATCGACATGATGCCGATCAGCGGGAAGAACAGCACGTCCGGCTTCGGCGCGGCGGACAGGTTTTCGACAAGCGAACGAACACTGCTTCCAAAATGGAGGCCGATGATGTGGGCTCCAGCGGACGAGAACGCCGAGAGATAGGGAGCGTAGTATCGTCCGATACGGGCGAGGCGGTCCGGCGTGGTCAAGCGCCCGCGTTTCGCCGGCATGGGGACGATTACAATACGCTCGATGGATGCAAACGCCGGGTGCTTGCGCAGTCGGTCCACCAGTTCGCGGTCGCGCAGAAGGGCAGGGCTTTCAGTGCGCAGTTCGGCCGGGCCGGTGAACACCGTGCGGGCGGTGAGCCACCGGCGTTCCTTCGCCTCGCGCAGGCGGCGCGTCACGGTGGCGAGGCTTTTGCCGATCAGTGCCGCGATTTCCGCGTTGTCATATCCCGTTTCGTCCAGCAATGCGACCAGCGCGATTTCCAAATCCTCGGCGGTCCAGCGTCCGACAGAAGCGTCCATTATGCCTGCACCCTTGCGTTATTACATCAAGATTGACGCATTCCATCAGTGCGTCCCGCTTTCATGCTTGCACGGTAAGCGCCATCGGGTCAAACGGAGCGGTATTTCAGCGGCGGTGCGCGAAGGTCCAGCGGCTGTTGGCGAAGAAGTTCCAGAAGGTGACGCACACGGTGGCCAGCATCTGGCAGAGGATGTACGACCTGGAGATGCCGTGGAACAGGCGCAGGCGGTCGTAAAAGAGGAACATGAAAAAGTTGTTCAGCGCCAGTCCGACAAGGTTTACAATCAGGAAGGCGGCAAACTGGTTCGCAACATCCGGAGCCTTGTGACGGAAGGTCCAACGTCGGTTCCAGTAGAACCCGTTGAACACCGAGGTGGCAAAACCGGCACTGCTGGCAAAAAGCACGGCCAGTGTGGAAGTACTGCGCAGGAGCGTTACGACAATCTCTTCTACTATCAGGAGGATGGCAAAGGAACTTGCGCCTACCAGGCAGAATTTGATGAACCGGCGAACCACGGGTTGGTGAAAAGGCGTGCGTTCTTTTATCATGCTTGCTCCGATGGCTAGTTTACACTGTGGCCCGGATTCAGTTCAAATCCAACGACCAACTCGGACTTGAGCGCGCCCTGAACGCTAGTATGCTCATGAGGCTTATCGAAAGGACCAGATACCGATGCTGAACCACTTTCCCGTTATGATAATCGCTCTCTTCCTCATTTCGCTGTGTGTTTGCGTCAACGCCGTTGCCCAGACGCCCGAAACCGGCAAGATGATGACACGCTGGGCGAAAATGGTGGCGCCCGACCTTCCGTTGCCGGAATACCCGAGACCGACGATGGTTCGGCCGGACTGGCTGAATCTGAACGGCCCGTGGCAGTTCGACGATGCGAAGGACGGGGAAGCCCCGCCCCTCGGCCGCGACCTGAAGGAGCGCATCCTGGTGCCCTTCGCCCCGGAATCGCGGCTCAGCGGTATCCACCGGCACGCGGAACGCGTCTGGTACCGGCGCACCTTCGAGGTACCCGCCAAGTGGGCCGGAAAACGCTTGATGTTGCACTTCGGCGCGGTTGACTGGGAGGCCCGGGTGTGGGTGAACGGCGTCGAAATGCCCGTTCACAAGGGCGGCTACGACGGTTTTTCGTTCGATATCACCAAGGTCCTGAAACCATCCGGTCCCCAGGAAATCGTGGTCGGCGTATATGATCCGACGGACCGGGGTCCCCAGCCCCGCGGCAAGCAGGTGCTCAAACCGCAAGGAATCTTCTACACTCCCACCACCGGTATCTGGCAGACCGTGTGGTTGGAACCGTTGCCCGAGGCTTACATCGAGCGGTACACAGCGGTTCCGGACATCGACGCCGGCGTGGTGCGCGTGAAGGTGTCGGTGGCGGCCATGACGCTGGGCAAGCCCGTCACCGTCAGCGTGATGGACGGCTCGCGCAAAATCGGCGAAGCGACAGGCGAACCCGGACAGGACATCGTGATTCCCGTTCCGAACGCGAAACTGTGGTCGCCGGAACGCCCCTTCCTGTACGGACTCCGGGTGTCGCTGAGCGACGTCGGCAAGACCATCGACTCGGTTCGCGGCTACTTTGGCATGCGCAAGATTTCCGTCGGGCCGGACGAGAAGGGCGTAACACGCATCCTGCTGAACAACAAGTTCGTGTTCCAGATGGGACCGCTGGACCAGGGGTTCTGGCCGGACGGCATCTACACGGCGCCGACAGAGGAAGCGCTGAAGTACGACATCGCCATCACGAAGAAACTGGGCTTCAACACCACCCGCAAGCACGTGAAGGTGGAGCCGGAGCGCTGGTACTACTGGTGCGACAAAATGGGCCTGCTGGTTTGGCAGGACATGCCGAGCGGCAACAATGACACGCCGGAAGCGCGCAAGCAGTACGAAGCCGAGATGAAAGCGATGATAACCGGCCGGAACCGGCATCCCAGCATCATCATGTGGGTCGTGTTCAACGAAGGCTGGGGCCAGTTTGACACGGAGCGCATGACCGGCGTCGCCAAGTCGCTGGATCCGTCCCGTCTCGCCAGCAATGCAAGCGGATGGACCGACAAGGGCGTGGGCGACCTCATCGATATCCACGTGTATCCGGGACCCGGGTCGCCAAAGCCGGAAGCAACCCGCGCGGCGGTGCTGGGCGAGTTCGGCGGTATCGGTTGCTACATCGAGGGGCATCTGTGGGTTTCAGAGCACTGGGGTTATGTGAGTGCCTCGGACAAGAACGACCTTCAGCGCATGTACGACAAACTTCTGCGGCGCGTGTATCAACTGAAAGATACCGAAGGCCTCAGCGCCGCGATCTACACCGAAATCACCGATGTAGAGCGCGAATGCAACGGACTGCTGACGTACGACCGCGAAGTGGTGAAAGGCGCTATCGACCGCTACGCGCGCGCCAACAAGGGCCTTCTTCCTCCGCTGGGACGGCTGGAAATGCGCCTGCCGACCTCCGAGGAAACCGGACAGACGTGGAAGTACATGACGGTGAAACCGGCGGACAACTGGGCCGATCCGGATTTTGATGATTCGGCATGGAAAAGCGGTCCCGGCGGTTTCGGAACGAAGGAAACCCCCGGCGCGATTGTCCGCACCGAGTGGAGCACGTCGGACATCTGGTTGCGGCGTGAATTTGATTGGACGCCCGCGGGGCGCTCGGCGCTGGAACTGCGCCTTCACCACGACGAAGACACAACCGTTTTCATCAACGGTAAAAGGGTGTTCCACGAAAACGGATACATGACCGTCTATGATGAATATCCGCTCAGCCGGGAAGTGAACGCGTTGCTGAAGAAAGGGCGAAACGTCATCGCCATCCACTGCCGGCAGACACGCGGCGGCCAGTACATCGACGCCGGCATCGGCATCCGGCATCCCGTGCCGTCGAAGTAAACGGACACTACGAACGGGCCTCCGGAGCGCACTGCCGGAGGCCCGTTGTTCGTTTCGCACCACCACGATATGGACCAATTCCGACAAAGTGCTTTATTCAGGATACTCCCGCTCGCCCGCCGACAGCCGGATTCGGCCCGGTCTGTAGGCATTCAGAGGCAGGGTGTGTATTAGTCAGTAATAGGGGCATCGGATCGACCGGTGTCCCTGACACGTTTCGCCTCTGGCGTCACGCCTGTTTTTCACAAGGAGAAGCAAGAATGCGATGCAAGTCTCCCCTGCTGTTGGCCGCGCTCGCGGCCCTCGCCCTGTTATGCCCACCTTCGCGCTCCGCCATATCCGTGACCGGCATGACCGCCACGGGGACCGGAGCGCCTTACGACATCTCCTACATCCTGAACACCGACGCCGCGACGGCGACTGTTGAGGTATTGAATGCCTCCAACACCGTCGTGAAATCGGAGGTATTGACGGGAGCGTATCTCTCCCGTGGCACACACCACTACTCCTGGGACGGCAAGGACAACGGCGGAACGGCTGTGGTTAACGGCCAGTACCGCGCCCGCATCACGGCCACAGCCAATCCCGTTCCCGCGGGCGGCACCCCGCTCTGGGGGCCGGTGGACATCGCTTCCAGCAGTTCCGCGCCCGTGCGCTACGGTTTCTGCGTCAACCGCAATCCGGCCAGTCCCTATTACGGGCGCATTTACGTCAGCGACTACAGCAACGATACGATCCGCGTATACACGGCGGACGGCACCAAGGTGCTGGACATCAGTTACAAGAATTCCGCCGATCCAAATGACCCGTTCCATTTCTTTATGGCGGGCGTGCGCGGCCCGTACATCGGGCAGGACGATCTTCTGTACGTGAATGTCCAATCCGACTCAAGCATTCCGCACGTTTCCGGTTGCTACGTGATGAATCAGGACGGCACCAACGTGCAACGCCTGTTCGACACACCCGACCAGCAGAGGTCTCTGGTCGTTACCGGACCGAATACCGACCGGTGGTTCTACTACTCGCAGACCCCGGCGCAGGCAGAGTCCAGCCCGGCCACCATGTATTTCCAGGCCGAATATCAGTATCAGACCGCCTTCCTGAACAACACGATTGACCCAACCGCTTTCGGCGGTTCGATGGATATGTTCGTTGTTCTGGACAAAAACACCGATCCAACGGGCCATTCCACAACCAACACGATCTATGCCCGCGTGAACCAGGTTGGCACCACTGCCGGTGAAAGCAATGTCGTGAAGTTCGACTGCGACAACGCCGATCCTCTTTCCGGCTACTGGACGCGCGACCTGAACTTCAACGCCAGCGCCACCATCCCGAATGCCGCGGCTGGCGGCTCCACAGGACGCGGACTGGGCATGGCGCCGGACGGACACCTGTGGACAACTTATTCGCATGCCACCATAGCCACTCGCGGTTATTACAAACTGGACAAGGCGACAGGCGCGAAGCTTGACCAGATAACGGTTCCTTCCGGCCACGGTAAACCCCGTTTCAACACCTGCGACGCCAAAGGCAACGTGCTGGGTTTGCAGGCTTCGGAAACTGCAACCAACACGTATGCCAAGTGGCTTACGATGTTCGCCCCGACCGATTCGGGGAGCACGGACACCACAACCAGCGCCGCATTCACCGTGACGGGAGGTTCACTGCCGCCGATCAACATCACCCAAGGTCCCACGGTAGCGTTCCTGTCCTCCAACGCCGCCACCATCACGTGGACTACCAATGTGGCATCGACAACCACTATGGCCTGGGGTCTTTCAGAGGCCTCCCTGCCCAATCAGGCAACCGGCGCTTCGGGTGTTACGGCGCACTCCATCACTCTGAAGGGTCTTTCGAAAACCACGCCGCACTTCTTCTATGTGCGGTCCGAAGCCGACGGTTACGCCGCCGCGCAATCGGCTATCCTTTCGTTCACCACGAAGGACACGCTGACCATCAGCAACCTGGCGGCCACCGCGCAGATGACCACGGCTAATGTGACGTGGACAACGGATAAGCCGACCACCTCGGTTGTGCTGTACGGCACGTCTCCGGACTTCCTGCCCCTCACGGCAACGGGAGCCTCGGACGTCACCAGCCACACGGTGAACCTGGCCGGCCTGACGCCGGGAACGACGTACTACTTCGTGGCGCAGTCCGAATCCGCAACGGTGGAACTGACAAGCACGCAGGAGTCGTTCCTTGCCACCACCAACGCGCAGGGTTATCGCGTTCGCAATCTCAGCACGTTCGGCGACTTCCGCTACGGCCTCGCGCAGGACGTGACAATCGGCGCCGGTGTGACGCTGAACAAACGCGGCGTACCGAATGCAGTGAACGACGCGGCCGTTCCGGACCTGCCGGAAGGCGTGGCCAACCACGCGATGGCGGTTTCGGGCGGTTATGTTTACATCATCGGCGGCCGGCATCCCGCCACAACGAAGAACATCGTGTACGTGGCGCCCATCGATTCCAGCGGCAACGTTGGAGCGTGGACGGAAACCTCGCCCCTCAATGAAGAGCGGTTCCTCTCCTGCCACGCGGGATTTGCGTACAACGGATACGTATATGTCGTTGGCGGAGGAACACCAACCACGCTGTTGACAACCGCGTACGCCAGGCAGAATCCGTTGGACGGAACTCTCGGCCCATGGGCCGTGGCCGGATCGTTCCCGGAAGGCACCGGCAACGAGCGCGATTACGGCGCTGTGTCGGTTTACAGAGGCAGGGTGTACTACAGCGGCGGCGAAACAAATGCCGGTGCTTCGGTCGCGACCACCTACTACGCCGATATCCTGCCGGACGGGAAACTCTCCGCCTGGAACACCGCCACCGAACTCCTGCCAGCCACACGCCAGCGCCACTTGATGGCGACGGTCGGCGACCGCCTGTACGTCTGGGGCGGTGAAACCGATGCGGCGGCGCTTGTGTACGACAACCTCACATCCACCCTGCCGAACGTCGGTCCGTGGACCACGACAGGCAATGCATTGGCCGCCGGACGCACCGGTTTCGCAGGTGGCGTCGTACGCGGTAATGCCCTGATGATCGCCGGCTGGGACGGCTATGCTCGAACAGACAAGGTTTCGTACGCGCCTATCGCGGCAGACGGAACCATGGGCGACATGGTAGATGCCACCCCGACCTGGAAATCAGCGGAACCGTTGCAGGATTTGGACGGTGTGGCCTGGCAGGACCGCTTCTACGTTGCGGGCGGCCGCGCCTCCGACGGCGCACCGAATGCCGACACTACCGCGCGCGCCTTTGCGGCTTCGCTGACCTTCACGACCGACGCCAACTACGCGCCGGTCGGACGTTACGAGTCGCAGGTCTTCGACCTCGGCAAGCTGGAAGCCCTGCAGTCGCTGGCGTTGACCTCCACCGGCTCCGTGTCGATGGTTGCCCGAACGGCGGGCGAGGACGGGGTGTGGTCCGCTTGGTCGGCTCCATCGCCGACCATTAACTTCGCCGGCGCGCAGGCACGATACGTGCAGTTCGCGTTGACCCTCACGTCAACGGGAGCGGCATCGGCCAGCGCATCGGCGGTGACGCTGACCTACGGCACGCCGCAACCGCTGGGTATCGAGGATGCCCGAAACGCACTGCGCTTCTGGTCCGGACTTGGCGTCGCCACAGTGGACGACAAGACGCGCCTGGACGTGACGGCGGACGGGATTATCTCGATTCTGGACGCCGTGAAGATCAACCACCCGTAACCCGGATTACCGGATGACTCAAACAGCGGCGGCTCCACCCGGTTCGGGTGGAGCCGCCGCTTCTTCGTGATCCAAAAAAACAACAATGGCGCCACCGAGTCTGTTGACCGGGCGCCATTGTTGCCGACTTCAGGCCAGGGGAGACAATCCTGTAGGTCCGACGTTACGCCGCAATCCGATCATTGCGAAGGCGCCTCCCACTAGCGCTCACCGCACGGATTACCGCGTGCGAACAGTCTCAATTCCGCGGACCTGTTTGCCTGAGCCGCAGGCGCTTCGCGTTTTCGCCCGGCCGTCCTCCCACAAGAAAACCGGGCCGCTCCGCGCACAACTGCCATGCTGGAACAGTTTTCAGACATTGCCAAAGAACGGATTTGTTCCCGAAACTATCACCCGGTCCAGATTCAAAATGCGGGATTGCGGATTCAGGCAGGTGCGCGTGCGGGACCAATGGTTGGACGCTCGTATGAGCACTGGCGCTTGCCAGCGAATCCGTATGACAGGCTTTTACTCCTGGCCTGTGAATGCAGATGGTACGGGCCTCGAATGTGCCCCTACTCGATTTTCAACACGGGCTCGAATCCACGGTTGTATGCATCCCAGAACTCATCTTTCACGGTTTGATACATCCCGAAAAGGCCGTCGGCCCGGGCGCGCGGATTCACGTTGATGATTATCTTGGCGCGGGTCTTCGATTTCCTTGATGCCGTCAACTGAGGGGCATTCCGCCGTATCACCCCCGAAGACGGCCGGTCCGTGCCGTCCGGATTGATGATACCGTAGTCGCTCTGTTCGTTGGAGCGGTAGCCGCCCGGATACCACCAGAAGAAAATCCCGTCGCTGTCGGATTCCTTCGCCATCTTGTAGAACGCGTTGAAAAACTCCGCCTGGTACTTGAGACGCTGTTTCGAGGCGTAATCCGTTCCCGGTTCCCATGCGCTGACGCCGACTTCCGCCCAGACGACCGGCTTGTCCGGCGCCACGGCACGCGCCCAGGCGACTTCGAACATCCCGTGCTTCACGTTGTCCCACGTCCCGATGCGCCCGTATGCCTCGGGGGCCAGGAAGTCCACGGCCTCAGCCAGTTTCGGAAATTCGTACGGCATGAACATCGAGCCGTCATACGTCGGGTTGCCGGCCTCGGACATGCGGAACGACACCAGGTGGTTGGGATCGACTGACAGGATATCGCGGCGCGCACGGCCGTAACGTTCCTTCAGAAGTTCGCCTACGAAGTCGCGATAGTCGACCACCATCTTGCGCCACTCGCCGTCCCGGCTGATCTGTTCGTCGGAGGGGTTTACCGCCGCGCCGGAGGCGTCTCTTTCCGCGCGCCATCCCCACGCTGATTCCGCTTTGGCAAGCGAACCGTAACGGTTCGCGATCCACTTGTTCCAAAGGTCGTCGTATGCTGTGCGGTCGCGTTGCGGACCGAGGTTCGGTTCCCAGGCGAGGTCGTAGGCGAAGATGGTGTCATTTTGCGCCAGGAGGTATTCCTCGATGATGGGGCGGATTTGCGGCCACTGAGCGTCCCAGTCCATTGGCGTGCCCGGGCGCAGGGAAAGATTCACCTTCAGATTCCGTTCGAGGCACAGGCGCAGGATATCCAGCAGGTTGCCCGATTCCAGCGAGCGGCCGTAGCAAAAAACGGAAACAGAGTTCAGCCCCAGCGCTTTCACGCGGTCCAAGTCGCGCTCGATGATGGCGGAATCGTATGCCTGCGGGTCCATCCAGTACTCGAAGGAGGTCCAGTCTTCGGCGTCGCGCGCGATGCCGGATGATGGCATATAGTTCACGCCGTGGGCCTTCCAGCGTTGGCCGTTCAGTGTAAAATACCCTTCGTTCGTTGTCATGTAATTGGGATGATCGTTCGTTTCCACGAAGTGAATTTCGTGCTCTATACGGTCCACCACGTCACCCCTCTCGATCAGCGTCGTTTCCACACGGTGGGGAAGGGCAGAATCACCCGCTGTCCAAGGCTCGGAGACCGTGTTGACGGGATTCTGCCACGCTTGCGAGCGTCGAACGTGTCCCTGCCAGTCACGAATCTCCACCTTCACGTACGTCTTCTCGGTGATTGCGCCGACGACCTTCGCACCAACCGTCACCGGTTCGCCCGCGAACTGCGTGGACCAATCACTACCCGCTTCCGCCAGCCACGGCCCGTCGAACCGCTGAACCAGACGGGTGAGAGCGTCGGTAAAGGTTTTTGAGGCGAGGAACTTCGCATCCGTAACTCCGAACAGCGCCCAGCAACCGCCTTTGTAACGCCCGTCGGTATGTATGTACAGCGCGCCCGGCGTACCGCAGGGCACGCCGGACTTGTTTTTCGCAACCAGAAGAGGCTCAACGCGCGTTTCGCGGTTCTTGCCGAATCCCGCGCCCGATGGCCGGGGGTGCGGTGAGCGAAGAGGACCCTGGACGTCCATCACCCGCGCCTCCTGCACGAATGCCGGGAACGCGGCAGTGAAAACCGTTACCGGATTTGTGATGGTATACGACTTCCATGCCGGATACAGCCCGTCGATCCATTTTCCGGCCTCCGCGGCGGAAATGGGCGCATCGTTCACGGCGGACGTGCCGATGTTTCCGAACCACCACTCGTGCGCGCCGCTGACGGTTCCGGTGTGGCTGAAAGCGAGTCCCACAGTGAGCCTGGCCGCGTTGGCGGGCTTGAAAACGTCCCCGGCGCCGCCCCGGCCGACCGTGCTCGGCCAGTACTTGAAGGCCGATGGCGCCAGTTCGTACCTTTTCCATTTCGTGGTCAGCGGTACAGTGGCAATCCAGCGTGAGCCGTCCTTCTCAATCCACTCCACGGCCAGGGCTCTTGTGTTGGCACCACCCTTGGCGCAGAACACCGTGCGGTCGTGGCCGGCGGGAAATGGCGACTCGATGACGGGCGAAGCGATGGTGTCCCAACTGGTCAGATTCGACACCTTGCCGTGCAGGGCATGCCGGTCCAGGCCGGCTGTCACAACCTCATAGGTTGACTGTGAATTCAAGTCGTTGGCGGCGCGCAACCACTCCGCCGTGTTCTGACGGCGGAAATCCATTACACGATGCGTAGGCGGATTCCACGCGGTGGCCAGGGCGTAGTCGTTCAGGTTCATCCATCGGCCCTTCACCTTGACCAGGGGGTTCTCCCAACCGGGAAGGCCTATGGCGACCAGGTGCCCGCCTTTCAGCAGATGCGTTTCCAGCGGTTCGTGAAAGGCCACCGGAAGCGTGCGGGCATCGGGCAGGGCAACCAATCGGGCATTGGACAGGGCATCCGGTTCCAGCGCCTGGTCGAAGCTAAGTATCCGCACCGTATAACCGCCGTTCGTCAATGAACGGCTCAGAGATGCCATGACGGAGTTTGATGGAGCGAGGGGCTTGACGATAACGGCGGTCGGTTGTTCGGCGCGGCAGGCGGCGAGACACGCGATTGCGAGGGCGGTGATGATCAGGTTGCGCATGATGGTGTCCACCTGTTTTCCCGGGATTCCGTCCCGGGTTGGATTATGCCGCCCCTTCGGGGCTTTGCCGGTGTGCCCCGAAGGGGCTCCTCAACACAGCCCGGGGTGAAACCCCGGGGAACATATCGCCCGGGGGGAAACCCCGGGGTAATATTCGGGCAACAACTTCACTCGTCCTCGTCAACCACCACCAGTTCGGGATCGAAGGCGCCCGGGCGTTTCACGAGGTCAAGCTCCGCGCCGCATTTGGGGCATTTGAGTTTCATCGCGATGTTCGCGCCGTAGTAGGCAATCGGCGCCAGCGCGGCGGCGCCGGCCAGGACCATACCAATCCTGCTGATGGTTTTCACGGGATCCTTCATCGGGTTTCATCCTTTCGCGTCGGGCATTCATGGGCATGATACCGCCAAACCAATGCTCCGGATAAAAAAAGCCGGGGCCGTCCCGTAAAGAGATCGGCCCCGGCAGGAAGCGCCGGCACAAAAAGCACTTGGCGCCTCGCGTGGTCATGCCCGTAGGCGACCACAAAATAATGATCGTGCACCCTTCGTCGACGCGCGAGTTCCCAAGCGGCCCCCGGCTCAGCCGTTCAGGCCAGGCGTTACCGCAACACACATCGAAAACCTCGTACCGTTGCTCCCTTCCGGTCCTGGCGGAGTTGGAGGGTCGATGTTGCGCGGGACCCAGCCATCATCACGGCTTTGCCGGACCGTTCTCAACAGCCCGGCGCCTCGGTCGGGAGTTCAACCCCGCTGAAGCGGATTGCGGGTTCAGGGCACCGCTGGCTCCCCGTCTAGCACGATCAAACCCGTGTCAGTACCCCTATCATATCGCAACCCGATCCGCTTGTCCAACAGTTGAAAGGTGTTAATCTTTCTCCACATCGCGGGCGAAGCCCTCGCGAACATCGGTCCACAAATCGTACCGCGTCAGCAGGCCGCTCGAGAAGAGGCAGATGCCTTCAACGCCCGTGTTCCGGATGCAATCCACGGTGCGATGGAACCGCTCCGGCGATGGTTCCGCGTCGCGGAACAACTGGTTGATGGCGAATCCCGGCCACAAACTGCGGTAATCCCGCGCCCATTCCTTCTGCTGTTCGATGCTCTCGGCCAGTAGAATCATGTACGTGTCGAAGTCGCCCGGATAGTGGTCGCGGTAGTCCATCGGCATGGCGATATCCACCCAGGGGCCGAATGTCTGCCAGTCCTGCCCGATAAAGCGCCCGGACTGCACGGCGTTTTTGAATAGCGCCGCGGAGATGAGCATCCCCGGCTTCGCCGCGCGGACGGCTTCGGCCGCCTCCCGCGCAAACCGGGTGATGGCATGGGTTCGGTACCGGTAGAAGAAATAGTCCAGGTCATAGCGACCGCCGGGGAATGAACTGCCTTCCAACAGAAAACGGCTTTTCATCGCGCGTGGAAGAACGTCCCAGTTCGGGGGCAGAACGCGCGGGCTCTGCTCCCAGTGCGATTCAATGTACGGCCGGTCGTACTGGTCGTGGTAGAAAGGCCGGTCCGGGAAGGCGTCGGTCACGTGTCCGGCAAACCGCGGAATCTCCCTCAGACAGTAATCGCAGAAGCAGTAGCGGTCCGGAGCAAGATCGCCCGGGTAGCGTATGTAGTCATGGTGAACGGCCTCCACGTCGTAGCGTTCCGCGAACTCGGCCATCAGGGGAATCAGCCACTGGTCGGCGTAGCCGGGCCTTTGGGCGGGGCACATCCACACCGAATGGTACGTTCGACCGCGCAGGGCTTCTGATGCTGTGGTTCCGCCTTCCGGATTGCGCATGGCCCATTCGGGGTGCTCGTGGTAGGCGGCGCCGGTGGCGCTCTCCATGAAGTCGATGAACCACGCGTGGACGCGTATGCCGCGTTTGGCGCACTCCGAGACAAGGACCGCCGGGAAATCGAATTCGGTGTAACCTTCGGCTACGGCCTGAGGGAAGAGGCGGGAAGGCCAGTGGATGCCTCCGCCGGTCTTGAAGCACATGGCGACCAGATTGATATGCGCATCCTGCAACTTCTGAGCGAAGGCGGAAACCTCCGGTGCGGTTTTCCCGGCCTCTCCCGGGTTCGACCACACACCTCGAATCTTCAGCCTGTTTTCCAGTTTGCTGTCTGCGGTCATGTGCTTTCCTTTGCTGTGAACCGACAATCATATGGTGCCCGGCTCCACCCTCCCGGACGCCAGGCCATGGCACGCATTATGCAACATTGTATGAGCGGATTCGCTCATCAAGTCCCGGATTTGACATCCGCGCTTGCTTGTGACGCAGAGTGCGGTGTGGGCATTGCGCCCTGACGGATTCGAGCCGGCGATCCTGCCGGTCTCACGACATGGAGGTTTCTTTATGAAACGTTTCATCCTGCCGGCAATTCTGCTGGCCGCAACAATTCTGACCGAGCCCGCCCGCGCGAACGGCGGCTATTATGTCGCCGGCGACTTCAATGGCTGGAATCCCGCAGGTCTCGCCATGACGGATGTGGGCGGCGGCTACTGGGAAGTCGAACTCCCGACGAATGTGGAACCCGGCCGCCACGAATTCAAAGTGACCAAAGGAAGTTGGGACGTCAATTTCCCAAACTCCAATTCGTGGTTCTACAAACGGCCTGTTCCGAAAGGCCCAATTGACACACCACTGAAGGTCACCTTCGACTCAAACACCTACAACGACGACTGGTGGGGGAAAAGCAACCTGATCATAGTCAATGACGGTATTACGGACTGGACAGCCGTTGGCGACTGGCAGGGCTGGAATAACGGCAATCCCGCAACCAAGATGGTGGAGGTTTCTCCCGGCGTGTTCATGTACGAAGCGGTACTCGCACCGGGTACCTACTGGTACAAAGCCGTGAAGACCGGAACGTGGGACGCCATCGGAGCGGACAACCGCGCGATTAACGCCGACAGCCTGCAGTTCACGGTGAACCCCGGCGACGCCACGACCCAGTTCTATGTGAACACTTCGTGGAGCGCCATCAGGGTGGGACCGGGCGGTCCCGGCGAAATCCCGGAACCCTCCACCCTCCTGCTGGCCCTTTCGGGCCTGGCGGGCCTGGGCGGTCTGCGCCTTCGCAAGCGCTGATTCATTGGCTGATGTGTCGGAAAAGGGGACCCTCGCGGGTCCCCTTTTCAGTTGTCAGGTATCGGGTGTCAGGTATCAAGTCGTCACGTAGTTTGAACAGGCGTTTCGGATCGAAAGGTCGGTCTGACACCTGACACCCAATTCCTGACACCTGCCTATGGATCCAATCCCACAGAGCGGCGGAGGAGGTGTACGGCGTCGTGAAAGTCGATCTTACCGGCCGAGTCTCCGTCCCGCACGATGTCCAGCCTGTCCATATTGGCCTGCGTGGCAATCATCAATCCGGCCGCGACACGGATGGCGCTGTGTGCGTCACCGGTGGACCAGGCCGGCAAAAGAACCAGTACCCGCCGTGAGATGGTGTCATTGTGGAGGCCTCCATTCACCACCAGAATCCGGCGGGAGGAGGCGTCCGCAAAGAGGCCTCCGTTAACGACCAGCACCCGGCGCGATATGGCATCCGTTCGCTCAATCTCCTGGGATTGCGCGGCGGGAACGCACAGACAGGCCAGCGCGGCTAAGCCGACTCTAACGCTGATTCGTCCCCTCATGGCCGGCTCGCTCTCGCCTGCAAGGCGGAAACTCCCAGGCTCAGGTTAATGCTTGCTTCCCACACCGAAGACGCCGTATCGCCGCTGACCTTGGTCGCCTGGACAATGGTATCCTTGCCGTAATATGGCACAACGCGCAGAGCAACGCTCCAACTCGACGGCAGATTCGTTGCCGTCATTCTTACCGTTACCGTTGTGAGTGGAGACACGTCCACCGTCGCGTAATGATCCGGTGTTGTGATTACGAAGTGCGGATCCTCCGGGCAGGCTACTCCGCCGATGCTGTCGATGGTAACGCAAGGTGCATCCTGGGCAGGCCAGATGACGGGATCGGTAACAATGGTGGTGCTGATGGTGGCCGCAGGATAAGCTGATATCGTGTTGTTGTAATTTTTGGCCTCAATACGGATGCGCCCCAATCCGCCGCTTCCGGTCGTGGTCGCTCCCTCGGCACGGAGTGTGCCACTGCCGGCCAGGGTGTCCGCAATGATGCGGATGCCGCCACCGGATCCACCACCCGCGCTACCGCTTGCGCCAACAACCGATATCTTGCCGGAGATGGTCGCCGTGCCTCCCACGCAAAGCAGAATCGCGCCGCCTCCTGCTCCGCCATCGTTCATGCTGTTGCCGTGCCCGGTACCGCCTGATCCGCCGATTAAAGGAATTACCTCCCGATTTCCGTACAAAGGTCCCACAACTCCATACCCGGAACCGGTTACGCCGGCCGTTCCGTAACTGCCTCCGACGCAGATGAAGGCCCCGCTTTCGGGCTGACCGCCGCCGCCCGGCCCGTGCCCGCTACCGGTCGGCTGGGTGGGCGATTTTCCGGGTCCGCCCGGGAATCCTCCTGGTCCCGGTTCCGTGAGTGATGCCGAACTCACAAATGCTTTCGCGTTCAAATCAACCGTTCCGGCTATCATTGCGTCGTTTTGCACAAGCCATACTACAGGCGCGCCGGTTGGATGGTTGCGGAAGGAAACGGTGACTCCGGAAGGAATGCTGACAGACGAGTACTTGAAAACCACAGCCCACTTCGCCGGATCGTAAATCCCCTTGCCCGTGTTGGCGGAGTTGTTGTCGCTCCAAACGCCGGTGACGGCTTGCGTCAGGTCAATCTGGACGCTGGACGTTGGATTGAACGCACCGTCCGAACCGTCAGACGGAACGTTGATGCCGGCATATACCGCGGCGGGTGCGAGAAGAACCGTCAAAACGCTCAGCATCAAACGAAGTCGGCCCGATACGTTCGAAGAAGAAAGCACCATAGGTCCGAAACCTCCTGTTGTATCGTTGTCGATCGCGTTGCGGTAATAACCGCATGACGACATTGTACATCAGAAAAGGGAGGTTGGGATGTGAAAGGGGACCCTCGCGGGTCCCCTTTTCATCAGGTGTCGGGTCTGTGCGTTACGGGCGAACCCGAATCATCCCGTCGCGGATCACACAACGCACCGAATGGAACGTCGGGTCCGAAGCGTCGAACTGGTAGGCAGAAAGGCGCGTCACCCCCGGAGCAAGCGCCTTGAAGCGGAAATACGTGAGGTCGCCTGGCGTTTTCTTCGGTTCCAAGCTCACCTGCACGGCCACGATTCTGCCCTGTCCCGGCCGGTCCGGATCTGGTTCCAGGTTGTCGGTCAAGTCCCAGTCCAGGTCCTTAGGCGTGGTCACGTCGAGACCCTGGACAATGGCGGGATCATAACCCACCCAGGCAACGAATGCGTTCACCGGTCCGCCCGATTCCAGCACCAACGGGACGTTGAACTCCTCGCCCACGCGCACCTCCACCACAGGAAGATGGAACACAGTGCGATCCGTCCGCGCAAGCCGACTGGTAGCCGAAGCCGGGCTCATTCCCACCAGCGGGTCGTATGGTTCGAAAAGGGGTGGCGGAGGAGCGTCGGGGCGGACGTGCTTCAGTTTGGCAAACGGATTGTAAACGAACTCCTCGAATGTGGTGATGTATTCCAGGTCGTCGAGCGACACGCTCCTCGTCCCAAACGGATCCAGCCCCTGGGCGGGCGGAACTGCGGGCGGCTGAGCCGACGCGCCGGCAAGCGATATCCAAAGCGCCGCGGCGGCGACAACCGTTCGGCGCATCCATTGTCCGTTGACCCATTTCATATACCGGAACCTCCCGCTCTCGTCCCTCCGCGCCCGCAGTACCATTACGGGCCGCGGTACTCCTAACATACCCTTGGAGCACAGCGGTACACGCCGCTCTGCTATATTGTATAACCCCGGCCCGTTGTCGCGGCGAACGCGCGGACAGGCCAATGGAACGGAACACCAAGGTAACATAAAGCCATGAGCAAGCCCATCATCAACGGAGCCGTCATCGGATACGGCGGCCAGTTCAACATGGGCGGTCTGCACCTCAAATGCATGGCCGCCAACGGCATCACGCCCTATGCCGCGTGCGACATCGATCCGGCGCGCGTGACAGCGGCGAAGACCGAATTCCCCGGAATCAAAACCTACACCGACTACCACGAGATGCTGAAGGACCCGGACCTGCATATCGCCGCCGTGATCCTGCCCCACAACCTGCACCACGCGGCGTGCGTGGACGTTCTGTCCTCCGGCAAACACTGCATTTGCGAGAAACCGTTCACGCTCACGGTGGCCGAAGCCGATGAGATTGTGAATCTCTCCAAATCGACCGGAAAAACGATGGCCGTCTTCCACAACCGGCGGTTCGACCCGGACCACCTCGCCAAGATGAAACTCATCGGCGAAGGCGCCATTGGCGAAGTCTTCCACATCGAAGCCGGCATGGCCAACTACGCGAAACCTCGCGACTGGTGGCGCTCCGACAAGGCCATCTCCGGCGGTAACCTGTATGACTGGGGCGTGCACTTCACCGACTGGATTCTGGACCTGATCCCCGATCCCATCGAAAGCGTGTGCGCCTGGTATCAGAAACGCGTCTGGTCCGATTACAGCAACGAGGACGAGACGATGTATTCCATACGCTTCAAGTCCGGCAAATACGCCAACCTGCAGATTTCCGGCATTGCCGCCGCGCCGATTCCTCGCTTCCGGATCCTCGGCACGAAGGGCGCCATCCTGCAGTCGCACGAGTGGTCGAATACCTTCACACTGACGCGCGTGAAGGACGACAAAACCGTGGACGAAACGATCGACTTCGAAGCGATGGGCTACGGCGATTCCGCGCAAGCGTGGTATGCGGATCTGGCTGAGCACCTGATCAACGGAACGCCCCTGACCGTTCCGGTGGAAGCCGCGCGCCGCAACATCGCCGTCATTGAAGCCGCGGAACGCTCGGCGGTTTCCCGCAAACCGGAACCCGTTGCCCACGAGGAATGAAGACGTGAAACAGCGCGAATCACCGCCCGTGCCGGTTGCGGTTCTCATCATCCTGCTGGCGTCGCTGGCCTCCGCCGCGGGAATCTACATCCTGCTGACGTACCTGGTACCCGCGCCAAAAACGGCCGATCCCGACGCCTTGAAACCGTTCATCATCGGCCTTCAGTTTCTGGGAGCACTGGCTTTCGTCGTTGGGCTGGCGTTCCTGCGCCTGCGGTTGGAGAAGGACAAGGGTCCGGCGCCGACCATGCGGACCGTCATTGTGTCGGCCGCCATCGGGGACACGATCGGCGTGTTCGGCCTTTTGGAGTACTTCCTCACCGGCTACCGGAACTGGCTGATGTTCGGCGCGTGCCTGGCCTACTTCGCGATCATGTTCCTGGCCCTGCCGACGATACTGCGCGCGTTCAGCGAGAACTGAACGCCGCTCAAGGAGTAATATATGCATTACCGCCGCCTGGGCCGCACCGGCCTGCTGGTCAGCGACATCGGATTCGGATCACTTGAAATCGGCCGCCCGTGGGGCCTGCGCTCCGCCGACGACCCCGGCCTGCCGCCGCCCCTGGAGGACGTGGAACGGCTGATGAACCGCGTGCTCGACCTGGGCATCAACTTCATCGACACCGCCGCGGCATACGAGGACAGCGAGGAGCGCATCGGGCAAACCGTCGCGCACCGCCGCGGCGAGTATGTGCTCGCCACAAAATTCGGCGAAGACTTCAAGACCGGCGTTGGTTCGGACTACAACTTCACCGCCGCCCGCGCGGAGTGGTTTCTGGAACGAAGCCTCAAGCGCCTGCGCACCGACACCATCGACCTCTGGCAGATCCACTGCGGCCCGAACGAGTTGGAAACCGTGACCAGCGAGGAGACCATGGGGGCGATGGTCCGCGCGAAGGAATCGGGGAAAGTGCGTTTCCTCGGCGTGTCGCCCGGAAGTGAGCAGGCCGCGCTGGCCGCCATCGAAACCGGCGTGTACGACACCCTTCAACTGACATACAACCTGTATGACCGCCTGATGGAGAAGAACGTGTTGCCGGCGGCGAAAGCGGCCGACATTGGAATTATCATCAAGTGGCCGCTTGGCGGAGGCGTGCTGACCACCAAGGCAGACCGCCTCGGCGAGGACCAGGCCGAGCGCAAGGTGCAGGTGGCGGCATTCACGAAGGAAGCTGAGAAACGGGGAATCACCCTCAGCGATTACGCCCTTCGGTTCCTGCTGTCCAACGAAGCGGTGTCCACCATCATCGCCGGCACGCGAAGCATCGAGCACCTCGAGGCGAATGCCGCGAACTCGGGGAAGACGCTATAGGACAGGTGTCAGGGATCAGGTGCCAGGTGTCAGGGGTCAGGTGCTGGGTTTCGGTGTCCGCACTGAATCCCGAATCCTGAACCCTGAATCTTGGAATGGTTGACGCGATGCCAAATCGGTTTTATGATGTGTAAGGTATCGCCGGCGTAGCTCAGTTGGTAGAGCGGCTGTTTTGTAAACAGCGGGTCACGGGTTCGAGTCCTGTCGCCGGCCCCACCACGCCTGCAGGGGCCCGAATGGTCCCCTGAGTTTCGTTTACCGGTTCTTTATCTTCTTCGCCTGTTTGTGGATGCTCTTCCACTTCGCCCGCTCGATCCGGGCGGAGCCTTCCTCCTGGCGCTGGGACAGGTAGTCCAGTTCCCGGCTCAGTTTGTGGAAGTTCTCCAGGCGGGCCGGGTCGATGCGTCCTTCGGCCAACGCCTCCAAAACCGCGCAATCCGGTTCGTTTTCGTGGCGGCAGTCCGGGAATCGGCACCCGGCGGCGAGTTCCTCAATGTCCGAAAACGCCTGATGAGCGCCTTCCCGCGCGCCCCACAACTGAAGCTCCCGCATACCGGGCGTATCAATCATCAGCGCGCCGGACGGCAACACGAACATCTGCCGGTTGACCGTGGTGTGCCGGCCCTTGCTGTCCGCCAACCGCACCTCGCGCGTTTTCAGCACATCCTCGCCCAGCAGTCGGTTGACGAGAGTCGACTTGCCGACCCCCGACGAACCCAGGACGACGCAGGTGACGCCCGGTTGGAGAAAGCCGTTCAGTTCCTCCAGTCCCGCGCCGTTGACAACGCTCAGGGCGACCACGGGCACGCCCGGGTTCCGCGTCGCGACCTCATCCACCTTCAAGGCTGGGTCGTCGCTGGCGTCGGCCTTGGTCAATAGAACAACCGGCGATATACCGCATTCGCGCGACAGAGCCAGGTACCGCTCGATGCGGTTGAGGCTGAAGTCCTGGTCCAAGGCGACGGCAATCAGAACGATATCCACATTGGCCGCCAACGGCTGTGCGACGGCGCGTTTTCCCGGTTCTTTTCGCGCCAGGAGGCTGTTTCGCGGCAGTACCGCGTGAATCAGAGCCCTGGGCGCCGTTTCATCCAGGATCGTCGCCTCGGCCCAGTCGCCTACCACAGGAAGGTCCTGGGCCGTCAATGCGTCGTACATCAGTCGGCCGGTCGGTTCGGCTGGTATCTCGCCTGCGTCCGTAAACGCCAGATACCGGCCCTTAACCTGAAGTGATATGCGAACGGCAACGCGGCCGTCCGCCGTATGTTGCGGGAATGAGGATGCCAGTCGCTCGTCCCAACCGTAATCCGTAAGTTTCAATTTCGTGCTTCTCCATGGTGACGTAACAATGCGACCGGGATGCACGGCTGTCGGAGGACACGAGGAATCGGACGGCGCGGAACGCGCGGGTGGTTGGGGGAACGATTCTCAGCGGGTTGCCGGAAGGCGCATCACCGGTAAAAGGGCTTCTATGCGGTTTTCCACAATCTTCATGACACGCCTCCTTTGGCAGTGGATTCGGGCCGTTGCCGACCCGCCATCAGTATAGCATGGGGAAAGGCGAGAGCGGGACGACGGTCGGCGCATTGGGTCAATCACAGGTCAACGCGTGCCCTGCACCTACCCGCCCAGCCCGCTCAAACTTCTCAGCAACAGGGCCACGTCGCCCAGGGTGATGGCTCCGTCGGACGGAGTCGGGTATACATCACTGCGGCCCACGGCGATCAGCCGTCCCAGGTCGGAGCACCGTGCGGCCGTGCTTGTCCCGAAGTTCAAGCCCGCCGCCACCCGCAACGCCAAAAAGATGTCCTGCGTATCAAGCGCCCCGTTGCCGTTGATGTCGCCCGTCACCGCGGGCGTGGCCGGCGAGACGAACGTGATGTCGTCCCAGTAACGTGAGTTGGAGAACACGTCCGCCAGTGCGCAACTGGTGCTGTACTCGGTGGGCAGTCCGTCCAGGTGGCCGGGGATACCCGCGAAGTACTGCGGCCGGTTCCGCGCCAGCAACAGCCCCCACACGGTGTCGGCGGTCGGAGTGAACGGTGTGGCGATTCCCAGCGTGGCCAGCGGGATGCGCGCTTCCACGCTCCAGCCGGAGCCGAGGTTGACCTGGGCGGTTTGCCACGAACCGGAGGCGATGTCCGCCGCGGTGGTTCCGTCCGCGTTTATCCTGCGCTCAAGCACGGCCGGAGCCTGGAAGTCAGAGGGCGGGACGTTGACCGCAAACTGGAACAGGTTCGGGTTCGCCCCTGAAATGTCATGCCGATGCGGGGGATCGATGAGAATCTGGATGCTGTCGTCCTCAATCAACAGCGAAGTCTGGTCCGGCATCGTGGCGGAGGCAATGGTCGGCGGATCGGATTCCTGCGCCGACACGGCCACGTAAAGGTTCTCCTCGTCGTACATCACGTATCCGCGCGTGGCCACCGCCGCGTGCGGGCTTTCACCGGTTTCGCGTGTGAAGAACGGGAACACGGGGTTGGCCCATTCGCCGGCGTTGATGAGCCCGTCGATCGTCGGAGGCGTTGTCGCCCTGGCGATCTGCAGAACCGGCACGATCTCCGAGAACGCGAAGTTGGCGGACGCTATCTGTCCGGGCGCCAGGTTGACCTTCTTTGATACCGCCGCGTAGCCCGTCTTCCAGGCGCCAACCTTCCGCTCCGATCCGGAAGGCACGTTCTCGAGAGCATACGTGCCGTCGGCCGCGGAAACGGTGGAGAAATCGCCGCCGTCCGCCACGATGACGGCGCCCGACAGCGGTTCCGGAGCGGGCGGGAACTCCAGCGTTATTGTGCCGGTAAACCTGCCGGGCGCGCCGGAACCCGACTCCACCGCGATACGGGCGGTCTTCGGTGTGCCGTTCAGCACGGCGCCGAGGTAAAGGTGCCCGTTCGCGAATCCGCCGGGCGCATAGGTGGTCACGCCGGTGAAAATCGGCACCAGGTCCGCCAGTTCGTTGCCGAACGACAGGTCGTAGCCAAAGCCGTCGCCCTTGTACTTGCCGTCGGTTCCGTAGCGGAACACGGTCAGCCTCGGGTCGCCGTACACCGGTTCCGCCGTTTCGCCGGCGATAAACAGGCAGTCAGCGCCGTCCGCGACGCCGGCCGTTACCGAGAGGAACGAATAACCGGAGCCAACATCGTTCGGCGTGTCGTCCCAGGTCAAAAACTGTTCTTCGCCGCTTGTGTTGAACACCTGCATGGCATTCGGAACCGAACCGGAACCGGTCAGCAGGAAGAACGTGGTGCCAACAACCGCAATGTCGCGTTGGGAGTTTGTGGCCAGCGGAACCAGTGATGTCTGCGTCCACGCGTTGCCCTCGCCGCGCTTCCAAATCTGGAAGTTGCGGTTGGTGGCGATGCCGAGCCACGCATCGGCGCCCTGTTCCACCAGTGCCAGGGCAACCGGGAAGGCGCCCAGCCCCTCGATCAGCACGGTCGAATCTCCTCCCGTCGCTGAAGCCGTATCGACCGCGCCTTCCGTGGAAGAGATGGAACGCGCCATGTACACCGTATTCCCGTCCGCCGAAACCGCCACGTCGTTGACGCCGGCGGAAACGGGGGTGATGGTCGCCACTGGGGTTCCGTCCGCCGCATCCAGGATGTGAACCGTGCTGGCGGAACTGCCGCGTGATATCGCGAACAACCGCGTATCGGCCGGATTGGGCGTCAGGCCGCGCCCGCTGTTGGAAGCGGTTTGCCCCGGGTAGGCGTACGATGTGTCCAGCGTGTATTCGACAGCCCGTGCCGAAAAACCGACAGCAAAGAGAGCGCAGAACGATGCACAGAAATAGAAAGCGCGACGTGACATGGCTCGGCCTTTCCCACACCTCCGGCTCCGCCGCGGAGGTTGATATCTCGTAAACAAGCGTTCCGGGAACGTAAACTCGTATGGTCCCGCACACTTCCAGTATATAAAAAAGGGGGTGGTCTCCCGTTTCCGGAAGGCCACCCCGCTTTTCAGGACAGGGATCGATTACAGGCCGTTGATCATGCGGTTGATCTTCGCAACGTCCTTCTCGTCGATCTTGCCGTCGGCCACCACGTCGCCATTGGTCAGCGACATGGTCGCGTCCAGCGCCACCAGTCCGGCGGCAACCTTCTGCGCCAACTGAACGTCGGCTATCGACACGAAACCGCTTCGGTCGATGTCACCCGGTACAGCCGCGGGGGCTGTGCCGAGCAGTGTCGCCGTGATCCAGTTGGACGGGTTGTTGTAGGAACTTCCCTTCTGGCTCAGCGAGAAGGCGGACTGCTGGTTCGGAGTCGTCGTGTCGTTGTCGTTGGCGTGGATGTTCAAACCGATCACCTGGTTCAGAACAGGAGCGTTGTACTGGCCGTCCAGGTTCAACCACTCCAGGTAGCCTTCGATGTTGTAGCCGCCCGGAACCGCCTTCACAACGATGTGCGTCGGGTTGCCGGAGCAGTACCACGAGGACTGCTGTGAGTACCAGCGCGCCGTGAGGGCGCCGGTGCCCGGGTCCTTGTCCGCGGAGATAACGATCTGATAGTCACCCGGCAGATCGTAGGCTGTGCGGGTCGGGTCCTGCGGGTCGAGCAGTCCGAGATAGAGTTCGAAGCCGTCGCGGAAGAACAGCTGAGTCTCCGGGGTGTCCGGGAACGACACGACGTCGTCCGTCGCCTTGAGGGCGAAGAACAGGCGGGTCGAGTCCCAGGACAGGTAAACGTAGCTGTGGTAATCCGCCGGTCCTGTCCAGTTGCCCGGAATCAGGTCCTGGATGGCGCGTCCCATCACCAGCGGCGGGATGCGTCCCCATTCGGCGTCGGTAATGTTACCGTCGATGGTCGGAACCACCGGAGCCTGGTAAATGACAACCGGCTTCGGCACCGCGATAGCGCGGATCACCGGTGCGACGAAGTAGTTCGTCGGGGTGTTGTCGGTAACCGTTGTGAAGTCCACCAGAACCGTCAATGTGCCAACGGTCAGGTCAACCTTGGAGATGAGGTTCCAGGCGTTCCCGTTTCCGCCCTGGTTCAGGAACACGTCCGGAAGAACCGTTCCATCCGGCTTGGTGACGCTGAACCGAACGTTCGGCGCCGCGACGATCACGGTGCCATAGCCGTTGTAGTGGTTCTCAGCCAGGTTGTATGTGCCGGCCGCGTTGATGGGAATGGTGTAGAGCACCTTGCCCAACTTGTCGTTCGTGTTCAGGAAGGTTGATCCCGGAGCGAACGTCGTGAGGAACAGGTCCTCCGCGGTGGCCTTGCCCGAACCCAGGTCGGACGGAACCAACGCCGGGAAGTTGGCATCGGGTTGAACGTTCACGTTGGCCGAGTTGGCCGGTACGTTCACGTCCGGGTCCACGATGATGCGCGTCGGCGTGTACTCGACGATTTTGGTCGTCGTGTCCGTGTTGCCGGCGCCGTCGGCGGCCTTCACCTGCAGGAACACGGGCTGGTTGATCGTCAGGCCGCGCAGGTCGTAGGTCGTTTCGCTTGTCGTTGCGAACGGACTGCTGAAGTTGAATCCGTCATACGTCGATGACACGTACACCCGGTAACTGACAACGGATTTGTCCACGGCCGGCGTCCACGTCAGGCGGGCGCCGGGGAATCCGTAGTCCTTGGCGGAGGTCAGGCCGCCGAATGTCGGGGCTACCTGGTCGCTCGGAGTGGCGGAGACCTTCGCGGTGTTGGACGATTCCTCGTTCTTGCCGTTCATGGCCCGCACGGTGTAGTGGTAGGTCACGCCGTCCACCAGGCCGGTGTCCAGCCAGCTGGCCGGAGCGCCCGCAACGGGGGATGTGATGACCTTCACCTTCGGACCGAGTTCGGTCGGAATCAGCGAGCGGTAGATGTTGATCACGTCTGCATACAGAGCCGGCGTGGTCCATTCCACCAGGATTTCGCCGCCCTGGGTGGTGTCCGTGGCCTTGATGTTCGTCGGAGGCTCGGGCGGGTAGGTGAATACCGGAACGCCCGCGTACTGCGTGATGCTGGCGCTGGAGTACTCTTCACCCGTGAACGGATCCTTGCCGATCGGGCGCACGGTGTAGTAGTAGGTTACACCGGCGGTCAAACCGGAATCCGTGTACGGGCTGGCGACCTTGGAGCCAATCTTGGTTCCGAGTGAACCCTGAACGGTGGAGCGGTAGATGTCGGCTCCAATCAGTTCGGGGTCGTTCGGCATGGTGAACATCAACTTGAGGTTGGTTCCCGTGCCGGGATTCGAAATCACGACGTCCTTCGCGTCCGGTGCGGGCATATTCGTGGCGAACACGCCCAGCGTGGAACTGCCGGCCGTGGCGGGCACTGTTGTGGAGCCGCAACCAAAGTAGAAGTAGTGTCGGTCGGAATACCGCGCCAGTTCGGTGGTTCCGTTGACGTAGTTCCAAACCCAAACACTCGGATTCGGTGTGTAACCCGTGGACAACACGCCGCCCATCCCGTCGTCGGTCAGGTTGGTACCGTTGCGCGGATTCAGCGGAACGAAGCGCTTACTGCCGGGGAATCCCGCGTAGACAATGCGGTCCTGGCTGTCGATGGCCAGGGCGTCGCCTGTCTGCAGGGTGTAGATCGGGAACGCGGTGTCGCGCACGCCGGAGAACGAGAACTTGGCGGGCGAGTACTGTGCGCCGCCTGTGGTGCCCATGTAAGCGCCGTAGTAGATCGTGTCACGCGTGCTGTTCGGCAACAGCTGGTAGTGCTGGCTCGAGTTGTCGTTCGAGGTGAACAGCGTGGTCTTCGCGAAAGCGGTGGGTCCGCCGTTGTTGTCAACGGCCGTGGCGGTCCACTTCGCAACGACCTTGCCGTCGTCGATGTACCAGATGGTTGTGTCCATGCCCTTACCGGTGCAGGACATCTGGCGCAGGTTGCCGCCGGAGGAGAAGCCGGTTCCGGAGGGAATTACCAGCACGGGGTTCGTGCCGTCCGGGTTGTATCGAACAACGGCTTTGCTGGCGAGACCCGTCACGTAAACGTAGTCGTCGCCGCCCACGGCAATACCCCAGGCGGAGTTGCCGACGGAGAAGTCGTAAACGGCCGTGTCTTCCACGAAACGGCCGGTCGGGTTCTTGAGGTCCGGACCCGTCGGGGTCAGAACGGTGTCGCCCTTCCAGTAAAACACGGCGCCGCGGCCGGTTTCACCGGCGAGGCCGTTGTTATGGCGGCGCGGAAGGTAGATCGTGCCCTTCCA
>JAKQQT010000331.1 GCA_029564025.1 Armatimonadota bacterium | reverse complement strand
ACGCAGGACGGGTAAACACCAAACCACGCGTGGAACAGGTAGAGACCGTCATTCAGGCGCTCGTTCGGAACAACAGCGAATGCATGAAAGGACTCCCCCGTATCTGGAAATTCAAGGCGGCGGAGCGCGGCATAGTCGGCGGTCCAGTCGGGGTGGACGGCCAGCACCTTGAAGTCATGCACCTTGCGCGTCTCCCGCTTCTGCGCCTGTTCCGCCTTCTTGACTTCCTGCGCGGCGGCGTTCAATGACACCTCCCCGGCCTTCACCTTTTCGGCGAGTTCCGGCGCGGCCTGCTGCACCTTCTTGGCGGTCTGGACACTGCGCGGTGAGACGTTCAACATTGTCGCCGCGTCTGTGCGGGCGCGGTGCTGTTCGTCTCCGTCCACAGGGGTGGGCAAATTTGCCCCCCCCTTTTCCTCTTGCATAGGTCGCCCGCGCCCAGCCTTGACACCCGCTTCCTTCATCCGCTCTTTTGCCTGCTCCTCCAACATCGGCAGCACGGCGGTCGCAATCATTGCCCGCTGTGAGGTGGTGAGGTGGCGGCGGTGAAGGTTCCACGAAAGCACGTCACGGATAGGGTCTGTGCCGATGTAGGACTTCACGCGCGGCTCAACGTCTGCCATTACACAGGCGCGGTAGCGGTTGCGCCCGTCAAGGATGCGGCCCTGATAGACTTGGATGTCCTCCCGCTGTCCATTCTGCAAGATATCTTGCGCCAGATCAGATAGTTCCGACTCCGACATGAGGGGGAACAGCGCGGCGATTTCATGATCTTCGTACTTGGTCATTGTGCGTCCTTTCGGTTAGAGGATTTCGGGGAAGGATTCAAGGCCGGGGGTCCACTTGACAAGCCGCAGGGCGCGGCCCGTGCGCGTGGCGTTCCATCCCTTGATTAGGTAGGCGAGAACCACTGCGCGGGAAAGTGCGGACTTCGCAACCGCGCGGTCCTTCAAGATGGTCTCTCGCACGCGGTGGAACGCGGGGTACACGGTCGGCTCATAGCCTTCGCCCATCTCGTCACAAAAGACCGCCGCCAGTTCGGGGTCTTTCTCGGCGAAGATGCATGACATCCCGGCGTGCTGTGAAGGCGCGAGAATGTGCGCGGCGCGGGCATGCAGTGCGCGCTGGGCGAACTCTATGACGCTCGGATGCTCTTCCACAATGCGCTGAATGTTGAGCGTGCTGAAGTTTCCGTGCTGCCAGTAGGACGAAAGAAAACCCTGCTTGTGCGCGCCGTAGATTCTCGCGGCCCCTGCCACGATGGTGGCGTTGGGGATGCCGAGCATCTGAAGCCAGTCGGACGCCTTGCGCTTCCGGCCCGTGTCAATGAGCGGGCGCACAACGTCCGGGACGTTGCGCTTGATTTCCATGCGCACGGGCTTTCCGTACTGAATCACTGCTGACAAGCGCGTCTGTCCGTCAATGAGTTCCCCGCGCTCGTTGAACACAATGGGGGAGACGTGTTCACACCACACGCCGCACCGCATCTGTTCCGCGAGATGCGCGACAGCCCTCGCGTTTATTGCGCGGTTGCTGGGGTTGTTTGCGAGAAACGCCACGGCCATTTCGGGGGTCACTCGCTCAATCGCTGAAAACACTTTCTTGCTCATCGTGTACTCCTTCTGCGCGCCGTCAGGTCGCGCGGTTGTTGGTCTCTTGGTAGTCTGTCTCTTGTCTGTGCCCACGGTGGAACGCCTGAGCGGCCTCGCCGCATCGGCACGGAATTTGGTAGCAGTCTGGACAGGGGATTGG